>JBILNK010000212.1:0-6723 GCA_044375105.1 Planctomycetota bacterium
CGGATCCGGGGCGATAGGGCGGCGGCGGCTCGCCGGCGATGCCGCCCAGCACGGTCTGGATCAGCTGCCGCACGATCTCCGGTTTCTTGGGGTCCACGTGCCCGCCTTCGGTCCAGGCCAGGCGGGCCGGGCAGGGGGCGCCGTCGAGCAGGGCCAGCACCAGCTCGTGGGGCAGGCGCGCATCGTCCCGGGCCGCCACGATCACGAGCTCGCGCGGCGGCAGCCGGGCCAGCCAGGGCTCGAGCTCGAAGTTGGGGCCCCGAGCCAGCAGGTAGGCCAGGCGCGCGGTCGCGGACGACAGCAGGGGCGACTTTTGTTTGCGCTCGAGCGCGTGCTCCAGCCAAGCCAGGGGCGCGGCACCGCCGTGCACCAGCCACAGGCGGCTGGCCGCGGGCTCGAGCCCGGCCGCCAAAGGAGCGAAGACGGCGCCCAGGCTCACGCCCAAGAGTTCGATGCGCGCGGGATCGACGCCCGGCTGGCTGGCTAGCCAGCGCACGGCCAGGGCAGCCGCGGGGGCTGTGTCCAGCAGGGCGGCGCGGATCCTCGGCAGTGCCGCCAGGATCGGACCGAGGCCCTTGATGCGATCGCTGCCCTCGAGCGGGTAGTCCAGGGCCGCCACGACCACCTCGCCCGGATCGCCCACCAGGAGCGCCGCGTCCCGTCCGGTGCGATGGCCGCCCAGGATCACGGCCGCCGGCCGCAGGGGCTGGCCCGGAGCCCAGGGGCGCTGCAGCAGGGTCAGGTCGACACACAGTCCGCTGCTCGAGCACAGCCGCACCGCCTCGGTCGAGCAGCCGGCGGGCCCCGGCGCGGCCTGCCGCTCGATGGGGCCCGGCTGGCCGATGCGCTCCGCCATCCAGGCGCTGCGGTCCCGTCGCGCGTCGAGCCAGAGCCAAACGAGCAGCACAGCCAGCCCGAGCCCCACTCCGGCGAACATTCTGAGGGCCACACGCAGCCAGCGACGGTGAGCGCGCGGGCGGGGCGAGGCGAGGGTCGGTTCGGGGCCCATGGGGCCCCGAATCTAGCGGGCCGGTGCGGCGAACCGCGCGCTCCCCAGACACCGGGGAGCGCCGGAGCGCGCGCTCCCGAGGCAGCGTCGCGCGGCGGTCGCCGTGCTCCCGAGGCACCGCTGCGCGGCGAAGCGCAGGGCCCGAGCGCGGCGGCCCGGTCGGCCGGGCGATGGCCTGGGACGCCGGCGATGACCAGCGGCCCATCGGGCGGGGCCATGAGGCGCCACCCGCGCCGTGCTCGGCTCTCGAGGCACGGCGCGGGCGGCTAGCCGATCCGGCTCGGCGAACGGGCTTGGGCTCAGCTGCGGGCAGCCGCGGCGCCGCTGCGCGGGCGAGGCTCCGCGGCGCCTGCCGGGCGGGCGGTCAGGGTCAGCTCGCCGCGCGTCAGGTCGAATTCGGCCCGATCGCCGCGCCCCAACTCGCCCTTCAAGATCGCGTCCGCCAGGCGGTTCTGGATCTGGCGCTGGATCACGCGCTTGAGCGGGCGGGCGCCGAACTCCTCGTCGAAGCCTAGTTCCGCCAGGTGTTCCTTGGCGGCCAAGCTGACGTCCAGCTCGATCTCCTGCTCGGCCAGGTGCTTGGCCAGGTTCCGCAGCTGGACCTCGACGATGCGCACCATCTGGCCGCGCTCGAGGGCCTTGTAGGTCAGGATCTCGTCCAGACGGTTCAGGAACTCGGGCCGGAAGAACTCGCGCAGCTGGCTCTCGGAGCGCAGGTTGCTGGTCATCAGCACCAGGGTTTGCGTGAAGTCCACCAGGTTGCCCTTGCCGTCGGTCAAGCGGCCGTCGTCGAGCAGCTGCAGCAGCACGTTGAACACGTCCTGGTGCGCCTTCTCGACCTCGTCCAGCAGGATCACGCAGTGGGGCTTCCTGCGCACCGCCTCGGTCAGGACACCGCCCTCGTCGTAGCCGACGTAGCCCGGGGGCGCGCCGATCAAGCGCGACACGGAGTGCTTCTCCATGAATTCGCTCATGTCGACCCGCACGATGGCCTGCGCATCGTCGAACAAGAACTCGGCCAGGGCCTTGGCGGTCTCGGTCTTGCCCACGCCGGTCGGCCCGAGCAGCAGGAACGAGCCCAGGGGCCGCGATTGCTCCTGCAGGCCGGCCTTGGCGCGGCGCACGGCTTCGGAGATGGCCTTGAGCGGCGTTTCCTGGCCGACCACGCGCTCGCCCAGGCGCTGCTCCATGGTCAGCAGTTTCTCGCGCTCGGTCTCAAGCAGGCGGCTGGCCGGGATGCCCGTCCAGCGGCTGATCACCTGGGCGATCAGCTCGCCGTCGACCTCCTCGGGCAGGAGGCCGCCGGCCGCTTGGGCCCGGGCCAGTTCGGCCGAGGCTTCCTCCAGGTTCTTCTGCGCCTGCGGGATTTCGCCGTAGCGGATCTGGCCCACGCGGGCGTAATCCCCGGCGCGTTCCTTCTGCTCGGCCTCGAGCTTGAGCGATTCGATCAGGGTCTTGCCGGCGCGCAGCTTGGTGATCAGGTCCTTCTCGCGCTGCCAGCGCGCGCGCAGGCTGGCGATCGATTCGGCCAGTTCGCCGAGCTCGGCGTGGATGTCCGCCAAGCGCCGCGCGTTGCCCTGGTCGTCCTCCTTCTGGATCGCCGACTGCTCGATCTCGAGCTGACGCTTCTTGCGCTCCAGGCTGTCGAGTTCGGGCGGCAGGGAATCGATCGACATGCGCAGCTGCGCAGCGGCTTCGTCGACGCAATCGATGGCCTTGTCGGGCAAGAAACGCTGCGTGATGTGGCGGTCCGAGAGGCGTGCGGCCGCCACCAGGGCCTCGTCCAGGATGCGCACGCCGTAGTGCACCTCGTAGCGCTCCTTGAGGCCGCGCAGGATCGCCACGGTGTCTTCGACCGAGGGCTCGTCCACGTTGACCGGCAGGAAGCGGCGCTCGAGGGCCTTGTCCTTTTCGATGTACTTCCTGTACTCGTCGATGGTGGTCGCACCGATGCAGCGCAGGTCGCCGCGCGCCAGGGCCGGCTTGAGCAGGTTGGCGGCGTCCACGGCGCCCTCGGCGCCGCCCGCGCCCACCAGGGTGTGCAGCTCGTCGATGAACAGGATCACTTCGCCGGCCGAATTGGTGACCTCGTCGATGACCGCCTTGAGGCGCTCTTCGAACTCGCCGCGGTACTTGGCGCCGGCCAGCAGGCGGCCCATGTCGAGCGCCATGATGCGCTTGTCCTTGAGGCCTTCGGGCACGTCCGCGGCCACGATGCGGTTGGCCAGGCCTTCGACGATGGCGGTCTTGCCGACGCCGGGATCGCCCACCAGCACCGGGTTGTTCTTGCGCCGGCGCGAGAGCACCTGGGCCACGCGGCGGATCTCGGTGTCGCGGCCGATCACCGGATCGAGCTTGCCGTTGCGCGAATCGTTGGTCAGGTCGCGGGCGTACTTCTCGAGGGCCTCGAAGGTGGCCTCGGGGTTCTCGCTGGTCACGCGCTTGCCGCCGCGCACCTGCCCGAGGGCCTGGACCAGCTTGCCGGGCTCGAGGCCGCGGCCCTTGAAGGCCGCTTCGACCGCGCTGCCGCCCTTGTGCGCCAGGCCGAGCAGCAGGTGCTCCGTGGAGAGGAATTCGTCCTTGAGCCGCGCGGCCTGGGCCTGGGCCTCGGCCATCACCGCCTGGAATTCGCGGCTGACGCCGAGCTGGCCGCCCTGGCCACGGGGCAGGCGCTCGAGGCCGCGCTGGAGCTCGGCCCGCAGGCCAGCCGGGTCGACCCCGAGCTGGCCCAGCACGGACAGCAGCGCCCCCTCCGGCGCGTCGAGCAGGGCGCTGCCCAGGTGCAGCGGGGTCAGCTCGGGATGGCCCGCGGAGGCGGCCAATTGCTGGGCGGCGCTGAGGGCTTCGGTGCTTTTCTGGGTGTAGCGGGGCTGATTCATGGGCGGCGCGGGCGGGTTGGTGGTCGCCTGGCTTCCGCAAGCCCCGTGCCGCCTCCCCTCGGGGCTCTCCACGCCCCAGGCCGCCTTTCTGGCAGCTCGCTCAACGTGGCGGGCCTGCCAGTCAGGCGGGGGTGCTGCCGAAATGGCGGCTTCGCCCCCAGGGACCGCTTCGGGTCGACACGCCCCACATCCCGGGGCACCGGGTGCGCCCCGCAGCGGGGCCAGCAGCGGATCGGCGCAAGAGTCAAGGCCGAAAGCCTCGAGGGGGCGCTGGACCCCTCACTCGCCGCCGCTCACCCGCCGGATTGCCCGGACCCGTTCCCGCCGCCTTGGCCTTCCCCCTCGCCACCGCCGCGGCGTTGGCGCTTGGGCCGGAACTCGCGATGCCCGGTTTGCTCGGCCTCGAACAGATCGCCCACCGCGCCGCGGGCCCCTTCGATGTTGCCTTCGATCAGGGCCAGCTCGAGCCCCAGGGCCAGATCGAGCGTGCTGAGGATCTTGCGCTGGTAGCGCACCGTGAAGGCGGCCTGTGCGCTGGCCTCGGTCAGTTCCTTCGGGGCCCGAGGGCTCTGCCCGTAAGCGGCCAGCAAGCTCGACTGGAGCTGGTCGGCCTGGGTCCGCGCCGCTTCGAGGTGGGCCGCTTGCCCCTCGGCGGGAGCCTTGGCGTGGGCCTCCAGGGAGGCGGCGATCGCCTCCAGGGCCTCCTCGGCCGCGTGCATGCTGGCTTCGAGTTCGTCGTCCAGGCGGGGGGACGGGGAGGGCTGGACGAGCCATGGCAGGGCGGAGAGCAGGCCGAGGGCCAGGAGGCGCGAGGTCATGGGAAAAAGGGGTCAGGGGGAGGCCGTCCAGCATCGCGCGGGCGCAGATCCTGCGCCAGCCGCTGCCAGGGGCCTGTTGCCGGCGGGTGTTTACGGGTTGGGAGCGGCGGCGCGATGGCCCGGTTTGCTTCCCGGCGCTTCGGCGCCGAGCGTTTTTTTGGGATTGCAGCTTGCTAGCCCGGGCCGCCTGCATAGACTGAGACTCAGTCTCAACTGCTGCGCGTACCAGTCCCAGGGCGCAGCGACCCGCCCCGAAGTTCCCACGCCCCCCATGAAGCCCGCCCTCCTGACCCTGGTCGCCGCCAGCCTGGCCCTGCCCTGCGCTGCCCAGACCATCCCGCAGCTCCTGCCCCTGGCGCGCACCGACTTCTGCTATGTGCCCGAGCCCAGCTCCGATCAGGTCTTCCGCCTGATCGACCTGGACCTCGACGGCGACTTCGACGCTCCCGGCGAGGTGTCGGTGTTCTACAACGACGTGCAGGGCGCCTTCCCGCTGACCAACTGCAACGGCGTGACCGTGGACCTGTTCGGCCGCGTGTTCGTCTCCGATTCCAGCGAAGAGCGCATCTTCCGCCTGGTCGACCTGGACGGAGACGGCAGCTGCCATGACGCCGGCGAGTGCACCGTGTGGTTCGACGGCAAGGGCGGCACCGGCTCGGGCATCCTGCTGGCCTCACCGGCCAATCTGGTCGCCGACGCCCAAGGCGCTTTGTGGGTCGCGTCCGCGGGCGACGGAGCCAACCCGGTCGACTCGGTGGTGCGCCTGTTCGACGCCAACTTCGACGGGGACGCCAACGACGCCGGCGAGGCGGTCGAGTACTTCAAGCCCGCGCCCGGCGGCGCCGGCGGCGCCTCGATCCCCCAGGATGTCGCCATCGGCCAGGACGGTCGCCTGTACCTGCTCGATGTTCCCTCCGCAGGCACCAACCCCAAGGGCGTCTATCGGCTCGACGATCTGAACGTCTCCGGCGTGATCGACCAGCCCAGCGAGGTCACGGTCTTCTTCGCGCCCCCCGCCCAGCCGCTGAACGCCTTCTTCTGGGGCCTCACCATCGATGCCCAGGGCTGGTTCTACATGGCCGACACCATGAACGAGCTGGTCTGGCGCTTCCGCGACGTCGACGGCAGCGGCGCCGTCGACCAGGCCAACGAATTCAGCATCTGGTGGCAGAACCCGAACGGCAGCCTGATTTGGCGCCTGGCGCCGGCCTCCGACGGCAGCCTGCTGGCCGCCGAAAGCGAAGCCCCGGACCGCATCCTGCGTCTGGCCGACCTGGACAACAGCGGCTCCGTGGATCCGTTGACCGAGACCGCCACCCTGTGGGTCGACACGATCGGGGGCCCCGACATCGTCAACCCGCGCTCGATCGCCCTCGGACGCTCGGCGACGATCGCCACCAACCCCTCGCCTTCGATCGGCAGCAGCACGAACGTGACCGTCTTCGCCACCTGGGGCGACCTGGTCCAGCTCTATTACTCGGGCGCCCAGATCGCGCCCCTGCCGCTGGCCCCGTTCGGCTTCATCGAACTCGATCCGGTGGCTTCCTTCGGTCTGCTGACCGCCGGCGTCATCGGGCAGTTCACGCCGGTGTCGGTCGTCGTCAACGTGCCGAACAACCCGAACCTGATCGGCGCGAGCGTGTATCTGCAGGCCGTCGCCGGCCAGCCCGTGCTGCTGCGCCTCGGCGCCGTTCAGCAGGTCACCTTCCAGCCTTGACCGATCGACAGCCCGAGAAGGAACGGCTCGGGCTGCCCGCGAGCCGCGAGAACCGGCTGCTCGCACGCTTCTAGGCCGCCATCCGGCGGTCCTGAGGCCGGGATCGCGGCCTCGGCCGCGCGCTCGCCGCGCGGGGCCGGTCGGCGGCGAGCGGCTCCGATCGACAGGGAACCGCCGGTTTGCGGGCCGCTGCATGGGGTGACGTGCAGCGGATCCGCAGGCCGGCTCGACGGGGCGGGGCCAGCAGGGCCTCGCCCCGCATTCTTGGAGCCGGCCGGGCCGCTGGCAGGCGAGCCGCCG
>JBILNK010000213.1:0-6695 GCA_044375105.1 Planctomycetota bacterium
CCGCGCTCCCCATCGCGCCAGCCCAGCAGGCCGCGCGTGAGCGCCTTGTAGACCGGCTTGCCGCAGCGCAGCCACAGGGCCGCCAGCAGGGAGCGGCGACCGACCTCCGGCAGGCGCGCGGCCCGCTCGGGATCGCGCAGCAGGTAGCGGCGCGCGATCTTGCGCACATGGCGCAGGTCCTCGGCCGCTCGCACGCGCGCCGTGCGTCCGGATCCCGAATGCCAGCTCGAGAGCTGGAAGTCGATCAGCGCCGGGCTGCCATCGAGCAGCACCAACAGGTTCTGCTCCTTGTGCAGGTCGTTGTGGCGCAGCCCCAGGCCATGCAGGGTCGTCAGCAGCCCCTCCAGATGTTCGAAATAACGCCGCGAGAGCAGCGGCGTGCGATCGAGGGGCGCTCCCGGCAGAAAGGTGCGGCCGACCCACTCGCCGGCGGGGAGGCGCGCGGCCGGCCCTGTCCCCGGCTGTTTTGCCAGCTCCTCTGACAAGGCGGCCTGGGCGGCGGTCAGCCAGGCGCCGGGGACCGCCTGCGGCAAGCGCCCCGCCAGCAGGCCCGCCAGCGCGGGGTCCCGGGCCACACAAGCCGCGAGCCGTTCCAGCGTGCGCCGTTCGCGCCGAGCCAGCAACGCGCCCACGGCGCGACCGAAAGGCCGCAGGGGGCCCGGGATGCCCTCGGCGCGCGCCTCGGACGCAGCGATCGGACGACGCAGCACGAAGCGCTCGCCCGCGGACGTAGTCCACAATTCCACGGCTCCGAACAGGTCCCGTTTGAGCACGGCCTCCCGCCGAGCCGAAGCGCAGGCTTGATCCCTGGCCATGACCGCCGCAGTCTCGGGTGAGCGGTCGTGGGCTGCAAGCCCGAACGCCCCCTCTGGGGACCGCCGAAATCCCCGCGATGCACCGCGACCCGCCCCCCCACGCCGGCATCCGGACCCACGGTCTGTGCCGCAGCTTCGGCGCGCAGCGCGCCCTGCAGCCGCTCGACCTGGAGATCGAACCGGGGGCGATCGTCGGACTGGTCGGCCCGAACGGCAGCGGCAAATCGACCCTCCTGCGGCTCCTGGTGGGGCTGCTGCGGCCGAACTCCGGCAGCGCCTGGGTCGGCGGCATCGAGCTCGCCGGGGACGGCCTGGCGGTGCGCCGACGGGCCAGCTTCGCGCCGGGCGAGATCGCCTGCTATCCGGAGCTCAGCGGCCACGCGCACCTCGATTGGTTCCTGGAGGGCCGCGGCCGGGCGGCGCGCCAGCGCGGACGCCGGCTGATGGAGCGCCTGGGCTTGCCGGGCCAGCGCCTGTTGCGCGCCTACAGCCATGGCATGAAGCGCCAGCTGATGTTCGCCGCCGCCCTGGCCCCGGAAGTCCCGGTGCGCATCCTGGACGAGCCGACCGAAGGACTCGATCCGACCAAACGCGGCGAGGTCCTGGCGATCTTGGAGGAGGACCGGGCTCAGGATCGCACCCTGCTGCTGTCCTCGCACCACCTGGGGGAGGTCGACCGCGCCTGCGAGCGGCTGCTGTTCCTGAGCGGCGGTCGGCTGATCGCGGACGAGCGGGCCAGCGACCTGAGCGAGCGCTCGCGGCGGCTGCTGCGCCTGTCTTTCGAGACCCCGGAGGAAGCGGCGCGCGTCGCGGCCCGCTTGAACGGCTGCGCCCGCTCGGTCAAAGCCCGCGGGCCGCGCCTGACGATCGAACTCGAACGGCCCGATCCGCGCCTGCTCTTGGCCGAGTGGGCCAGGGATGGCTCCCTGCCGGCTCCCCAGCGCATCGACTACGGCCTGCTGTCTTTGCCCGACCTGTATCGCGACCTCTACGGCGTGGAGGGCCTCTGAGCGCGCCATGCCCCATCCCTGGAGATCGCTCTGGTATCGGATCCTGGGCCTGACCCTGGTGCTGGGCCTGGCCCTGGGATTGGCGGTGGCCTATTTCCCCACCTACGCGGAGAACATCGGCGGCATCAAGAAGCTGGCCCCGCTGCCGGTGCTGCGCTCCCTGCTCGACGAGCTCGAGGCCGGAGGCCTTTGGGCCTACATGTCGGGGCAGCATCTGTTCAAGGGCTGCAACACGATCGGCTGCGTGGCGGCGGTCGTTTTCGGCGCCTTTGCGATCGCGGGCGAAAGCGAACGCCGCACCCTCGAGATCGTGCTGGCGCGCCCGCGCTCGCGCCGCAGCCTGCTGCTCGAGCGCTACCTGACGGGTCTCTTGGCCCTGGTCCTGCCCACCTTCGCGACCACCTACGCCATCGAGCCGCTGATGGCGCTGTGCGAGGTCCCCGGTGGGTTTCCGACATGGCTGCTGAGCCTGGCCGCCCTGCACCAAAGCCTGTTCCTGGCGGCGGTCTTCAGCCTGGCATTCCTGTGCTCGGCCCTGGCCCAGCGCCCCGGGCGCATCGCGGGCGTCCTGCTGGCCCTGGGCATGGTGCAGTTTTCGCTTTACCTGGTCGAAACCGCCACGCGCTTCAGCGTGTTCCGCCTGGCCGACGTGTGGAGCTATCGACGCATCGAGCAGCAGGGCGCCCTCGACGCCCCGGTGGTGCTCGGGCTGGCGGCCTTCTGCCTGATCTGCCTGGCCGCCGCGGAGCGGGCCTTCGCGCGGCGCCTGCCGGCCTGAAGCGGAGCGCCGGAGCGAAACGGGACCCGGTCCGCGGGCCTGCCCCCGCGGCCGGTCGCGGCGCGCCGACGCGCCCAGGGCCATCGCGCCCAGCCGCGCCGAGGGCCGCAACCCGCTCCGATCGGGGCGGGAGCGCGCTCCGCGATGGCGGCCGTCGAGAGGTCCGGGCATGCCCGCGCGGCTGCGGACTGCCCGCCCCGGCGCGCCGCGGGGCGAGCCCGAAGGAGAGGGCCCCCCGCCCGGGAAAGCCCAGCCGGGCGCGGCGCCCGGGCAGCGCCCTGCGTAGGCTCTGCCCTCCAGCCCGCGCCGATGTCCGCCCTCCCCCGCCCCCAGGGACCCAGCCCGCGCGCCAACCTCGCCTGCGCCCTGGCCCAGACCCTCGCCCAGGGCGCGCTCCTGCCGCTCCGGCTGCTGGGGGACGCCTGGGCCCGGGAGCGCCGCCTGGCGGACTTCGAGCGCCTCTGGACCGCTGCCGCCGCGCCCCTCGATCCCGAGCCGGCGCTGCCCGGCCCCCCGCGGCCCCTGACCCTGTTCCTGTCCTGCGCCGAAGCCTCCGGCGAGCACCACGGGCTCTACCTGCTGCAGGCCATCGAAACGCGCCTGAGGGAAGCCGGCTGGCCGCCGCCGCGCTGGTTTGGCCTGGGCGGCCCGCGCCTGCGCGATGCGGGCGTCACGCTGGTCGGCGATCCCGTGGCCCGCGCGGCCATGGGCTTCGGCGTGGCCAAGGCCCTGCCCTTCTACCTGCGCCTGCTGGAAACCGCTGCCGCAACCCTGCAGCGAGAGCGCGTCGACCTGTGCATCGGCGTCGATTCCCCGGCGCTCAACGGCCCGTTGGCGGGCATGGCCAAGCGCTGCGGGGTGCGCACGCTGCAATTCGTCGCGCCGCAGCACTGGGCCTGGGCCCCCTGGCGCAGCGGCGCTTGGGGCCGGCGGGTCGATCTGACGCTGACCCTGCTGCCCTTCGAGCCGGTTTGGTTCGCCGCCCGCGGCGTCCACACCCGCCACGTGGGGCATCCGATCCTGGACGAGCTGCCCCCGCGGCGAGCTGTGGCGACCGTTCCGCGGCTGGTGCTGCTGCCGGGCAGCCGCCGCTCGGTGATCGCCCGGCACCTGCCCGTGCAGCTGGCGCTGGCGGCGGCCCTGCGCGCCCGCCGGCCCGAGACCGAGGTGTGCGTGGTCCAGGGGCGCAGCGAGCTCGGCCCCCAGATCGAAGCGATCTTGGCGGCCGAGGGCGCCCGCGGCTGGGCCCGCTTGGCGCTCGGCGATCTGCACGAGCACCTGGCCGGGGCCCGGGCGGCGATCTCGGTCAGCGGGACGGTGCTGCTCGACCTGCTGCACCAGCGCATCCCGGCCCTGGTGATCTACCGGGTCGAATCGGCCTTCGAGGAATGGCTCGGACGCCGGGCCCTGAGCGTGCCCTGCTTCGGCATCACCAACCTGCTGGCGGGCCGCAGGGTCCTGCCCGAATTCGGTTTCCGGGGCGCCGCGCCCCTCGAGGCGCTCGGGCGGGCCCTGGAGGGCCTCTGGGAGCCCGGCCCGGCCCGGGAGGAGGCCCTGGCGGGCCTCGAACTCGCGGCCGAGCGCCTGGGGCCCCCGGGGGCCAACCGGCGCGCCGCGGCCTGGGCCCTGTCCCTGGCCGCGGGCGAAAAACCGCCCGAACGCCATGAAGCTGGCGCGCCCAGGGCCGTAGGGAGCCGGACTCGATGAGCGACGGCCAGCCCCCCCTGGACAGCGAAGCCGACCGCCTGATGCGCGCCGCCAAAGCCGGCGACCCGCGCGCATTCGACGCGTTGGTGGAGAGCCTGCGGGCGCGCGCCTTCCGCGTGGCCTTCGGCCTGGTCGGCTCGCGGGACGACGCCATGGACCTCGCCCAGGAAGCCTTCCTCAAGATCTACCGCGCGCGGGACAGCTTCGACGAGAGCCAGCCATTCCTGCCCTGGTTCCATCGCATCCTGAAGAACACCTGCATCAGCTTCCTGCGCAAGCGCCGCGGCGCGGGGCCGGTGTCCTTGGACGGCGATGGCGAAGAGGACCTGCCGGCGCTCGAGCCGGCAAGCCGCGACGAACCGGTGGGCAGCGAGCTGGTGCAGGGCGAAGTCCAAGCGACCTTCCGGGCGGCCTTCGCCCAGCTTTCCGCCGCGGACCGCGAGGTGCTGGCCTTGCGCCACTTCGACGACCGCTCCTACGGCGAGATCGCCGCCGCCCTGGGCCTGCCCGAGGGCACCGTGATGTCGCGCCTGTTCCACGCCCGCCGCCGCCTGCGCGAGCGCCTCCGGCCGCTGCTGGCCAGCCTGGCGATCGAAGACCTGGACGACGGAACCACGAGCCCGCGCTTCCCGCGCCTCGCCCGCAGCCGCTGATGGATTCCCCCGCGCAGTCCGACCCCGAACCGAGCGAGCGCGAGCTGCTGGCCATGGCCTTCGCCGATGGCGAGCTCTCCGGAGCGCGCCTGGCCGAGTTCCAAAGGCGCTTGCTCGCCGAACCCGAGCTAGCCCGCGAAGTCAGCGAGCTGGTCAAGCTCGACCTGCTCGCCCGCCAGCAGGCGCCGCCCGAACCGATCGACGCCGAATGGGCGCGCCTGGCGGCCGAACCGCGCCAGCGGCTGCTCAAGCGCTTCGGCACACTGCTGTTCTTCGGCGGCGCGACGCTGTTCTCGCTCGGTTATCTGCTGGCCGCCTTCACCGGCCGGGCCCTGCTGATCCGGCCGGGCCTGTTCTGCCTCAGCCTGGGCTTCCTGCTGCTCTTGTGGGCCGGGATACGCCAGCGTCTGCGCGAGCTGCCCTACGACCCCTACGTGCACGTCAAGCGTTGAGACCGCGGGGGGCTGCCCGGCGCGGCCGATGCTCCGCGGCCGATGCACCCGGCCGGCCGCCGGGGCTCGCCGGGCCCGATCCAGCGCACACCGAGGGGCTGGAACTGGGCCGCGAACTCCGCAAAAATAGCGCCTGCCCGACGCCGATACGCTGACTGCCAGAAAATGCGATCGTCTCGGGCTGATCCCGAGCCGCTTTACCGGCCATCCCGCCTGCCCTTCGGCCGCAGGTGGCGCTCCGAGAACCGCCGATCGAAGCCCGCCCGCCCCCCCCCACTCCCCGGAATGCACTCTGCGATCCTGTCGACCCTCGGTGACGTCCCCGGCCGCGAAGTCGAGCGGGTGCTCGGCCTGGTGCGCGGCAACGCGGTGCGTTCGCTGCACATCGGCCGCGACCTGTGGGCCTGGGTGCGCAAGGTGACCGGCGGCGAGCTGGAGGACTACACCAAGCTGCTGGCCGAGGTGCGCGAGCAGGCCCTCGATCGGATGGTGGCCGAGGCCCAGGCCCGCGGCGCGGACGCGATCATCGGGGTGCGCTTCCAGACCTGCGAGATCAGCTCCGGGGTGGCCGAGTTGCTGGCCTATGGCACCGCTGTGCGCCTCAAGCCCCTGGTCGAGCCCTAAACCGCTGGCGGGACCCGCCGCTGTCGCCGCTGGAGCCCGAGGCCCGCAGTCTCCCGCCCGCAGTTTCGGGCGAGTAGTCCCAGCAGAGAAGTCTCGGGCGAGAAGCCTCGGAAGCGAAAACCTGCGGGGCGGGGACTCGCCGGCTTCGAGATCCAGCGGGGCGGGGCGCGCGGTTTCCCGGTCCGTGCCAACTTCCGCGGGGGACCCTCGGAGTGCCGCCGAGCCTCCATCCGAGCCGCGGTCCCGTGGCTGCTCTAAGCCCCTGGGCCCCGTCCCGGTGCACACCGTCCGGGAGCACCCCGTCCCGATGCCCGCCAGAATTCGGATCGGGCCGTCGCGCGAGCCCGCGCGGGCTCGGAACGGCAGGCGGCCTGCAGGCCCTCGGCCAGCCGCCGCGGGCGCGCCCCGCGGCTCGAGGAGCCGCGGTCCTTGAACCGCGGCCACCCCGGGCCGTTTGATGCTCCTCTGCGCGAAGACCGAACCCGCCATGAAGCCCACCCACCCGGCCCTCTCGATCCTGATTTCTGCCCTGCTGTCGACCCCGCTAGCGCTTCCCGCCTGGGCGCAGGGCAGCCCGGCCGCGGCCCCCGCGGCTCCGGCCGCGGCTCAAGCAGCGGCGGCGACGCCCAAGGCCTCCGACGCCTCCAAAACGATCG
>JBILNK010000214.1:0-6560 GCA_044375105.1 Planctomycetota bacterium
GGGACGGGTTTCGTCGCGGGAGGCCCAGGCGCCGCGCTCATTCGAGCGCGGAGCCCCGCGCTCCAGGGGCCGCGCATCACGCGCTTCGTCTCCGCGGAAGTCGGCCTCCTCCGCGGGTTCTTCCAGGTCCTCCGGGCCAGCCTCGGAGCCCTCCAGGGGTCCGCCCTCCCCCGCTTCGCGCCGGCCGCGCCGGCCGCGGCGGCGGCGCCGACGGCGCTGCTCGCCCGCTTCGCCGCCGAGCTCGGCGGCCGCGGGCTGGTCCAGGCTCGGCGCCTCGGATTCTTCGGCGGTTTCGTCGCCGGAAGCCCCGGCGAACTCCTCGGCCGGGCGGCTCCAGGCGCCCCGCGCCGGCGCGTCGCGCTCCGGGCCGCGCTCCGGGCGCCGGGCCCCGCCGCGCTCGCTGCGGCCGCGCGGGCCGCCGCCCTGGAAGCCGCGCCGCTCGGGCTCCTCACCGTCGTCGAAGGTCTCGCCGATCTCGAGGCATTCCTTGGGCAGCTCCTCCGCCAGGAACAGGGCCTTGCGATCGTAGAAGGGCACCCCGTTCTCGAAGGCCTCGGCGGCGTGCACGACGATCAGGGTGTATTCGCGCGCCAGCCGCCGCCCGGTCTCCAGGGCTTCCTCGGGGGTCAGCGCCAGGTGCAGGAACGAGCGCCGGCCGCCGCGCAGGCCGCCGCGCTGGGCCTGCGGCACGTCGCGGGCCGGGATCGCCAGGAAGAGCTGCTCCGGCGGCTCCGACTCGGGGCCCGGCTCGATCGGGATCGAATGGCCGTACAGCGCGCGCACCCGATCGCCTTCGATCTCGTAGCGCCGGCGATCGCCGGCCAGGACCGCGTCCTCGAGGTCCTCGAACTCGACGCGCTCGCCCAGGCGCTCGGTCAGCGCCTGCAGCACGTCGCCGACCGGCGCATAGCCGTGGGCGTCGACCTCCAGGTCGAACTGCTCCGGCTTGTGGCGCAGCATGTAGGCCAGGGAGCGGGTGATCCGTTCGATCAGCGAAGACTCGGTCATGGAAGGTCGGGGGCGCGCTTCGCGAGCGGGCCAGGGCGGCGTGGCAAAGGGCGGGCCAATGTAGAACCCCGGCCGGGGCGGATGCCACCCGGGGCCGGGGCGCGGAGCGGGGTTCTGGGCGTCCGGGTGGGAAAATCCGCCTCAGGGGCCCTGGATCCAGGCCGCCGCGGCGACGGCCAGGGCGATGGCGGTGCCCGCGGCCAACCACAGCGCGTCCCGGCGTCGGTCGGGCCGCACCCCCGCGGCCAGGCCGCTGGCGCAGGCCAGCGTCCAGGAAAACGCCAAGGCCAGCCCAGGGGGGCCGAGCCCGCGCCAGGCCCGCAGCAGGTCGCCGTCGCCCGGTTGGGTCAATAGGGCGCCGCGGGCCCCCGCCACGTGGCCCAGTTCCACGAGCAGCAGGGCCAACATCAGGCGGCCCGGCAGGCCGGTCGGCATCCGCGCCGACGCGGCCAGGGCCAGACAGAACAGCGGGGCGCCGAGGCACAGCAGCGCCGGCAGCGGTTCCTGGGCGGAAACCGCGGGCCAAAGCCCCAAGCGCTCCCCCAGGCTGGCGGCGTCGCCGCTGGCCAGGCCTCGGTCGATGGCCGCGACCAGCAGGCCCAGGCCGAAGCCCAGCACGCCGGCCCGATCGGCGCGCGCAGCCCCGCGCCGGCGCCAGGCCAGCTCCAAGAGGAACAGGGCCAGAGCCGCGGGCAGGGCCGCCAGGACCGGCGGGGCCCAATCGGCCAGCAGCTGTCCGGGCAGGGCGCCCGCCAGCAACCCCGCCGGCCAGGCGACCTCCGGCTGGCTCAGCACGGAGGGCCGTCGCGGCAGCTGCGGCGGGATCCCCGGATCCCGCTCGAAATCGGGCACGGCTTGCCCCGCGCCGAAATCCGCGCTCGGCTGCCCTGCCCCTTCGAGAAACCGCCGCCCGGCTCCCTGCTCCGTGGCTGCGGGCCGCGGGGCGGCCTTCGCCGCAGCGGCCGCAGCGGCCGATTCGGGGAGCTCCGGGTCGGGGCGCTCACCGGCCGCGGGGCCCGCCAGGCCCCCGCGGGTTCCGGATCCAGGGGCCGCTGCCGAATCCGGATCCGCGGCTTCCGCGGAGGCGCCGGGCGCGGGGCGCGGGAGCCGGCCGGATTGCGCTTCGGCGCCTGCGCCGCCGGGCAGGCCGCGGCCTGCGTTCGACCCGACGTTCCCCGGCCGATCCCGGCGAGAACGATCCGGGGCCGGGGCCTGCGAATCCCTCAGAGGGGTGTCGCGAAAGCGCCGGGGCTCGGGCGGGCTCGGTTCGGCCATCGCTGCCCCGGCTGCCTCAACCGCGCTTGAGGCCCAGCAGATAGCCCGCCAACAACGCGCCCCCGGTGGGCAGTTTGGCGGTCAGCCATTGGCTCATGGACTGGTCCTGCTTGAGGTTCAGGATCAGGGCGTTGAGCTTTTCGATCGCCGCGGGCCAGTCGACCTGCTCGACCACTCCGAAGTGCACCAGCGCCTGCAGCCCCAGGAAGAACAGCGCGATGAAGATCAGCGCGACCTTGAAGACCATGCGCGACAGGTAACCGAGGGCGAAGCCGATCAAGCCGAAGAAGCTGGCCTCGGTGAACACCGGCAGCAGGGCCTCGAAACTGCCCGGGGCGGGCGCAGCCGCGGGCGCGGAGCCGCCGCTGGTCAGGCTGGCGCCGCCCAGGGAGCGCGCTCCGCTCGAGCCGGGCTCCGCGGCGCCGGAGCCGATCCAGCCCCGCGCCAGGGCCAGGCGCGCGCCGGCCGACAGCACCAGCAGGCCGCTGGTCAGGCCGAGGACGGCTTTCTGCAGGCCGGAGAGTCCGGCGGGCTTGGATGCTTGGGAGGCGGCGTTGGCCATGGTCGTCAAAGATGCCGGCCGTTGGCCCGAGGCCCAGGGGCCCGGGTCGGAGCATCGATGCCCAGGCAGCGTAGCGCAGCGCTGACCGGCGGTCGCCGGGAGTCTCCGGGGTGGGGCGCCGGGTTCGAGGGCTGGCGGCGTGCCGGTGCGCTCGATCGGCCCCCGGTGGAGATCGCGAACCGGCGCGGTGGGATCCGGACCAGGGGAGCCGCCTCGGCTCGGAGCCGCAGGCCGCGTCGATCGCGGGCAGAAACGCCCCAGCGCGCCGACGAAGTCAGGATCTGAGGCCCTGCGAACCGATCGGGAAGCGCGGACCCTCTCTGGCTGCGGAGGGCGGCTCGCGGGCCGCGCCCCAGCCGAACAGGATCCTCCCCGGGCCGGCGCCTGACGCGGATCGATCCGGGCCAGGCGCGCCGCGCGCACAGCCGCGGCAGCTCGGCGGCCGGGGCGCGGACGCGCTAATAGCGCGGGATCTCGGGCGCCACCGAGCGCGACCAGGCATCGATGCCGCCCTGCAGGTTGATCAGCTGGCCAAAGCCCAGGCTCGCCAGGTATCCGGCCGCCCGCAGGCTGCGCACGCCGTGGTGGCACACCAAGACCAGGGGCCGGGCGGCGTCCAGCTCCCCGTGGCGGCGCGTCAGCTCGCCCATGGGGATGTGCACGGCGCCCGGGAAAGGCGCCAATTCGAGCTCGAAGCCCTCGCGTACGTCGACCACCTGGGGCGGCGCCGGGCTCGACAGCAAGGCCAGCACCTGCTCGGGTTGGAGGCTCTGGATCATGGCGGCGCGCGAGCGCGGGACGCGCAGTCTAGACTGGCCCGCGCAGCGATCCCATGGGCGCCCCTCCCCGATCGAACTTGGCCGTCGCGCGGCGTTGGCTCTGGCCGCTGTGCGCCCTGGCCGTGGCGGCCCTGATCGCCTGGCTGGCGGAACCCGGGCCCGCGCCGAAGCTGCCGGAGCCCGCGGCGGGGCCCGCCGCCAGCCCCGCGACGCGCCCGCTGCCCGAGGCCGCCGCGGCGCCGAGGGGGGAAGTCTTGGCGCCGACGGTAAAGAGCGCGTCGCCGACGGCCGTGGACGGCCCCCCGGGCCCGGTGCCCGGCGCCCGGCTGGGCTCCGGATCCGGTCGCATCCGGGGCGTGCTCGAGTGGGCCCCGGGCATGACCCCGACGCCCTGGACCCTGCGCCTGGCCGCCAGCGCCACGTGGGCGGGCGCGGAGACGGGCCTCGACTTCGAGCTGCCGGTGCCCGCAGAGCAGCGCGAATTCGAGCTCAGCGGACTGCCTCTGGCGGGCTTCGAGCTGTGGGCCGAGGCGCCCGCGGCCAGCTCCCTGCCGCAGCCGCTGCTGCTCACCCGGGGGGCCGAGCAGGTCTACGTGGTGCTGGCGATCGCCCCGGCCGGGGATCTGACCGGGGCCGTGCTCGACCCGGACGGCCTGGGCATCGAAGGCCTGCTGCTGACCCTGGTGCCCGAAGGCGCCGGCCAGCGCAGCGAAACCCGCTCGAACCCCGCCGGGCGCTTCGCCTTCGCGGCCGTCGCCGACGGCGAGTACCGGCTGCTGGCCGGCCCCAGCGAAGCGCCCCTGCTCGAGAAGCGGCTCAGCTTCCGGGCGCCCGGACTGAGCCTCGACCCGCTGCGCCTGCCGCGCCTGCTGGCCCTCGAAATCCAGGTCAGCGACGCGGTCGGCCGGCCCGTGGAGGGCGCCCGCGTGCGCGGCTTCTCCACCGGCGGCGGGCTGATCGACGTGAGCAGCGACTCCCTGGGGCGAGCGCGCGCGCACCTGCTGGCCCCCGGGCGCATCAGCCTGCGCGCCAGCGTCCCCGGGGTCGGGGTCGGCTACCGCGAGTTCGAGCTCGAAGCGGGCTCCGCGGAACCGCCGCTCGCGACGCTGGTGCTGTCCAAGTGACGCTCCGACGAAGGCCCGCCGCCGACGAAACCGAGCGAGCCCGAGCGAATTCGAGGCATCGCAGGGAGGCCCAGCGGATTCGGCCTTGTCCAGCGCCGGAAGCAGCGCCATGAAACTCGTTCTAGCCGGCTTCCCTCCGATGGCCGGAGACGCAGCTTTGCAGGCTCGAAACACCTGAGGATCGGCGACTCTGATCGAGCCGGAGCGTCGAATCCCCTCGGCCCGCCTTCCTGCCCCTCACCGAGGCATGCTCCATCGACCGCGACCCGTGCTCGGTCGCGCCAGCCCGGCCCTCGCGCGCTGCCGCCCTCCGCCCTACAGCGCCCCCTGCGCACTCCCGCGCCCCCCTTCCCGACCGTCGGCAGCGGCCGCTCCTTGCCCACTTCCCCCCCCATCGTCAGCGCGCCGGACGACCGTGCCTACGGACTGGCGGCCCTGGTGCGGCTGGCCTGGCCGGCGGCGCTCTCGTTCCTGCTGAACGGCGCCTACCGCATCAACGACCAGTATTGGATCCAGGGCCTTGGCCAAAACGCCCAGAGCGCCGCCGGCGGGGTGCTGTTCGTGGCGATCATGAACTTCGCCTTCGGCTTCCTGGCGGCCGGGGGCGCCCTGGCGCTGTCGGCGCGGGCCCTGGGGGCCGGCTCCGCGCAGCGCTCCGATCGCATCGCCCGCCATGCGCTGTTCCTGGCGCTGCTGCTCGGGCTGACGGCTCTGGTCTTGGGGCCGCTGCTGACGCCCACGATCGTGGCCTGGATCGGGCTGCGCGGCGAAACGGCCCAGTTCGCGCGCGAGTACCTCGGCGGCCTGTACCTGGTGGCGCTGCCGATGTTCCTGGCGCCGACCCTCGACAACCTGTTCCTGGGCCGCGGGCGCTCGCGCGTGCCGATGCTGCTGCAGGGCGTGGCGGTCAGCAGCAACTTCATCCTGAGCCCGCTGCTGATCTACGGAGCCGAAGCGAGCCAGGTCATGCCGGACGCGCCGCTGGCCGGGCTGGCCAGCAGCGCGGGCGCGGCGCTCGGCATCCACGGGTTGGGCATGTCCGGCGCCGCCTACGCCACGGGCCTGTCGCGCCTGTTGGCCGTGCTGCTCGGCCTGTGGATCTTGAACCGCGGCCTGGGGGTCCGGCTGTGGACTGGCCGGCGGCCCGAGCGGGCCTTGGTGCTGGAGATCGCGCGGGTTTCGGCGCCCATGTCGCTCTCGATCGCGCTCTACGCGGGCGTCTATTGGTGCGTGCTGGCGTTGGTCCTGAGCCAGCTGCCGGACCCGGTCAAGGCCGGATTGGCGGTCGGTTTCCAGGTCTTCGAGGGGGTCAGCTACCCGCTGTTCCTGGGCCTCTCGGTGGCGGCGGCGGCGCTGATCGGGCGGGCCCTCGGCGCCGGTCGAGCGGACCTGGCCCTGGCGGTGCTGCGCCGCGCGCGCCTGGCGGCCTGCGGCCTGGCGGGCATCTTCAGCCTGTCCTTCCTGGCTCTGGCGGAGCCGGTGGCGGCCCTGTTCGCCGCCGACCAGGAGGTGCTGCGCGAGGCGGTGCTGTATGTGCGCGTGCTGGCCTTCAGCCAGTTCTTCGTGGGCATGGAGGCGGTGCACGAGAAGGCCCTGCTGGGCGCCGGCCTGACGCGCCCGATCCCCTGGATCGCGGGGGCCGGCAACCTGCTGCGGATCCCCTTGACCTATCTGTTCGCCCTGCCGCTGGGCGGCGGCGCGGCGGGCGTGTGGTGGGCGATCAACCTGACCAGCGGCATCAAGGCGGGGCTGTTCTGGTGGCGCGTGCGGCGCGGCGACTGGAGTCGCCGGCTCGGCGAAAAGGCTTGAGCG
>JBILNK010000060.1:0-22762 GCA_044375105.1 Planctomycetota bacterium
CGCCTGTCGCGGGCGCGGGTCGAGATCGTGCCCCATGGGGATCTGGCGGCGCTCGAAGCGACGCTCGAGCGCGTGGCGGGGCAGCGCCGGCGCTTGGTGCTGACCGAAGGCGTGTTCTCGATGGACGGCGACCGCGCGCCGCTGATCGAGCTGGCCGCGGCCTGCGAGCGCCACGGGGCCTGGCTGCTGGTCGATGAAGCCCACAGCGCCGGCCTGCTCGGCCCCCGGGGCGCCGGCGCCTGGGCCGAGGTCGAGGGTCGTGCCGCCCCGCGGCTCTTGGCGCGCCTGGTCACCGGCGGCAAAGCCCTGGGTGTCGCCGGCGCGCTGGTGGTCGCCAGGCGCCCCGTGATCGAGCTGCTCGTCAACCGCGCGCGCAGCTTCATCTACACCACCGCGCCGCCGCCGGCCGTGGCCGCTATGCTGGCGCGCTCGATCGATCTGCAGCCGGAATCAGACGAGCCGCGCCGGCGCTGCCTCGAGCTGGCCCAGCGCCTCTACGGCCACCTGACGGAGCTGGCCGCGGAGCACGGCCTGCCCGCGCCGCAGCAGCCGGCAGCGGCGATCGTGCCCTGGATCCTGGGGGAGGAGCGGGCCGCGCTGCACAGCGCGGCGCAGGCCCAAGCGGCCGGTTTTGACGTGCGCGCCGTGCGGCCGCCGACGGTGCCCGCGGGCTCGGCCCGCCTGCGCCTGGTGACCCACGCCGACAACACCGAGGAGCAGGTCGATCGCTTGGCGCAAGCGCTGGCTCTGGCCCTGCGAGGCCCGGCCCGTGGGCGCTCAGCGGCCGCTCCGGACGCGCGCGGAATCGAGCGCCAAGCGGCCGCAACGGGCTTGTCCGCCACGGCCGCCGCGGCCCCGCCGCGCGGCTCCGCAACCCCCTCCGGCCGGCTGCTGGTGGTGGCCGGCACCGACACCGGCGTGGGCAAGACCGTGGGCAGCGCCTGGGCCTTGCACGTGCTCGGCCAGCGCGGCCCGCTGGGCTATTGGAAGCCGGTGCAGACCGGCTCCGACAGCGACACGGACACCGTGCGCGCCCTGTGGGGCGCGCAGCCGCCGGAGGGCTTCTTGGCCAGTCCCCTGCGCCATTACGCCCTGCCGGCCTCCCCGGACCAAGCCGCCGAAGCGGAGTGCACGCGCGTGCCGGTCGAGGCCCTGACGCCGGCGCTGGAGCAACTGCTGGCGGCGCACCCCGAGCGCCGCTTCGTGGTCGAGCTGGCCGGCGGCCTGCTGGTCCCCTACCGCGATGGCTTCCAGCAGCTCGACTGGCTGGCCTCCCTGCGCGGGCACATCGAACTGCTGCTGGTGGCGCGCGCGGGCCTCGGCACCCTGAACCACACCCAGCTCTCGCTGCAGGCGCTGCGCTCCCGCGGGCTCGATCCCCGCTGCCTGCTGCTGATGGGCGAGCCCCATCCTAGAAACCTCGCCTACCTGCGCCGCACCGCCGGGCTGGCCCGGATCCACAGCTTGCCGCCGCTCGCGCCCCTCGACCGCGGCGCGCTGGCCCGGGCCTGCGCCGACATCGACCCCAGCGACCTGCTGCCATGAGCCGACCCGCGCCCAGCGGGGACCTCGCGGCGCGCGACGCGCGCCTGCTCTGGCACCCCTACACCCAACACGGGCTCGAGCCGGCGCCCCTGGCCGTGCGCGCGGCGCAAGGCGCCGAGCTGGTGCTCGACGACGGCCGGCGCCTGGTGGACGCGATCTCCTCCTGGTGGACCTGCCTGCACGGCCACGGCCGCCCGGAGCTGATCGAGGCCATGGCCTCCCAGGCGCGCCAGCTCGACCACGTGCTGTTCGCCGGCGCGACCCACGAGCCCGCCGTGGCCCTGGCCGAGCGCTTGCAACCGCTGCTGCCCGCGGGCCTAACGCGCCTGTTCTACAGCGACGACGGCTCGACCGCGGTCGAGATCGCCCTCAAGCTGGCCTACCAGGCCCAGGAGCGCCGCGGCGAGGGCCAGCGGCGCCTGTTCGTGGCCCTGGAGGGCGGCTACCACGGCGACACCTTCGGCGCCATGGCCGTGGGCGACCCGGACCCCTTCTTCCTGCCCTTCCGCGAGCTGCTGTTCGACGTCCGGCGCGTGGCCCCGACCGCCGAGGCCCTGGCCGCGCTGCTCGAACAGGAGGGCCAGCGCGCGGCCGCCTTGATCGTCGAGCCCCTGATCCAAGGCGCCGCCGGCATGCGGCTCCACTCGGCCGAATTCCTGCGCGCCGCCCGCGCCCTGTGCGACCGCCACGGGCTGTTCCTGATCGCCGATGAGGTCATGACCGGCTTCGGCCGCAGCGGCGAGCTGTTCGCCTGCGGGCGCGCCGGCATCGCCCCCGATCTGATGACCCTGGCCAAGGGCCTGACCGGCGGGCTCCTGCCCCTGGCCGCCACCGCCGCCAGCGAAGCGATCTACGCCGCCTTCCTGGGCCGACAGCGCTCGCGGGCCTTCTTCCACGGGCACTCCTTCACCGCCCATCCGATCGGCTGCGCCGTGGCCTTGCGCTCCCTTGAGCTGTGTCTCGCAGAGCATGTCCCCGCGCGGCTCGAAGCCCTCGGCCAGCGCCTCCACGCCCGCCTGGCCAGCGCCCTCGAGGGCGACCCGCGCGCGCGCGGACTGCGCCAGCTGGGCGGCATGGTGGCCTTCGACCTGTGCGCCGAGCGCGGCGACGTCCAGGGCTACCTGAGCGAATTGAGCCCGCGCCTGCGCCAGGTCGCCATCGACCACGGCGTTCTCCTGCGCCCCCTAGGCCAGGTGGTCTACGCCCTGCCCCCCGCCTGCACCGACCCCGACCAGCTCGAGCTCATCGCCCGCGCCATGCTGGCCCTGGTCGACGCCGCCTGAAGGCAGCGACACGCCCCCCGGGGCTGCGCTCCTGGGGGTTGCGCAGTGTGTTGGCAATCTCCCCGAACCGGAGAAAGCTCGGCGGGCAGCGGCGATCCCACACCCCATTGGCCGCCGGAGTTCCCAGCGGGGTCACTTAGGGGCTCTCCGGGATGGGAATGACACCGCTTGACGCTCCCCAAGCATTGACGATGGCGATCACGTTTGGCAGTCTCCACCTGTAGCCAGCAAGTTGCACCGGTGCATCAGCATTCGCAGAGGATCCTATGCTCACCAAGTTTGTTTCGATCTGTGTAGTCGCAGGCACCTGTTCGATTCTCGCTGGCCCTGGGCACATCGACCGCGCGCTAAACTCGGTGAAGGGGGGTAACCAAAGCTACGCATCGGCACCCCACAGCGCAGTCAGGAACATTATCATTCCCAACGGAATTGCGTGCTATCCAGCCGACGGAGGAACTATTGTCGAGGCCAGTGGCTCCTGGGTTTGTCTTGATTCCGAAGATGGCTTCACCCTGACGACACCCGGCTCCCTTACGATCCTGGCAGACGGCACCGAAGACCAGTTCTTGCTTAATTCAGGCGCCAAGTATATGCACTTCGGCAATAGCATTTATCTGGATCCCTACGGATACGATTGGAATAGCGATGAATCCCAGAGCGTTTTAACCCATTCCAAGCTTAATGTTATTCAAATGCAGAATTCTACAATTAGGAATATTGATTACGGCAGATGCTCAGTCCCAGAGGGCGTTGTTGGAGAGATAACACATTTTGCATGCAAGTCTGCCAATCCCTGCCTCGTCACGGTGACATACACCATTGGCGCTGGGGGTGGGAAGGATTGCTACGAAGGCGTTTGCAATGCCACATCTGGCTCGACTATGGCGGCCGGGCCAAGTACGACATTTCTCTTTGGTTTCGATCCGGCAGATTGTCCGTAATGTACAGCGAAGAATCAGGCCTTGCCTGTCGCAACTTTGGCGGCGGGGGGGTGCCTGCGGGTTTAGGCAGAATTCAAACGCTAGGCGAGACATCCCAGCAGCCCGCGTCCAATACGAGAAATGAGGCCTTCGCGCGCCAACCGTACGATGGTTTTGTTGATGGTGGCTGTCATTGGCTTACTCGCCTATCTTGGCCTGAGCGAAAAGACCATCGATCACGCCACTGCGGCCTTCCCGATAGAGGATCGTGCCAAGCGTAGCTCTCTGGTACAGGAGCCTGGGATCGAAGCCCGGATTCGCACGCCCCCCGATCTCGAGCCGCGGTCGACGCTAGATGCTGTCGAAGGCCGAGACTTGAATTCAGGAGTCGGGGCCGAGCGCTCGGAGGTCGAGGGAGCAACGCCTGATCGGAATCTGCAGCAGACTGAGCCTGCAGAACACGGGCAGAGTTCCCCACCATCATCGGCGAGCGATCCAGCGCTCGACCAAAAGTCCGCTGACGAAAGGTGGCGGAACGAATGGTTAAAGAAGACCAAGGAAAACATCCTGCGGCAGCAGGGCTTGCTGCCTCCTTAGGAGCGAGACGTCAGCGACTGATCGCGGATACACCGTGGGCCTGCGAGCCGGAAGCTGAGCGCGATGGGCGGCCGATGCTTGGGTGTCGGTCGGCCCCAGCGGGTGGCCGACCGGCACCAGGGGCGGAGGGAGCTGGCAGGACGAAGGGCTCGTGGGCAACCAAGCCGGTCGGCGCGATCGCCGAGAGCAGCCAGCCGGCCTCGAAGGCCTGTTCCCCGTCCGGCGGCGCAGGCGGGCCTCGGGGAGGCCGCGGAGCGGGTCAGCGGGCGGGGGGCGGGCCGGACCAGCCGGCGGGCTGGGTGCCGATGTCGCCAGCGATCAGGCGCGCGGCTTGGCGGCGCAGGGCCGATTCGCTGCTGCCGGGTTTCATGCCCGCGCGGCGTGCGTCTTCGATGGCGCGCTCGAGGGAATCGGGCTGGCGTTCGATGCGGAACAGGGCGGCCACCATCGCGGCGCGGCTGCCGGTCTCGCAGAACAGCAGGGCCGGGCGGTCCTCCGCGGCGGCCAGGGCGGTCAGGGCGCGATCGACCTCGCCATCGCTGAGCTGCTCGGGATCGATCGGGGCGTGGGCGTACTCCATGCCCAGGTCGCGGGCCTGCAGCGCCAGCGCGGAGTCCGGGGCCGGGCTCTGGCGCAGGTCCAGCAGCAGGCCCACGCCGCGGCGCGCGGCCAGCTCCAGCTCCTCGGGCCCCGGCACGCTGCCCAGGTACATCTGGCCCCATTGGAAGCAGCTCTTGAGGCCGCCGAATTTGGCGGGCTCGAGGTGCACCACCGCCGCCGCCTCGGTCGAGCTCGCACTCTGGCAGCCGACCAGGGCCAGCGCGGTGAGCAGCAGGCCGGGCCAGGGCAGGATCCGAGGGCGGCGTTGTCGGGTCGGCATCGCGGGTCGAAGTCGGTGGGTCTGGGCCGAGGAGGCAGCCTATACGCCGGCTTACGGCCGGCCGAGGGCGAAAACTAGTCCGGTCGGCGGCGCAGGACGGCCAGCGCCAGGCCGGCCCAGGTGGCCAGCCAGGCGAGCCCCCCCAGGGGGGTCAGCGGACCGAGCCAGCGCGGCCCGCCTAGGGCCAGCCCGTAGAGCGAGCCGCTGAACAGCAGCGCGCCCAGGACCAGCCCGCGGGCCAGCCAGCGCTCGACGCCTGGGGATACGGGCCAGCCCGGCTGGGCGGATCCCGCCGCCAGGGCCAGCAGCGCCAGTCCGTGTCCGAGCTGGTAGCGCACCGCGGTGTCCCAGGTATCCGCCTGGCCGGCCTGCTCGAGGCGCTCTTCGAGGGCGTGGGCCCCGAAGGCCCCCAATAGAACCGCGCTGCCGCAGAGCAGGGCGGCCAGCAGGAGCTGGGAACGGATCGATCGGCTGGGCTCTCGGGGTTGCATCGGCGCGGCGGGCCGGGCCGACGCCTTCCGTCGCGCCCCTTCGACCCGCTCAGCCCACAGCTTGAGCCCCAAAGCCCCAGACCGGAAAGCCCCTCCCGGCGATCTCGCGGAACCTGGCGCCCTGGAGTCCCTGCAGCCCCCGGATCCCGGGCCCCCAGGCCCCCCCAGCGCCCCCGCCAGGGCTCGCCGCGGCAGGCGGACCCCAAAAGCCCCGCCGGGGTCCGGCCTCGCGCGGACCCCGGGCTGCTCAGAACTGGAAGTAGATGTACGGCGTCTGGCCGACGACCAGCCAGGCCACGGCGCCCGCCACCAGGCCGGTCAGCAGGCCGACCAGCAGCTCCGGGCAGCGCAGGAAACGCCGGTGGAACCACTCGGTGATCGCCGGGGGCCAGAAGTGCGACAGGGCTCCGAAGGCCAGGGCCCACCAGGCCCAAACCTTGATCGCCTCGACCCCGAAGCCCGCGCTCGGCGTGACCATGGCCACCAGCTGGTCCCAGCTGCGGGCGCGGATGAACAAGCAGGAGAAGACGATGAAGTGGAAGGTCAGGAACCAGGAGAGCAGGCTGCGGGGCAGGTTCGTGGCGAATTCCTTGCCGCCGCGCAGACGCTCGAAGACCCGCTCGAAGATCATGGTCGTGCCCTGCAGCAGGCCGTAGAGCACCCATAGGAGGCTGGCCCCGTGCCAGACGCCGATGACCAGCATGGTGATCAGCAGGTTCCGGCGCACGCGGTTCTCGCCGCCCCGGGAACCGCCCAGGGGGAAATAGATGTAGTCGCGCACCCAGCTCGACAGCGAGATGTGCCAGCGGCGCCAGAATTCGCGCACGGAGCGCGAACGGTACGGAGTGACGAAGTTCTCGGTCAGGTCGAAGCCGACCAGCTTGGCGGTGCCGATGGCGATATCCGAGTACCCCGAGAAGTCGAAATAGATCTGGAAGGCGAAGCCGTACAGGGCCAGCAGGTGCACCAGGGCCGAGTAGTTGCCGGGTTCGGCGTAGACCGGGTCCACCAGGTGCTGGCCCAGCACGTCGGCCAGCGCGATCTTCTTGAGCAGGCCCGTGTTCATGCGCCACAGGCCCTCGCGCAGGCGCTCCGACCCGAAGCGCGGGCGGTATTCGAGCTGGGGCAGGAAGTCGATGGCGCGCACGATCGGGCCGGCCACCAGCTGCGGGAAGAAGCTGACGAACAGGGCGAAGTCGGTGAAGCTCTTGGCGGGCGCCAGGTTGCCCCGATAGATGTCGATCGTGTAGGAGAGGGTCTGGAAGGTGTAGAATGAGATGCCGATCGGGATCAGGATGCCGGTCAGCTGCTCGTTGAGCAGGAAGCGCGGCAAAGCGGCCTGCGTGAAGGCCAGGGGATCGAAGGCGATGCCGAGCCAGGAGAGGCCCTCGGCGACGCTGCGCAGGGCCCAGTCGGTGTACTTGAAGAAGCCCAGGACCCCCAGGTTGCCGAGCAGGGAGATCCACAGGAAGCGGCGCGCCCTGGCCTGGTCGCCGGCCTGGCGAGCCGCGTGGATCCGATGGCCGCAGATCCAGTCGAGGAAGGTCGAATAGACCAGCAGCGTCAGGAACCAGACGTTGTAGCTGCCGTAGAAATACAGCGAACCGGCCAGCAGCAGCAGGTTGCGCGGCTCGCGCCGATTGGCCAGCAGCCAGAACAGCGGCAGAATCGCCGCCAAGAAGCCCAGGAACTGGACGCTGTGGAAGTTCAAGGCGGCGTCCGGTCAGGACCCTTCCGGGTCGAAGGGGAAATCGCCGTAGGGTCGCGTGCGGGGCTTGGCCGCGCGGCGCTGGCGCAGGGTTTCGAGCAGCCCCTCGGCCTCGAGACGCTTGAAGATGCCGCGCGCCAGCACGAGGTGGCCGGCTTCGTTCCAGTGGGCGTCGTCGGGCATCAGGAAAGCGCGCCGATCCTGGCCCATGCGGTCGGCTTCCTCGAAGAAGTCCCAGCACACGATGCCGCGGGCTTCCAGGTCCTCGCGCAGCACCTCGATCGGCTCGCGGCGCGGCGTGTCGAGGGGCGGGGCGCCCTCGAGCTGGTTGTTGCGCAGGAAGTTGGCCCAGGCCTTGTCGGAGTCCTGGATCAGATCCACCAGGATGCCGACGCGCAGCTCGACGCCGCGCTCGCGGCAGGCCTCCGCCAAGATCGAGAACTCCTCCAGGGTGCGCTGGTACATGGCGTCGACGGCCGCAGGGCGCGGGGCGCGCGAGACCATCCAGCGCTGGATCGCCGTGTCGCGCCGGTCGTTGACCTGGAACTTGGCGCGCTGGCGCCGGTAGAGCGCCGACCATTCGTTGAGCCAGCGGTGGGTGCGGGCCACGGGCAGTTTCAAGAAGCCCGGCCAGCCGGCGACCACATCCTGAGGCACCAGGCCGCCGGGCCCGTCGGCGACGCGCACGAAGCGCGCCGCGGAGGACGGATCGAGCATCAGCTGGGCGCTGGGCGAGACCAGCACCATGACCAGATCGGGCTCGAGCGCCTCGAGCAGGCTGGCGGCCAGGCGGCAGGACTGCAGGGCCGAATAGGCCATCACGCCGCCGTTGTGCACGCGCGCCGCGGAGACGCGGCCCTGCACCAGGGTTTCGAGCTTGTAGTTCCAGCACCAGGGCTGCAGGGCGCCGCCGGCGCCGTAGACGTTGCTGGCGCCGAAGCCTGCCAGACGCAGCTCATCGAGCGGCGCATCGTCGGGGATCTCCGGCGAGCGCAGCCCGAAGCGGTCGAGCCGCGTCTGGTACGCCGGGTTCTCGAAGTGTGGCCGGTTGAGCCAGCCCAGGCGCTCGTCGGTGAAGATGCTGCGGTTGCCGCCGTCGGCGCCCTGCTTGGAGTCCGCGATCCCGACGCCGTAGTCGAAGGCCGCGAAGCCCGCGGCCACGCCCAAGAAAACCCAGAACAGGAGCGCCAGGGCGGCGACGCGGCGCACGGGGGCCGTGGACAGCCCGTCGGCGGGATCGTCGTGGGGTCGCGCGGCTCGCTCGCTCATGGGATCAGCAGCACCTTACCCGCGGTGCGCCGCGCTTCGATGGCCGCATGGGCGGCGGCCGCCTGCTCGAGCGGGAAACGGGCCCCGATCAGCGGCTCCAGGCGTTGCGCTTCGGCCAGGGCGCACAGGCGCCCCCAGACGTCGCTGCGGCGCGGGAAGTCGAGGTTCTCGATGTTGAGTCCGAACAGGCCCCAAGAGCGCAGGAACAGCATCAGCGGATGCACGCGCTTGATGCGCTCGGCATGGTCCTTTTCGATCGAGGAGAAGCCGATCGTCACCAGCCGGCCCAGGGGCGCCAGGCAGGCCAGGCTGTGCTCGAAGACCTCGCCGCCGACGCTCTCCAAGCAATAGTCGACCCCACGGCCGCCCGTGTCCGAGGCCACTCGGGAGCGCAGGTCCTCGCCGCGGTAGTCGATGCAGGCGTCGGCGCCCAGGGCCAGCACCTGGGTGACCTTCTCGGGACCGCCGGCGGTGCCGATCACGGTCAGGCCCCGGGCCTTGGCCAGCCGCACCGCGGCGCTGCCGGTGGCGCCGGCGGCCGCCTGGATCAGGGCCGTCTCGCCGGGGCGCGCGCGGGCCAGCTCCTCCTGGGCGTACCAGGCGGTGGCGTAGGCGATGGCGAAGGCCGCGCCGGCGGCGAAGTCGAGGTGCGCGGGCAGCGGCAGGATCTGGCCCGGGCGCAGGGCCACGCGTTCGGCGTAGCAGCCGCCCGAGAACTTGATCGCGATCACGCGCTGGCCCAGCTCGAAGCCGCGCGCGTCGCGGCCCTTCTGGACGATCACCCCGCAGGCTTCCTTGCCGATCTCGTAGGGCAGGCGCTGGTCCTTGCGGTACAGGCCACGGCGCTCGACCAGCTCGGCGAAATTGAGCCCGATGGCGCGCAGCTCGACGATCCAGCCGTCGAGCGGCAGCTCCGGCTCGGGCGCCTCGACCGGCACCAGGACCTCGGGCCCGCCGAAGCCCGTGAGCACGACCTTGCGCATAGCCAGGCCTCAGCGCGCGTCGATGCGCCGCAGCAGCACGCTGCCCGTGGTGAAGCCCGAGCCGAACACGGTCAACAGGAACAGGTCGCCGTCCCGCACGCTGGCCTGCTGGGCATCGAGGGCCGTGGTGAAGGCGGTGATCACACCGGCGGCGCCCTGATTGCCGCAGGTTTCCACGTTGTGCCAATGGCGCTCGGGGCGCACGCCGAGACGGCTGCCGACCTCCTCGAGCACGCGCAGGTTGGCCTGGTGTCCGCAGAAGGCGCGCAGATCGCCGACGGCGAGGCCGTTACGGCCGAGCAGATCCCTGGCGCTCTTCTCGAAGCTGCGCAGGGCGTATTCCTTGACCCGCCGGCCGTCCTGGCGAAAGGTGCCACCGATCGGGGTGGTGACGAAATCGGCGCCCTCGTTGATGTTCTCCATCAACAGATCGACGATCTCGAAGCCGACCTTCGGCCGCTGCTTGCACAAGAGCACCGTCGCGGCGCTGTCGCCAAAGAAGATGCAGGTGGCGCGGTCGTCGTAGTCGGTGACGCGGGTGTACTTCTCGGCGGTGCACAGGGCCGCGCGCTCGAGCCCCAGGGTCTCGACCAGCCCGCGGGCCACCGCCAAGCCGTACACGAACCCGGAGCAGGCGGCGTTGACGTCGAAGGCGATCGGATCGATGCCCAGCTTCTGCCCGATGTAGTTGGCGGTCGCCGGGATCAGGCGATCGGGGGTGCTGGTGGCGCAGACCAGCAGCTGCAGCCGCTTCGGGTCCCAGCCGGCGCGCTCGAGGGCGTGCCGGGTGGCCGCGGCCCCGAGGTCGCTGGTGTCGTGTCCCTGGGGGGCCGCGCGGCGCTCACGGATCCCGGTGTGCGACAGGATCCAATCCTCGTTGGTCGGCACGCGCCGGATCAGGTCCGCGTTGGTGATCACCTCCGCAGGGACGCAATAGCCGGTGCCACAAAGGAAGGTCATGGGACGGGGGGACTCGCCGGGGGGGCGTGGCGGGTGCTGGCCGCACAACTTTATCCCAGCTCCCCCCCGCAGGGCGGACTCCGAATGTGTCGATACTTTTTTCCGGTGCTCGAGGAAAATGCCGGGGTGCTGGGACGGCTGCTCGTCGGGGCTCTGCTCCCGGTTCAAGACGGCCAGGGAGCCCCTGAGGCTGCCTCGCCCACCGCGGCGTCCTCAGCGGGCGCGGCGGCGCGATCGGGCCGAAAAAGTTCCTGGGGCGAAGGGGGTCCCTCCAGCGGGGTGCTTGGCAGCGCTGGCCGCGCGGCCCTAGCGGGTGGCCCGCAGCTCGTGAGCTGCGTCCGGGCCCGAGAGGGGCCCAGATCGGAATCGGCGCGAGCCGACAGGACGCTGGCCGCTCGCCCTCGGAGATGATCGCCGGGCCGCGCCCGTCTCCACGGCCTCCGGGGCGACCCGGGGCGCGCGGACCGGGCTCGGCCCGGGTGAATTTCGGCGCGCCTTCGAACCCATGCCCCCCCGCGACTCCCGCTCCAAGACCTCGCTCCTGCGGGGGCTGGCCACGGCCATCGCCCTCTTGGGCTGGGGCATCCTGCTGCTGCGCGTGCAGCGGCTCTACGGCGGCCACGCGGGGGCGGGCTCGGGCTGGACGGCGGTGCTGCAGCGCTTCAGCGAGTACTTCACACTGCTGACCAACACCCTGGCCTGCGCGATCTTGACCCGCGCCGCCTCGGCGCGCCGCGGCGCGCCGCACCGCGGCCCCCTGGCCGATCCGGCCCTGGCCACCTCCGCGGCCGCTTCGATGGTGCTGGTCGCCGGCGTGTACGGCTTGCTGCTTTCGGGACGCTGGAACCCACAGGGCTGGGACCGGGTCGCGGACGTGGGTCTGCACTACGTGATGCCGCCGCTGTTCCTGGGCTATTGGTGGCTGAGCCTGCCGAAGGGCTGCCTCGGCTGGCGTGACCTGCCGCGCACCTGGATTTATCCGCTGCTCTATCTGGGCTGGATCCTGGCGCGCGGCGCGAGCACCGGCCGCTACCCCTACCCGTTCCTCGACGTGGGCCGCTTGGGAGCCAGCGTGGCGCTCAACCTGGTGGCCCTGTTCCTGGCCTTCAACGCGGTCGCCGCGGTCCTGATCTGGGGCAACCGGCGTTTCGGCCCGCCGCTGAACCGCACGCGCTGAGCCGCCCGAGAGCGCCGATCCATGGCAGCATCGCGGCGTCCCCTCGCAGCGAGGCACGCCCATGGCCCTTTCCCGCCGATCCCACGCACGACAGCGCCGCCCCCATCCCGACCTCGAGCCCGCCGGCCGCGCCCCGGCCCCCGGCGGGAGACAGGACCGACCGCAGGGCGGGCCCGATGGCCTGCTCGACCCAAGCTCGCGCCGCACAGCGGCCATAAGTCCGCGCTCGCGACGGAGCATCCCGTGGGCGGCCCGGGTCGCAGCCGCAGGCCTGTGCCTCGCGCCCCTCGGCCGTGCCCAGGAGCCGGCGCCGGCGCCGCCCGCGGACGACGGGCGCCATCCCGCCCGCGACCTCGCGCCGCGCGGCTTCGCCGCCCTGGAGCCGGATTTCGAGCTGACCCGCTTCGCCTTCGGCTCCTGCTACCAGCAAGCCGAGCCCTGCCCGCTGCTGCTCGAGCTGCTGCCGCGCGGCCCGCAGCTCTACCTGGCCCTGGGCGACAACATCTACGGCGACAGCCCGGATCCGGAGGTGCTGCGCGGCGCCTATCGCCAGCTGGCCGGCCAGCCGGAATGGCGCGCCTTGGCGAAATCGACGCGCTTCCTGGCCACCTGGGACGACCACGACTACGGCGCCAACGACGCGGGACGCGAGTACCCGAGCGGCGCGGCTTCCAAGGCGCTGCTGCTGGACTTCTTCGGCGAGCCCGCGGACAGCGCGCGCCGCGCGCGCGAGGGCCTCTACCACAGCCACCTGTTCGGGCCGCCGGAGCGGCGCGTGCAGGTGCTGCTGCTCGATCTGCGCAGCTTTCGCGCTTCGCTCGATCCGCGCCGCGAGCAGCTCTACCCGGAGATGGGCGACTACGTGCCGCACCCCGCCGAGCGTGAGGCCGACTTCCTGGGCGAGGCCCAATGGCGCTGGCTCGAAGAGCAGCTGCGCCAGCCCGCGCGGCTGCGTTTCGTGGCCAGCTCGACCCAGTTGGTCGTGGGGCACAACGGCTACGAGGCCTGGATCAACTACCCAGCCGAGCGCGAGCGCTTCTTCGATCTGGTGCAGAGCACGCGCGCCGAAGGCCTGATCGTGCTCTCCGGCGACACCCACTACGCCGAGCTCAACGTGGAGGACCGCGCCGGCCTGTATCCGATCTACGACCTGACCTCCAGCGCCCTCAACCAGCGCTGGGAGAGCCTCGGGCCCAGCGACCGGCGCCTGGGCCCGGGCTACAACGAAGCCAACTTCGGCTGGGTCGAGATCCGCTGGGACGGCCCGCAGCCGTCGGTGTCCCTCGAGGTCTACGGCGCCGCTGGCCGGCGCGCGATCGCCCTGGAGGTGCCGATCGCGGAGCTCGGCTTCGCCCACGCCGCGGAGCTCGACCAGCGCGCGGCGGCGAGCGCTCCGGCCTGGCTGGGCCGTTGGAGCTCGGCCTTCGGGGACCTCGAGCTCGGCCCCGGCGACGGCGCCGCCGTCCGTGGCACCTACCCGGGCGGTGCGCTCGAACTGCGCCCATCCGAGGGCGCCCTGGAGGGCACCTGGAGCGAAGGCGAGCGCGGCGGCCGCTGCCGTTTCGTGCCCTCCCGCGACGGACGCTTCCTGCTCGGCCTCTACAGCCGCGCCGCGGGCCCCCTGCGACTGGCCTGGCCCTGCTGGCGGCCGGGAGCGCGCGGCTTCGCGCCGCTCGGCTATTCGGCGCCGCGCTGACGGGCTCCCGAAAGCGATCGCCTCGGGCTGCGCCCGAGCCGCAGGGCCAGCCCGTCCGGCGGCCTTTGGGCCGCCATCCGGCGAGCCCCGGCGGCGCGCTCACCAGCCGGGCAGCTCGAGCCGCGAGAGCAGCGCGGGCCGCTCCGGATCGTCCGGATCGGCGCAGACCCAGGCGCCGTCCGCGGCAAAGTCGAGGCCCTCGAGCTTGCGCCGCGTGGGCTGCCCGTCGGGCTCGAGGACCCGCGTCACGCGCAGCGCAGAGCCCTCGAACCAGCCGATCCAACTGCCCAGGCAGGCGCCGTCGTCGACGGCATCCTCGCTGGCCTCGGCGGCGGCCAGGAAACACAGCCGCCCGTCCGGGGCCCGAGCGACGTCGGTGAAGCCGAGCGGCACGCCGGCTTCGCGCCCCAGGTCGCAGCGCGTGGGCTCGCCCAGAGCGGGCAGCGGCCCGCCGGCCTCGAGGTGGCGCAGGAGCGCGCCGAGATCCAGATCGAGCCAGGCGTTGTGGGGCCCGCAGCCCGCGCGCTTGGCGCCGTTGCCGCGCTGGAGCAGGCGCACGCGATCGCCCACGAGTTCGGCGCCCTCCAGGTTGAGCTCGCTGCCGGCGAAGCCCTGGCAGGCGCGCAGCGCTGCCTAGAGCTCGGGCGCTTCAAGCAACACGAAATCGCCCTGGGCCGTCCCCAGGGCGATCCGTTCGCGCGTCGGTCGGCTGCCGGAGGCCAGCGCCAGCAGCCGCTGGTCGGGCAGGCGCAGCAGCGCCTCGAGATCGAGCTTTCCGCGCTTGCCCGCGGCCGTGGGCGAAAAACGCCGCGGGGCGCCGGGAGCGATTGGCAGCAGCAGCGGGCGAGCCCGGCCGTTGCGCTGGGCCAAGGCCAGGGCCGAGACGTCGTCCTGCAGGACCACGAACTCGTTGCCCACAGCGCGCAGGCCGGAGGCCGCGCGCACGTGGGCATCGAGATCGAACTCCGCCAAACGCGCGGGCTCGAGGTCGTAGAGCAGCGGCTGGCAGGCGCCCAGGCGCGCGATCTGCGCGGGTGCGGGCTCGGCGCGGAGATCCCGGCTCGACATGGGCGCCACGCTAGCAGGCCGCGGCGCGCCCGCGCCCGCCGGAGCTGCGCTTCCGGCGCCTTGCGTCGCCGCCGGGGAGCAAGGCGGCGCGCTGACGACGAGCCCGATCGGCCGCCGCGACCCGTTCAGGCGCCGCAGTCAGCCAGCCAAAGGGCTGTTGCCGATGGACGCCGGCCGAACGGCTGCTGTCGGAAGCAGCGGCCGCAGGGCGCAGGCCAGCGGCGCCCCGTGCGCTGCCCCCCGCGCCGCTGCACGGCCCAGCTCAGCGCGTTTCCCCCTTGGACCAGGCCTCGCGCAGCTGGGCCTCCAGGGCCGCGATGCGCTCTTCCAGGTCGGCCAGGCGCGCCGGGTCGGGCGCGCCCGGCGCTTCGCGCTCCTGCTCCAGTTCGAAGCGCAGGGCCAGCAGTGCGTCGATCGAGGCCTGCAAGGCGCTGGCCGGTTGGAGCTGGCCCTCGAAGGCCGCCTGATGGCGGGCGTAGAGCGCGGCGAAGTCGCGGAACTCCGGGTCCGGGTCGGCCTCGGCGATGCGCTGGATCCAGGCCCCCAGGGCGCGCGGGTCCGTGCCCCGGGCGAAGTAGGAGCGCCGCAGCAGCTCGGCGAACTGGGCCAGCGCCATGGCGCGCTGCAGGCCGATCGGGGCTTGCTCGGCGGCCGAGTGGGCCATGGCCGGGGTGATCGCCAGCTCGAGCTCGGTGGCGCCCGGAGCGCCGGCGCCGTCCGGATCGGCCGCGGGCGGCAGATAGCGCACCCGCAGGGTGGCCAGGCGGGCCGCGGACGCGCCGTCGTCCTGGCCCGCGGCGAAGCGCAGGCCGCGCAGGCGATACAGGGCCACCACGGTGCGGCCGGCGGGCACCTCGCCGGCGTCGACCGCGTCGTCGCGGAACGAGCGATCGGCCAGCTGGCGGTTCTCGTAGCCCACCTGGCGATAGCTCTCGACCTGCTGCGGATCGAACTCGAGCTGGAGCTTGACGTCCTTGGCCACGGTCAAGAACGCGCCGGTGAAGTTCTCGACGAAGGCCCGGCGGCCCTCGGCGGCGTCGTCGACGTAGTTGCACACCCCGTCGCCGCGGTCGGCGAGCTGCTCCAGGAAGGCATCGTTGTGGTTGCCGAGCCCCACGCCGATGGTGTTCAGGTAGATGCCGCGGGCGCGCTGCTCGGCCACTTGCGCGAGCAAGCCTTCGGCGCTGGTTTCGCCGATGTTGCCCACGCCGTCGGAGAGCAGCACCACGCGGCTTTGCTGCGCGGGATCGAGGCTGGCCACGGCGCGCTGGTACCCGGCGACCAGGCCCGCTTCCACGTTGGTGCCGCCCGCGGGCGTCAGGCTGTCGATCGCCGCGGCGATGCGGCCGCGCTGATCGCCGGAGGTCGCGGGCAGGACTTCGCGGGCTTCGTTGGAAAAAGCCACCAGGGACAGGGTGTCGCGGGAATCGAGCCGCGTGGCCAGCTGGTGCAGGCAGGCCTGGACCAGCTCGAGGCGCCCGTCGCGCTCCATGGAGCCCGAGGTGTCGACCACGAAGTGCAGCGCCAGGGGCGGGCGCTGGGCCTCCGGCACCGACTTGGCCCGCACCACGACGCGCAGCAGCCACTCTTCGGCGGCGAAGGGGCTCGGGGCCAGGTCGGCGTGCAGGGCGAAGACGCCCTGGGCGGGCGGCGGCACGGCGGGATCGAAGGCGTTGATGAACTCCTCCGGTCGCACCGCGTCGCGCTCCGGCAGATAGCCCTGGTCGAGCAGCGCCCGGCACAGGGTGTAGGAGGCCGTGTCGACGTCGCTGGCGAAGGTCGAGAGCGGATCGACCCGCGTGGCCACGAAGGGGCGCGTGCCCCATTGGCGGAAGAACATGGCGTCCAGGCTCTCGCCGGGCTGGCGACGGCAGTTTTCCAGCAAGCGGTCGAGCTCGCGCTGACGCTCCTGGCGCTGGGTCAGGCGCTCCAGGGCCGCGCGGCCCGCGGCGTCCTCGAGGTCGCCGGCGTAATCGGACGGCAGGTAACCGAGGCCGATCAGGAACCCGGCCAGCCCCGCGGGTTCGAGGCCCAGACGGCGGGCCAGTTCGGTCGCGGAGTCCAAGGGACCTGCGGCCCGCGAATCGCGCTGTCCCGCGCGGCTCTGATCCCCGAAAAGGCGCCCGACCAGCGGAACCTCGGCCAGCAGGGGCGACCCTTCGCCGTCCGCAGCCGCATCCGGCACCTCGCCTTGGGAGGCTGGCCCTTCCAGCTCGTCGAAGAGCTCGAGGCGCTCGATCCGCGGCGCGTCGAAGACATTTGACGTGCTGCCCTTGAAATCGCCCTGGCCAGCGCCGCCGGCGAGGCCCGCGAGTTCGCCCGGTACAGCCGTGTCTTCGACCATTACGGGTCCGTAGCCAAGAGCTCGCAACGCCTGTAGTTTCTCTCGGGACCACGGAGCTTGCTCTTCGTCAGCTCGCCCGCCGGACCCGGCCCGCTTGCCCTCCGTGCGGCTGGTGGCCACCGGGCGCTCAGCCCCGGCGATGCCGATCACGTTGTTGAATTGGTCCGAGTTGAACGGCGATTCCGGCTCAGCGACGGCTGGCGCGCTCGCGGCCCCCTCGAGGCGGTTCCCGGCCGGCGCCTGCGCAGCCCCTCCGGCCCGGACCGATCCCGCGGAATTGGCCGGCGCCGCGCCGGGCGGCGGGGCCTGGGCGATGCGGGTCTCCGCGGACCGGCCGAGGCGCGCCGCGTCGCGGCCCAGCAGCGCCCAGGCGGCCCCCACGGTCAGGAGCAGCGCAGCGGCGCTGGCCAGCTGCACGGGCCGACGCCGCACGGGACGGGCGGCCTTGGAAAGGCGCGCGCGCGCCACGGCGCTGAGCTCGGGCCGCGCGCTCGTGCGCAGCAGCCCCAGGGTTGCGCCGAGGCGCTCCGCCAAGGCGGCCAGTTCGGCGTCCCGTTGGATCTCGTTGGCCATGGCCGCGGACTCCTCGGCGTCCAGCTCGCCGAAGAGGTAGGCGACCAGGCGCGCCTCGCGCTCGCTGGCGGCGCCAGGCCCGGCCTCCGCCGGGGGACCTGCGTAGGGGCGCTCTTGCCCGTGAGCTCCGGAATCGGATCGTGCCTGCATGCTGTCAGCTCCCTGCGCCTTCGCCGGCGCGTGTGTCGTGTGCGCTCGAAACGCCCTCGGGCAACCAATGGTTCAAGTCGCGGGACAGCGACTTGAGCCCCTCTGCGATCAACCAGCCGACCGTGCCGATCTGCTTGCCGGTCAAGGCGGCGATCTGCTTGTAGCTCTGCTCTCCGAACAAACGCAGGGCCAGCACCTCGCGCTGCGCGGCGGGCAGGCGCGCCAGGCCGCGCTCGACCGCGGCGCGGGTGTCCTCCGCTTCGACCGCCAGGGCCTCGCTGGGCACGGCCTCGGGGCGGGCCTGCTCGGTTTCTCGGCGCTGGCGCCGCCCGGAACTCCTCAACGCATCCATGCACAGGTTGTGGGTCACGCGGTGCAGCCAGGACGACAGCAGCGACCGCGAGGAAGGCTCCTCTGGCCCGGTGAATCCGCGCAGCTCCGGCGGCTTGGCGAGCAGGCGCAGGAAGGTCTCCTGCACCTGGTCCTCGGCGGCGGCGGGGTCGCGCAGCAGCGCCCGCGCGTGGGCCAGCAGGGCGCCGGCGTGGCGGGCCACCAGCCCATCGAAGGCCCGCACCTCCCCCGCCAGCCAGCGGGCGAGCAGGCGCTCGTCGGGCTCGGCGGCGGGTTGGGGTGCGGCGGCGTTGTCGGGCGGCATGGGCGAGAGGGTCGGCGGCGGGCCTCGCGCGAGGCCTCGGCCGCCCGTCCGGGGCCTGGAACGGCCCGCCGGTGGGATTTCTTGGGGAATCGGGCTCGGAAAAGCGCCCGGCCCCGCGGCGTCCCGCGGCTCGGAGAGGTTTTGTGGGTCCCGGCCCCTCCCGCGGCGCGGCGTGGCGCAGCCCGGTGGGCGTCCCCCGGCGGGAAAACGCGCGCGATTCCGAGCTCCCGGGACAGGGCGTCGGCGTCTAGGCGCTGCCCAGGGGTCGTGCTACGCCGGCGTCCGGCCCGCTGGGAGCGAATCCTGGAGCGGGGGCCTAGAGTCTCTGCCCCGCCGGCCGACCGGCCCGCGACCGCCCATGAGCCGAGCCGACTTCGACCCCAACGCCGCCGCCCGCCCCGACTCCGGTCCCTACGGCCTGGACCACGGCCCCGCGGAGGCCGCCGTGCATCTGATCCCGGTGGGCTTCGACGCCACCACCTCCTACCGGCCGGGCACCGCCGCGGGGCCCGAGGCGATCCTGGCCGCCAGCCACCAGGTGGATCTGTATTGCCGCTTGTTCGGCCGGCCCTACGAACAAGGCATCGCCTGGATCGAGCCGCCGGCCGCCATCGCGCAGCTGCAGAACCAGGCCTTCGCCCCGGCGCGCCGCATCGTCGCCGCCGGCGGACGCATCGCCGGCGACGCGGACCTGGCCAGCGACCTGGCGGCGGTCAACCGCGCCTCGGCCGCGCTCAACCTGGAGGTCGAGCGCCTGGTGGCGGCGAGCCTGGAGGCCGGCAAGCTGCCGGTCCTGATCGGCGGCGACCACGCGGTGCCCTTCGGGGCCATCCGGGCCTGCGCGCGCTTGCACCCGGGCCTGGGGGTCCTGCATTTCGACGCCCACGCGGACCTGCGCCGGGCCTACGAGGGCTTCGACTGGTCCCACGCGTCGATCCTCGACAACGTGACCACGCGCATCCCCGAGGTCGGGCGCGTCGTGCAGGTCGGCATCCGCGACCTGTGCGACGAGGAGCGCGAGCGCATCGAAGGCTCCGCGGGCCGCATCCACACGCTCTACGACGACCAGTGGGCCCGCGCCCGTGCCGAAGGCAGCTCGCTGGTGGGCCTGATCCGCAAGACCTTGGATCGGCTGCCGGAGAAGGTCTATGTGACCTTCGACGTGGACGGCCTCGAGCCCGCCCTGTGCCCCGGCACCGGAACGCCGGTGCCCGGGGGCCTGTCCTGGGGCGAGACCGGGCTGTGGCTCGAAGAGCTGGCGAGGAGCGGCCGGCGCATCGTGGGCCTGGACCTGGTAGAGGTGGCGCCCGGCGCCGCCGACCCGGCCGGCCTCGACTCCTGGGACGCGATCGTGGGCGCCCGGCTGCTCTACCGCCTGATCGGCTGCGCCCTGGCGAGCCGCGGCTGAAGTCAAGGGGCCCTCGAAGGCAATGCCCGTGCAGTCCGCCCGCAACCCCGGATATCGCGGCGACACCTGGCGCGCTTGGGCCGCCCTGGCCCACGCCTCCAGCGCGCTCAAGCTGATCTCCTTCGGCACCCTGTCGCTGCTGGTGCCGTTGCTGGTGTGGTGGTTCCTGGGCCCGCGGGACGAGCGCCTCGAGCGCCATGCCCGGCGCGCCTTCGACCTGCAGGTGACCTTGGCGGGGCCCTACCTGCTCGGGCTGCTGCTGCTGCGCTTGGCCCCGGTGCTGCTGGTGTTCGCTTGGGCGCCGCTGCTGTTGGCCACCCTGGCCCTCGACGCGTGGCTGAGCCTGCGCAACACCCGCGGGGCCCAGGCCGGCGCCGAGGTCTACCAGCCCCTGCCGCTGGCGATCCTGCCCCGGCGTCGGGCCTAGGGAGCGCGCTGCGCGGGGTGCGGCGCGGGAGCGGGGCTGCCGCAGCTGTCCCTGGGCCGCGCCGAACGGCGCGCCGAGAGCGGAACGGGGCGGGCTCGCTGGGGACGCCGAGGCACAGAAAACGGCGCGCGGGAGCGCGCTGATGCGCGGCGATGGGCGCGCTCGAGAGCGGCCGAGGGCGCCCGCGGGCCCAGCGTAGTCTCGCCGGCCCATGGGACCCGCGATCCGTTCGAAGGCGGCGTCAGGCTCCGCGGCCCGCACCCGGGCTGCCGATCCGGGGCGCTCGGATTCCGGTGCGCCTCGACCGAAGCTCTACTCCGCGCCGCTGGCGCTGGACCGCGGACTTCTGCTGCGCGTCGGGCTCGCTTTCGCGGCCGCTTTGTTGCTCTACGCGCCCCTGCGGGACGGGCATCGGCACTTCGCCCTGGCCTGGGCCTGCGCGCTGCTCGGCGACCAGAGCGGGCTCGGGCTGGTGTGGGTCGCGGGGCCCCACGATGCGCGCATCCTGGGCGGCTGCCAGCGCGAGGTCAGCGTCACGCTGACCGACACGACCTTGGACACGGCCTTGGCGGGCATCGTGCTGTTGCCGGCCCTGGCCTTCGCGCGGCGCGGAGTTCTCTGGCCGGGGCTGCGCCGCCTGGGCCGCTGGACCCTGACGCTGCTGCTGTTGCAAGGACCGCAGCTGGCGCTGCTCGGCTGGGCGGCGGGGCAGCGCTTGACCGGCGTCGCCAGCGGCTGGTCGCGGGCCGCCGAGCTGGCCGGCAACGCCGCCGGATGGGGCTTGCCGCTGCTGATCGCCGCCTTTTCGGCGGCGCGCGGGGCTGCGGCTGCGGGGCGAATCGAGGGCTCTGGCGAGGTTTTGAAGGGGCCGGGGCCGGGCGGCGCCGCGCCGCGCAGCGGGGCCGGCGCGGGCCCCGGGCAAGCGCCACCCTCGGCCCGCTCGAGGCGTGCTGAGTGCGCCTGCGGCTCGGGCAAACGCTGGCGGCGTTGCTGCGGGAGGGCCTCGCGAGGATGAGGAATCCGTACCTCAGACTGGCCCTGGGCCTGGCGATCGCAGCAGCCGTCGAGTCGCTTGGGTTTCTGCTCAGCGGGGAGCTCTTGACCGGCACGGCACGGGTCTTCGGCGCACTGCTGGAGGCGCTCGGCACCCCGGCCCGCGTCGAGGGCACGCGGGTCAGCGCCGGCGCGCGCGCCTTCGTGGTCGTGGCGGAGTGCACCGCGATCACGCCGATCGCGCTGCTGTGGGGCGCCCTGGCCGCCTATCCCGGCGCGGGTAGGCGTCGCCTGGGCGGGGCCCTCGCCGGCGCGCTGGCCTTGCTGGCGCTCAACCAAGCGCGTTTGCTCGGGCTCTGGCAGGTGGCCGAGCGCTGGCCGGAGCGTTTCGACTTCGCGCACCTTTACCTGGGACAGGGCTTGATGATGCTGGCGGTGCTGCTGCTGTTCGTGGCCAGCGCCGCCGGCCCCGGGCGCGGCTCGATCAATCTTCGCTCAAGGACGCCACAAAACTGAGCAAAGCGGCCTCGAGGCGCGCGAGATTTCTACACAGGCTTGATTCGGAGCGCGGCCTGCGGGCGCCTAGCCTCGACTTAGCCCCCAGTCGATCTCCCCCATGCGTCAGCCCCATCCCGACCGCTCTCCGGCCTCCTCCACCCCCGCCGCGGGTTTCGACCGCCGCGCCCTGCTGCGCCGCTCGCTGATCGGCGGCATCGGCGTCAGCGTCTTCGGCCGCACCACGGCGATCGCCGCCAGCGGATCCGGCGGCCTGATCGACGGCTTCGGCCCGCTGCTGGCCCCGGACCAAAACGGCCTGCAGCTGCCCGCCGGCTTCAGCTCGCGCGTGATCGCCACCTCGGGGCAAGCGGTGCCCGGCACCTCCTTCGTCTGGCCGGCGGACCCCGACGGCGGCGCCACCTTCCTGACCCCCGACGGCGGCTGGGTCTATGTGTGCAATTCGGAGCGTTCGAGCGGCCTGGGCGGCGTCAGCGCGATCCGTTTCGATGTGGCTGGCAACGTCACGGCGGCCTACTCGATCCTGACCGGCACCACGCGCAACTGCGCCGGCGGCCCGACCCCCTGGGGCACCTGGCTGTCCTGCGAAGAGACCACCAACGGCGAGGTCTACGAGTGCAGCCCCCTGTCGCCGGGCTCCCAGGGCATCAAGCGCCCCTGGATGGGCAAGTTCCAGCACGAAGCGGCCGCGGTCGACCCGATCCGGCGCGTGATCCTGCTGACCGAGGACCGCAGCGACGGCCTCCTGTACCGCTTCCGGCCCAGCAACTACCCGGATCTCTCCAGCGGCACGCTGGAAGCCGCCCAAATCCTCGGCAGCGGTTCGATCGCCCTGGGTCAAGTGCGCTCGGTGACCTGGCTGCCGGTGCCCGACCCGACCGTCAGCGGCGGCACCGCCACGCGCTTCCAAGTGCCGGCCGCGACGCGCTTCAACGGCGGCGAGGGCGCCTGGTATCAGGACGACGTGGTGCACTTCACCACCAAGGGCGACAACCGCGTCTGGAAGTACGACTCGGCGGCCGACACGATCGAGATCCTCTACCAGGCCAACCTGAGCCCGACCCCGCAGCTGACCGGCGTCGACAACGTGTTCGTGACGCCCGCTGGCGAGGTGCTGGT
>JBILNK010000215.1:0-6536 GCA_044375105.1 Planctomycetota bacterium
CCAGCAGCGCGGCCTGCAGGCCGGCCAGCTCCTCTTCCAGGCGCATGATGTCCTGCTCGAGCTTCTCGAACTTGAAGGCGTTGCGGATCTTGGGGACCTGGGCGCCGGCGCGCGGCGCCTCCTCGCGCGGCTTCTGCGGCTCGTTGCGTGCCGCTTCGGCGCGCGCTGGCGCGGGTCGCGCCGGGCTGGCCTTGCTGGACTGGGCTCCGGCCGCCTCGCTGGCCAGGGCGGCCCGGTATTCACTGTAGTTGCCGCGGAATTCGCGCAGGCCCGCCGGGGTCAGCTGCACGATGCGGTTGCACAGGTTGTCCAAGAATTCGCGGTCGTGGCTGATGCACAGCAGCGCGCCGGGGAACGCCGAGAGCATCTCCTCGAGGGCTGCGCGAGCGGCCAGGTCCAGGTGGTTGGTGGGCTCGTCGAGCGCCAGCCAGGTCGGGCGCTGCCAGACCAGGCGGGCCAAGCTGATGCGCGCTTTCTCGCCGCCGGAGAGCCCAGCGATGGGCGCATCGACCTCTTCGCCGCGGAACAGGAAGCGCGCCAGATGGTCGCGGATCTCCTGGTCGGTGGCCAGCGGGTTGTCGCGGCGCAGGGTCTCGTAGGGCGTCGAGTCTTTGTTGAGCTCGCCGCCGACTTGGTCGAAGTAGCCCACCAGGGCCTTGTGCCCGAGCTCGAGCTTACCGCCGAGCGGCGGCAGGCGGCCGGCCAGGGTCTTGAGCAGCGTGGTCTTGCCGGCGCCGTTGGGGCCCACCAGGCCGATCCGATCGCCGCGCTCGATCCGCAGGTCAAGGCCGCTCAGCAGGGCCCGGCCTCCGAAGCCGATCGAGAGCGCTTCGGCCAGCAGCACGCGCTCGCCGGAGCGATCGACGCTGCCGAAGGCGAGCCGCGGCTTGCGCACGTCGTTGCGCGGGGCGCGCAGGCGCTCGAGGCGCTCGAGGCGCTTCTGGCGCCCCTTGGCCTCGCTGGTGCGCTGGCTGCCCATGTGCTTCTTGATGAAGGCTTCCTCCTTGCGGATGAAGTCCTGCTGCTGCTCGTAGGCGCGCTGCTCGTACTCGTAGCGCTCGGCGCGCAGCACGACGTACTTGCTGTAATTGCCGGGATAGCGGCGCAGCTCGCCGAATTCGAGCTCGACGATCACCTGGGCCACGTTGTCCAGCAGGCGCCGGTCGTGGCTGATCACGTAAGCGGCCCCGGGGAACTCCCGCAGATAGCTCTCCAGCCACTCGATGCCGGGCAGGTCCAGGTGGTTGGTGGGCTCGTCCAGCAGCAGCAGGTCCGGACGCCGCAGCAGCTCGCGCGCCAGGGCCACGCGGCTCTTCTCGCCCCCCGAGAGCGTGCGCGCCTCGCGCTCCCACAGCGCCGGCGGCAGCCCGATGCCGGAGAGCACCCGCTCGATCTGCTGCTCGGCGTGCCAGCCGCCCAGGTGGTCGAGCTGCTCGTGTAGCTCGCTGTAGCGCTGCACCAGCTCGGCGGGCTGCTCGCCGCCGCTCGACAGGCGCTCCTCCAGGCCGGCCAATTCGGCCTGCAGCAGGCGCAGCTCCTCGAGACCCCCGGAGGCGTGCTGCAGCACGCTGACCCCCGCGGGGAACTCGGGCTGCTGGGGCACGTAGCCGAGGCGCGTGCCGCGGGCCAAGGTCAGCTGGCCCTCGTCCTGGCTGTCGAGCCCCACGATCAGGCGCAGCAGGGTCGTCTTGCCGCCGCCGTTGCGGCCCACGCAGCCGATCTTTTCGCCCCGCTCGATGCGCAGATCGACCCCGCGGAGGACCTCGTGGGCGCCGAAATGGCGCTTGACGGCGTTGGCGACCAAAAGGCTCATGGGCGACCCGAAAGGGCGAGCAGCATAGCGGCTGCGGGCCCGCTTCCCCCGGGCCGGCCGGGCGCTATCCTGGCCGCCTATGCCCGCCCCGCCGCCCGACGCCCGCTCGTTCCTGGCCCAGGCCCTGCGGGTGGTGCCCTGCGGCGGCGCCGCCGCGATCCTGACCGTGCGCGCCCCGGCTCCCCTGCCGACCATCCGCGCCAGCCGCTTTTTCATGCTGCGCCGCGAGGACGGCAGCGCGCCGCTGATCCCGCGGCCCTATTCGATCTACAAGCAGCGCGGCGCCGAGCTCGATTTCCTGATCCTGCGGCAGGGGCAGGGCTCGAGCTCCCTGCTGGCCCTGCAAGCGGGCATGCCCGTGCGGCTGATCGGCCCGCTCGGCAACGGCTGGCCCGACCTGGCATCGCCCGAACCCGCCGCGCCGGACCCGGGCGCCTCGCCGGCCGATTGGGTCCTGCTGGCGGGCGGGGTCGGCAGCGCGCCGTTCTACATGGCCATCGAACAGGCCTTGGCGGGCACCTTCGGAGGCCCGGTCCCTGCGCACCGGCTGCACTTCCTGTTCGGAGCGCGCAGCCGCGCCCAGCTCTACGACCTCCCGGCCTTCGAGGCCCTCGGCGTGCCGGTCCACACCGCCACCCAGGACGGCAGCCACGGCCGGCGCGGGCACGTGCTCGAGCTGCTCGAAAGCCTGCAGCGCGAAGGCCGCATCCCGGCCACCGTGCGAGCCCTGGCCTGCGGCCCCGAGCGCATGCTCGAGGCCGTGCACGCCTGGTCCCGCCGCAGCGGCCAGCCGGCCTATCTATCCCTCGAAACCCTGATGGGTTGCGGCGTGGGCATCTGCAACGGCTGCCCGGTGCCGACGGACAAGCGCGGGCCCCTGCGCGACTGGCCCAACGCCAAGGCCTGCGTCGAAGGCCCGGTGTTCCGCGCCGACGCGATCGAGCTGTGCCACTAGGCCAAGGGCGGCGGGTCGGGCCGCGCAGCCGCGCGCCGGCCCGCCGATCGACGACCGCGGGCCAGCTGCACTGCCCGCCCAGGTTTCCAGGCCGGGCGGGTCTCCAGGCTTGAACCAGCCCCCCTTCGAGCCCCAAATGGCGCCCCGCTCGGGCCGCAGGATCTGCCTCGCCGCCCCCCGACGTTCCCCAGACCCCCCAACCGAAGCGCCCATGTTCTCCCCGATCGCCCTGCTGGCCGCCGCCGAGCTGGCCCGTGTCACGGCGCCCAGCGCGGCCCCTGAATCCTCGCCCCTGCTCTCCCCGGCTCTGCCGACCGCCAACCAGGAACTCGCCGAGGCCTTGGGCTTCCCCGTGGCCGGCGATTACGAGCTGATCATCGCGGCCCTCGGCACCAACTCCAACGACTTCGATTTCGGCACGGTCAGCTTCACCGGCAACCTGGGCCGCTACCTGACCGATCGCTCCCTGGTGACCCTGCGCCAGTCCGTGGGCTACACGGACTTGGGCCCCTCGGCCTGGAACGGCTCGACCGGTCTGGCCTACGACTACCACTTCTCCGATGAGGACCTGCGTCCGTTCATCGGTATGGGCCTGGGCTACATCTACGGCGACACGGTCGACGAGACCTTCGTGGGCACCCCGGAGGCGGGCATCAAGTGGTACCCGCTGCCGAACGTGCTGCTCAACTTCACCGCCCAGTACCAGTTCTTTTTCGAAGACGCCGACAGCGCCGCCAGCGGCTTCGACGACGGCGCCTTCACCTACTTCGCCGGCTTCGGCATGTATTGGTGAGCGCATCGCGGCGGTGGGCGTGCGCTGCCGTGCGCCCGGGCCGTCCCAGCGGCGCCCGGATCGCCGCCGGACGCTGTCGACCCGCGCCGTGCTGGAATCCAGGCGGGCCGATCGTTAAGGTTTGCCCCCCACTCAGGCCGCGTAGCTCAGTTGGTAGAGCAGGTGACTCTTAATCATCTGGTCGTAGGTTCGAGTCCTACCGCGGTCAATTCCTGATCCCCTGCTCCCCGGGGCGCGATCGGCGCTGCGGGGCGAGCGCGGCGACCAGGCGGGCCGCGGCGGGCGGGCGAGCCCAGGCGAGGGGATCTGGCAGCCCAAGCCCCGCGGGTGCAGGGACTTCGCGGGGGAACGGGGGGGCTGAGACGGGCAAGGCCTGCGAGGCGAGGCCCGGCGGGCCTGCGTGCGCGAAGCGCGGGCGCGACGCTTCCGCCCCGGCGCCTGCAACGTATCGGAGGCGCCCCCCCGGGTCCCCCAAGCCAGCGGCCCGCGCTCGCCGGGGGGGCGAGCGCGGGCCGCGGGCTGTCAGGCCGCCCTGCGGGGCGGCTTCGATCTCTGGCGGACGGAGGTCCCCGAGCGGGGCATCAACGGGCGCCGAGCACCCGTCCGTAGCGGAAGTACACCTCGAGGCACAGCACCATCAGAGCCGTCGAGTACACCCGGCCGCCGGACCAGCCCCAGGGGCCACCCGGGTCCCAGGAGCCGTCGTAGCAGGGCGGCTCTGTGCGTTGGTTCTTGAGGATCGCGTTCTCCATGGCCGCCTTCCACTTCTCCCAGTACTTGTCGCCCAGCTGGTACATGGCGTAGCTGCCGTAGTACCAGTAATACATGTCGTTGGTGCGGCCGCCGTCGCCCTCCTGCCAGTTCGAGTTGCCGCCGGCGCCGCCGGCCTTGTCCCACTCGGGCAGCATGGCCAGCATGCGATCGCCGCCGCGCAGGATCAGCTCGTCCTTCTTGGGGTCTGTGCCCTGGATGTTGCGGATGAAGACCCGCGAGAGCACCGCCACCGCGGTCATGGCCTCGGTCTGGCTGGCGGGGAACTTGTCCATCAGGCTCTTGAGGCGCGAGCTATCGCCGCCGCGATCGGTGTAGCCGGCGCGCCCGTTGGTCGAATCGGTGACCTCGTCGAGCCAGTACAGAGCGTCCTCGAAGGGCTTCTTGCCCACGTCGATGCCGGCGTCCTTGGCGGAGGCCAGGGCGAACACCATCCAGCCGGTGACCGAGGTGTCGTTCTGGCCGTCCGGGGGCACCGAATAGCGCCAGCCCTGACCGTAGTTCTGGGCCTTGAGGCAGTACTCGACCGCCTTCTGGGCCGCCTTCTTGAGCTGCGGGTTCTTCTTGTCGCCGTACAGGGCCTCGCACAGGGCCAGGGTGGCGATCGAGTGGTCGTACAGGTACTCCTTCGAGGTGGTCGGGCCGACCAGGCCGGTGTCCCGGTCCTGCTGGTTGATCAGCCAGTCGATCCCGTTGCGGATCACATCCTTGTAGTTGCCCTCGCGGATCGTGTCGCCGAAGCCCAGGAAGGCCAGCAGGGCCAGGCTGGTCACGCCTACGTCGTGGACCTCTTCGCCCTTGCCGTTGGCGAGGTCGCCGCCCCGGCTGCGGCGTTCCTCCGGGCAGTTGTCGGCGAAGTAGGCGGCTTCCCAGGAGCCGTCCTCCGACTGGTGGTCCTTGAGCCACTCGAGGCCCGCCAACAGGGCCTTGTTGATCGTGTTGCCGACCGCAGCGCGGCCCTTGCGGCGCCCGCCGATCTTGCCGCCGCCGCCGCCGGCGCCGCCGCCGATGCCGATTACGTTGTTGAACTGGTCCGAGTTGAACGGGCTCTCCGGGGCGTCCGAGTCGACCTCGTTTTGGACGTCGGAGACCTCCTCTTCGACCACCTCCGAGTCCGAGACCACGGGCTCCTCGATGGGCTCTTCGATGATCTCCTCCGGCGGCTCGGGCTCCGGCTCCTCGAACTGCTCCTCCGGCGGGGGCGGCGCCTCGGCCTGCAGGATCTTCTGATCCTTCTTCTCGAGCTGGTTCCAGGGGATCGCGTTGAGCGCGAAGAAGGCCAGCAGGTGCAGGAACACCGCGATCGCCAGGTAGGGCGCGCGGTTCATCCAGTCGTACAGGACGTCATTGAACGTCCGCTCCATCTCCCAGGGCTTGGGCATGGAGCTCTCGATCTGGATGTTGGAGAAGTCCGAGGGGTTGCTCATGGCGGCGGAGGGTGCGCGGCGTCCGGGCGGGCGCCGACCCGCGGGCGGGCGGCGGCTGCCGGTCGGGCCCGGGCGAGCCGGCCGCGGGAGCGGCCGGGGGCGTCGGCGGGCGGTTGCTGGACCCGGCGCCACCGGGGGCGGCGTGGGGGATCCAGCGGCGGGGGGTCTCCGGGCGGAACCGGGAGCGGGCTCCCGGAAGCCGAGACCCCTGCGCGTCGACGGTGGCAACGCGCAGGGGCAGAGGGGGTTCAGAAGATACCGGCGCGGGACCGGGCGGTCACCGTCCGCGGGGCAGGATCCGGGGGGGGCCTGGCCGGTCGCCTCCCAGGGGGCGCGCAGTCCGGGGGCCGGATGGGGCCTTGGGGGCAGGACGGTCGGCCGCGTCGCAGGTCGGCCGCGTCGCGCGCGGGCCCTCGCCCGCGGGGTCCGGCGGTCTGGGGCCGGCAGCGCCGGCCCGGATCGGACCCCGGGGCGGGGGTCAGGGCCGCGGGCCGCCGGGGGCCGTTGGGCCCCTGGGGCCGGCGGGGGCCGCAGCCTCGGCCGCGGGCCGGCCGCGCAGGGGGCCGTCCAGCCACTGATGGCTGCGCTGGGAGAGCGAGCGCCGGGCCAGGTCCAGGCGGCGCAGGTCCATGGCCTCCTGCAGGCGCTTGCGCAGGGCGCGCTGGCTGGCGGCGTCGGAGAAGGCCGGCGCCGGGGGCGGCTCCTCGCGCCGGAACACGCGCGCCACGCGATAGCCCTCGATGCGCCCGCCCAGGCCGTACTCGAGCACCGGGCTCA
>JBILNK010000216.1:0-6530 GCA_044375105.1 Planctomycetota bacterium
GCGTGGTCTTGCCGTGGTCGACGTGGCCGATCGTGCCGACGTTGCAGTGCGGCTTCGTCCTCTGAAAGGCTTCCTTTGCCATCTCGGTGGGGTGAGGTGAAGGCGGGGGCGAACCCGCGGGTCGAGTGTGGGGGTTTGGGCGAACGGAGGCGTCGCGCGACTGGGCGGCGACATCCGGACTCGGGTTGTTGGGCTGGCCGGCGTTGCGGCGCGGGCTTGAGGGCCTGCGGGCCTCGCCGGTCGGCGAGCCGCGCGCTGGGCGCGCGGTGTGCGGGAGATCCACGTCGAAACCCGCGCGGCCGATGCCGACTGGGGGTTTCTGGAGCGAGCGAACTCTTGCCGGAGCGGCGGCCCTTAGGAGCTGCGGCGCGGTGCGGGGGCCGAGGAGTGGAGCTGCTGATGGGGCTTGAACCCATGACCTCTTCCTTACCAAGGAAGTGCTCTACCACTGAGCTACAGCAGCATCACCACTTGTTCTTCGTGCAGGGGAGGTTCTGCGGAGGGAAGGGATCGGGCGGGGGCTCGAGCGGGTCGCGGTTCAGGCCGCCTGCGGGAGGGAGCGACGGCGCGGGCTGGCCAGGGGTGGCTGGAAGGCGCTGCTCAGGATCGTTTCGGGGCGAGGAGTCTAGCGGCGCAGTCCGGCGCACTCCAGCGGGGACTGCCGAGAAAAGCCGCTGCCCCCCCCTGCCAGGGCGGCGCGTCCGGGCGGGGCTGCCCTTGCGGTACCGCCCCCCCGGTTCGGCCTTCTGGCGCCGACAGCGTTGAGTGGAGCGGGTGATGGGAATCGAACCCACGCGTTCAGCTTGGAAGGCTGACGTTCTACCATTGAACTACACCCGCGAGACCCGCGGTCCCGGAGGGCCCGCGAGGCTTTTGTCGTGCGTTTGCCGGTCTAGCGGACCAGCACGGGGCCGAGCCGCGCCGGCAAATAGCCCCGGGCGGTCGCCGAGCGCTGCCCGGTCCTTGCCGTGAGCCGGCGTCGCGTGGCTTTCGATCTGGAGGGCGGCGCTCCGACTCGATGCCCCAGATCAGCTCTGGGTTTGGCCTCTAACCGCTGGCTCGATCTGCAGCCCCTTCGATCAGCGGGCCTTCCGACCGCAGGCCGCGAGCAGGCCTCGCCGCGTGTCTCGTAGCCAGTCCCCAGCCGCAGGATTTCGATACCTGGGGCTTGCTTGCCCCCGGCGAGATCTCGAGGCGAAAACAGGGCTCTGCGCGCGATCGGATGTTCTCGCCCGTGCCCAAAAGCCTATCGGCAAGGACGCAGCCGCTCGGCCAGAGCTCACGGGCCAGAGCTCACGGGCCAGAGCTCACGGGCCAGAGCTCACGGGCCAGAGCTCACGGGCCAAGACCCATGGGCGAGCACTCATGAGCGAGCACTCAGCGGAGCCCCAGCGATGGGCCAGGCGCAGAAGACTTGCCGACCGGAGCGCTGCTTGCACAGCTGGCTTCGGCCGCAGGCTCTGCGGAGCTGGCCGCCGGCGAGCTTTAGAGCGCAGCGACGGGACTGAAGCACGCATGCTGGCCGGTCGGGTCAGCCGGTCGGGTCAGCCGGCCAGGGCGGCAGGCCAGGGCGGCAGGCCAGGGCGGCAGGCCAGGTAAGCCAGCCAGCCAGGGTGGAACTCTGAGGGGCGAATGGGCGGAGCAGGATTCGAACCTGCGAAGGCATGTGCCAACAGATTTACAGTCTGTCCCCTTTGGCCGCTTGGGTATCCGCCCGGAGAACATCCGTCTCGGGCGAGCGGTGCAGGCGCAACCCGCCTCGGCCAGCCCCGCCGGGGGTCGGGCCCGCGGGAACCGGTCGAGGGGATCGCTCCCAACTCGTCCAGACGTGGATCGCGTTGTCAGGGAGCGGCCCAGCGCGGTAGCGCTGGGTGCCGCGGGCCGCCCAAGGGCGGCCTGCGGTTAGCTTGGAGCCAGCGGTGGGACTCGAACCCACAACCGCCTGATTACAAATCAGGTGCTCTGCCAGTTGAGCTACGCTGGCGAAAGCGGCTTGGGAGCAGGCCCGACCGGCTCGAATGCTTGCAACAGGAGCCGCAGGCAGACGACGGTCGGACCCGACGCGTCCCGCGCCGGGCTGGGGCCGGTCCTGGCCGGCAAAGGAGCGGAGAGAATAAGGAGCGGCGGCTCCGACGCAAGCTCTGAGCCGTTTTTTTTCGATTCCCGGCTGGGGCTGGCCCGCCCCAGCTTGCCCCGAGGAGGCACGGAGCCCGTGCGGGGCCCCCTGGCACGCTTCCCCAGCAGGTTCCCTTGGCAGGGCTGTCTGGGAGGGCGGGCCTCCCCCACCGCGCCTGGCGAGCAGCTTCCGACCCCGGGTGGCCCGGTCGCGCCGGAATCGGGACCGCCGCGGTCAGCCGGGGACCCGGGGGACCACGCCCGAGCGATCCCCGGGCGATCGATCGGGTCCCGGAGCGCGACGACCGAATCCGATCAGCGGCAGGCCAGACCCAGGGCCAGCAGGGCCTCGCCCGCCACGGAGGCGGCGGGCACCGCGGTGACGTCGGAGCGTTGGTAGGTAGCGCTCACCGCGGACTGGCTCTCGAAATCGACGCTGGGCAGGCCGCGGCGCAGGGTGGAGATCGGCTTCATGGCCACCCGCATCCAGAGGGGCTCGCCGGTGGTCATGCCGCCCTCCAGGCCGCCGGAGCGGTTGGTCAGGCGCGCGAAGGGGTGTCCCAGGGGCCGCCGCTCCGCAGGCACGCTCTCGGCGGGCGCGTAAGCGTCATGGACCTGGCTGCCGGGGCGGCGCGCGCTCTCGAAGCCCAGGCCGAACTCGATGCCCTTCATGGCCGGGATCGAGAGCAGCGCGGCCGCCAGGCGGCTGGTCAGGCGCTCGGGACCGGAAAAGTAGCTCCCGAGGCCGATCGGCAGCCCATAGGCGATGACTTCGAAGATGCCGCCCAGGGTGTCGCCGGCCTGCTTGGCGGCGTCTACGGCGGCGACCAGGCGCGGCTCGTCAGAGGCCCCCAGGCAATAGAACGGGCTCTGGTCGCGCTGCGCGAGCCAGGCGGCCTCCAGGCCGCGGCGGCCGGGGCGCCTCAGCTCTTCGTCCAGCTCGGGCCCCGGCCCGCAGGGGATGCCGCCCAGCTCGACCACGTGGGCGAACAGCGTCACGCCCAGGCTCTCCATGGGCTGGCGCGCAGCGGCGCCCAGAGCCACGCGCATGGCCAGCTCCCGGGCGCTGGCGCGCTCCATCACCGCGCGCGGATCGGCGCTGCCGAGCTTCTGGGAGCCGACCAGATCGGCGTGGCCGGGGCGCGGGTTCTTGGGCACCGGCAAGGTTTCGATGCTGTGGTCCCGGTTCTCGATGCGCAGGCACAGGGGCGAGCCCAGACTGCGGCCCTGGCGCAGCCCGGAGAGCACCTCGACCCGATCCTGTTCGATCTGCATGCGCGCCCCGCGCCCATAACCGCCCTGCCGGCGGGCCAGCTCGCGGTCGATCCGTTCGATCGACAGCTCGAAACCCGCGGGAAAACCCTCCAGGATGCCCACCAGGGCAGGCCCGTGGCTCTCGCCGGCGGTCACATAGCGCATGCATTCGAAGGCCAGCACGCTTTCAGAGCTCCTCATAGGCCGAGATGTCGTCCAGGGGCAGCTCGAGCTCCTGCTTGCCGAGGCGCAGCTTGACGCGCCCCTTCTCGCGATCGAGCTTGAGCACCGGGCAGCGCTTCTGGTAGCGCGGCACGTAGACCGTGTCGCCCTTCCTCAGCCCCGCCAGGAACTTCTGGCGCGCATCGGAGAGCGCCGCACCGGAGAGCGCCCGCCCGAGCTCGGCGAAGACCGGCTCGAAGGCCTGGCGCTGGGGCACGGGCAACTGCTCGAGCAAGCGCAGGCCCCGGTCGTAGGCCGCCCGCGCCGCCGCCAGGCGGCCCTCGAGCACGCGCTCCGCGTCGCCGAGCAGGGCCTGCTCGCGGCGCAGGAGATCGCCGCGCAGGAGCTCGAGTTCGCGCTCCATCTCGGCGATGCGCGCTCGGGTGGCATCGGCGCTCGAGCGCGAGCGCTCGGCCTCGGTGCGCGCCTCGCGGATGTCCTCCATCAAGCGCCGCGACTCGTCGGCCGGCCGCTCCACCAGCGCTTCCGCGCGCTGGATCAGCTCCGGGGCGAACCCGAGGCGCCGCGCGATCGACAGGGCCCGCGACTCGCCCGGCGTGCCGAGCAGCAGCGTGTACAGGGGCCGCAGGGTCTGCACGTCGAACTCGGCGCAGGCATTTTCGACGCGCGCGTGGCGGAAGGCGAACTCCTTGAGCCGGCCGATGTGCGTGCTGGCCAGGGTCGGCGCGCGCTGCCGCCGCAGGTGATCGAGCAGGGCCGTGCCCAGGGCCGCGCCGTCGGCCGGATCGGTGCCGCCGCCGAGCTCGTCCAGCAGGAACAAGGTCGCGGGGCCGGCCAGGGGCAACCCGGCCGCGATGCGCCGCAGGTGCGCCGAGAAGGTCGAAAGGCTCTGCTCGATCTCCTGCTCGTCGCCGATGTCGGCCACGATCGCGCCGTACAGCGGCACCTGGCTGCCGGCGGCACAGGGGAACGGCAGCCCGAGGCGCGCCAGCAGGCCCGCCAACCCGGCGGTCTTGAGGGCCAGGGTCTTGCCGCCGGTGTTGGGCCCCGTGATCACCAGGATGTCGAAGTCGCCGCCCAGCCGCAGATCGACGGGCACGCAGCGCTCGAGTTCCCCGCTCAGCTCCTGCTCCACCAGCAGCGGGTGGCGCGCCTGGCGCAGGATCAGCTCCTGGGGCCCCTGCTTGTCCGGCAGCGCCGGCGCGCGGGCGCCGTAGCGCTTGCAGAAACGCGCCCCGACCAGGGCCAGCTCGAGCTCGCCCAGGGCCGCGGCCTGGCGCTCGACCGCCGGGGCCCGATCGAGGGCGCTGCGCGTCCATTCGACCAGCAGGCGCTGCACCTCGTGGCCTTCGTCGGAGCGGGCCGCCGCCAGGCGGTTGCCCTCTTCGACCAGTTCGGCCGGCTCGATGAACACGGTCTCGCCGGTCTGGCTGCGGTCGTGGACCAGGCCGCGCACGCGCCCCGCCGACTTGGCCTTGACCGCCAGCACCAGGCGTCCATCGCGCAGCCCGACCCGCGCCACGGCCCCGTCGGCCAGGGCGACCCGCACCTCCGGGCGATTGGCGATCGCCTGGGCGCGTTTTTCGAGCGCCTGCGTGGCCTGCCGCACCGCCTCGCGCAGCCTGGCCAGCTTGGGGCTGGCGTCGTCGCGGATGCCGCCGCGCCCGTCGAGGCCGCGCTCGAGCTCCGCCGCGAGGCTGGAGAGGTCCGGCAGGGCGTTGAACAGGGCCGCGGTCTCCGGGAGCGTCGTCGAGCGCTCGCGGCTCCAGGCCGCGAGGCGCACGGCGGCGCGCAGGAATCCGAGCAGGCTCGACAGTTCCTCCGCCGACAGGGCGCGGCGCTCCTCGCGGGCCGCCCGCAGCAGCTCGGGCGCGTCGCACAGGTCCCCCAGCGAAGGCTCCTCGCCCGCCGGGCTGGCGGCCAGCTCGCGCACGCGCTCGAGGGCCGCGCGCGCGTCGGGTCCATGCCGCGGCTGGAGCTCGGCCAGGCTGCGCCGGCCCAGGGCCGTGCTGCACAGGCGCTCGAACAGGCTGCGCACCGCGGGGAAATCGAGGCGCTGGGCGCTGTAGCGCTCGAGGCCGCGGGGCTCCTCGGCGGGCGCCGCCAACGGGGCCTGCCGCGGTCCGGGCGGGGCCGGGCGCGCCGGCCGCTCTTTGGGATCGGGCTTCATCGCGGGGCGCGGCGCAGGGCGAAGAGCTGCACGCGGGTCGGCGCTTGGTTCGGCCGCGCGACCTCGATCGTGGCCAATTCCCGATAGGACCATTCGCCGGTCTCGAACAGGGCCGACCGATAGCGCCCCAGGAATTCGCGCCCGCGCCGGCCCTTCCAATCGATCGGCTCGGTGGAGAGCACCACGTCGAAACCGCGCGCCCAGGCGCGCACCTGGTCGGAAATCCAGCCGGGGTCGGCGGCCTCGAAGGTCACCACCATCTCGGGCTGGCCGTCCGAGCGCACCCGGGCGGCATCGTGGAACAGGCGCGCCGGCGAGCCGCCGCGGGCCAGGAGGCCGAGGTGCAGGGCGGCCGGGGAGAGTTCGGAATTGATCTCCAGGAAGGCGACGCGCTCCTCTGGCGCGAGCTCCGCGGCGATCGCGTCGAGGAAGCCATCGAAGGCCGCGCGCTCGAGGCCCGCCGTGGGCAACAGCCGCGCCGGCGCCAGGGATAGGCGCTCGCGGTGCAGGCCGGCCACATAGCTCGCCGCGGAGGCATCCCCGGGTCGCAGCAGGCCCAGCAACGCCGCGGTGCGGTCCGCCAGGGGAGCGCGCCAGTGCAGGGCGGCCAGCAGCAGGGCCACCAGCAGGCCCGGGCGCAGCCGGGCCGCCGGCCGCAGACCGGCCCCGGCGCCGCACAGGCGCGCCAGCCCGAGGGCCGCGAGCGGCATCCAGGGCAGGGCCGCCGGCAGCAGGAAGCGATCCAGATGGAACGGGTGCCGCAGCAGCACCGCGGCGCACACCAGGGCGACCAGCCAGAGCGCGCGCG
>JBILNK010000217.1:0-6525 GCA_044375105.1 Planctomycetota bacterium
TGATCAACCTCGAACGCAGCGGCCCGGTCTTGTTCAAGCAGGAGCGCGTGGGGCTCAACGGCCGGCGCTTCCAGATCCTCAAGTTCCGCTCGATGGTGGTCGACGCCGAGCGCCGCTTGGACGCTCTCAAGGCCCACAACGAGATGAGCGGCCCGGTGTTCAAGATGACCAACGATCCGCGCATCACGCGCCTGGGCCGCTGGATACGCAAACTCTCGATCGACGAGATCCCGCAGCTTTGGAACGTGATCCGCGGCGACATGAGCCTGGTCGGCCCGCGGCCGCCGCTGCCCAGCGAGGTCGACCTCTACCTGCCGGACCAGCGCCGCCGCCTGTCGGTCAAGCCGGGCATCACCGGCCTGTGGCAGGTGCAGGGCCGCAACGACATCGCCGACTTCAAGGATTGGGTCAAGCTGGACCTCGAATACATCGATCGCTGGTCCCTGGGCCTCGACCTGCTGATCCTGCTGCGCACGATCCCGGCCGTGCTAGCATCCAAAGGCGCCAAGTGAGCGCGCGGGCGGGTTCGGCCGCCGCCCACAGGCCCGAGGCAAAGCGGGTCGCGGGCTCGATCCCGGCCCCGTGCGGGGCCTCGCTGTGGCTCGCCTGCTGCCCTCGGGCCAGCTGCGCGCCAGGCTCGCCGGCGACGGGCTGAGCGGCGCTCCGCCCGCAGGTCACGGCCCGCGCGGCTGGGTTGGGTACGCCGCGGCCCACGGGGCGCATCCAGGGCTCCCATGGCCCGATGGGAGCGATGGGCGCGATGGGCGCGGACCGCCCCCGCCCTGCGCTTGCCTCCTGAAGCTCGCCGGATCGCTCCGGTCGGTGCGCAAGGCCGGCGCGGGCCAGCGACGCAGCGGGCCGGGGCGGGATCCGAGCGCGCGGCACGGACCGCGTTTCGTTCCCGCGCTCGCGGCGCTTAGCCTCTGGCGCCCCGTTTCCCCGCGATCCCACCTCTTCGTATGCCTGCTCTTTCGCCGGCCTGGGCGCTGCCCTTTGTGCTGGCCCTGTTGGCCGCTGCGCCGATCTCGACTGCAGCGGTGCTGGCGGGCCTCGGCTCGGCGGCCACCTGGGCCCTCGGATCGCATCTGTTCGGCCAGAGCCTGGCCCGGCACCGCGACCTCGCACCCGCCGCCGCCAACCTGTTCAAGAACGCCAGCACGGCGCTCCTGTTCGCCCTGCTGATGGCGCTGTTCGGCTGGAGCTGGCCGGCTCCCCAGGCGCCCTGGCTGCTGCTCAGCGGCTTCCTGGGATTCGCCGTCGGGGACGCGCTCTATTTCGCCGCCTTTCCGCGCTGTGGCGTGCAGCTGGCGGCCCTGTCCGCCAACCTGATCCCGCCGCTGGCGGCGCTGCTCGGATTCCTGTGGCGCGGCACGCGTCTCAGCCCGCTCGGGCTGCTGGGCATGGGCATCACCCTGGCGGGCATCGCCTGGGTGGTGACCGACCGGAGCTCGCGCGGGGTAGGCGTGCCCGAGGTCGCCCCGGGCGAGCGCCGCCGTGGTTTGTGGTATGCCGGTCTGGCGGCCCTGGCGCAGTCCGTGGCGATCGTCGCGGGAGCCAAGGGCTTCGAAGGGCTCCCGATGCAGCCCTCCGGCTTGCTGCCGGGCACACTGGTGCGCCTGCTGGGCGGCGCCCTGGGCGCCGCGCTGCTGGCCGGCCTGGCGGGGGCGATCGGACGCCAGGGATTCGCTCCGCTCGCCGCCCTGGCCCAGCCGCTGCTCAGGCCGCGCCTCGCGGCGGCCCTGTGCCTGCCGAGCTTGATCGCCGCTTGGATCAACCTGCCCATGCACAGCCTGGCCCTGGCCACGCTGCCCGAGGGACTGGCCGCGATCCTGTTCGCCCTGACGCCGGTCTTCACCCTGCCGATCGGCCTGGCCCTGGGCGCGCGCTACGGCCTGCGCACGGCGCTCGGCACGGCCCTGGCCTTCGGCGGGGTGAGCCTGGTGATCCTTTATGGGGCGGCCTGAGCGGCCGTCCTGAGCGCCGGTCCCGGCGGCCGCCTGAGCAGCCAGGCGCCCGAGCCGAGGCCCAGCAGCGCCAGCGCAGCGGCCTGCGCGTCCGGCAGGCCCGCCGCGGCGGCCTCGAAAGCGGGCAGCAAGGGCAGGCCGCGCGCCAGCAGGTGCACCGCCAGCGCCGCCCCCAGCCCGCCGCCGGACAGCCGCGCCGCGCCCGCGGCCAGGCCCAGCAGCAGCGCTTGGGGCAGACCCAGGAAGCTGCCCTCGGCCACGGCGAAGAGCAGCGCCGAGAGCAGCAGCGCGGACAGCCGCGGGCCGCGCGCCAGGGCGCCGAGCAGCGCTCCGCGGAAGCACAGCTCCTGGGCTAGGGCCGGAAGCAGCACCAGCCAGAGCACGCGCGTGCCCGTGCCCAGCGCGTCGCTGGCCGCCGCCAAACGCTCGGCGGCCGGGTACAGCGCTCCGCTGGGCCCGTGTTGCGCGAGCAGGGCGAGCTTGGGACCGAGCAGCGCCAGCAGCAGGCCCAGCAAGGCGCCGTGCAGCAGAACGGCGCCGCGCGCGCGCGGCGCCCAGCCGAGCGCCCGGCCGAGGCCCTGGGCCGGGTCCCCCGAGCGTCCGACGTGCCCGGCCAGCCAGAGCCCGAACGCGGCGGTTGCCAGCAGTGCCAGACCGCGGCCCACCAGGCCGTGCTCGCTGGTCCAGGAACCGCCCAGCAGCCAGAGGCCGAGCGCCAGGGCGATGCCCGCGGTCTGTGCCAGGCGCCGCTGCCGCTCGCCCAAGGCCAGGTCGCCCTTGGGCCGCTCCTCGCGCAAGAGCCGCTCGGCGTCCAGGGTCCCGCTGATCTGCGAGAGGGCCAGCAGCAGCGGCGGCAGGGAGGCGAGCAGCACCCACAGGCCCATCCCCGGACCGAGCTGCCCGACCAGGGCCTCGCGCATGGCCAGGGCCGGGCCCAAGAGCGGCAGCGCGGCGAACAGGGGGCTCAGTTCGAGGGTCGGCAGGGCCGCCGGCCCGGTCAGGGCCAGGACCAGCAGGCTGAGGGGCATCAGCAATTGCTGGCCTTCGCGGAAGCTCTTGGCGCGCGCCGAGACCAGGCACAGCAGGGCCGCCAGCAGCGCCGCGCTCGGCAGGAACAGGAACAGACCCACCAGCAGGCGGCCGAACAGGGCCGGGTCGAGGCCCGCGGTCAGGCCTTCGGCGCCGCCGCGGCCGGCCAGATCGCTCGGATCGAAGAGCCCGAGGCCCGCGCAGGCCAGCAGGCTGGCGGCGTTGCCCGCCCAGGTCAGCAGGGCCGTGGCCAAGACCGCTAGAAACTTGCCCAGGGCCACCTCACGGGCCCGCACCGGCTGCACCAGCAGCGTTTCCAGGGTGCCGAGCTCCCGCTCGGCGGCAAAGGCGTCGAGGGCCGCGAAGGCGCCCCCGGAGAGCAGCACCAGGGCCAGGACCAGGGGCAGGAAGCGCCCCAGGGAAGCCCCGGCGCGGTCGCGGGCCGGCGCCAGGTCGATCCGTTCCGGCCGCCAAGCGGCGGCCGGGTCCCGGCCGAGGCGTAGAACCAGCTCCGACTCGAGCTGACGTGTGGCCAGGGCTTCCAGGCGCTCTTCGAGCCGGCGCGTGCCGTCGAGGCTCTGCTCGTCCGTGCCGCGATGGAACAGCAGCACCCGCGGGCCGAGACCGCCGGCGACGCCCAGCACCAAAACCTGCGGCGCCGGGGCCTGGCCCTCGGCGTCGAGCAGCTCCTGCGCGCGCTGCTCGCGCTCGGTGCGCAGGCGGGCTTCGCCGAAATTCAGCGGCATGCGCTCGAGTTTGTCGCCGAGCCCGTTCAATTCGGTCTCGACGGCCTGCGCGAGTTCTGCGGGCAAGGCCGACAGGTCGACCAGCGCGCGCAGGGGCGCCTCCTCGAGGCGGCTCTGGCTCAGCCGGCCGAGCTCGCGGCTGCCCCAGAACATCAGCGGATAGAGCGCCATGGGCAGGAGCAGCGCCAAGGCCAGGGCCTTGCGGTCGCGCAGCAAGCGCGTGAGCTCGTTGCCGAGCACGGCGCGCACCACGGCGCCGCTCGCGGCGGGGCCTATCCCGGGCCGACCAGAGGCCTTGGTCATCGCGCGGCGCTCGCCCCTTGGGCGCCCTTGACGAGGCTCCGGAAAATGCCGTCCAGGAACTTCTCGCCGGTGGCCAACGAGAGCTCCGCCAGGCTGCCGACGCCCAGCAGGCGGCCGCCGTAGAGGATTCCGATCCGATCGCACAGGCGCTCGGCCTCCGAGAGCACGTGGGTGCTGAACAACACGCAGCGCCGGCCGGCCTTGCGCCCGGCGATGAACTCGATCATGTCGCTGGTGGCCAGGATGTCGAGGCCGGTGGTGGGCTCGTCGAGGATCAGCACCTCGGGATCGTGCAGGATCGCCTGGGCAAGGCCGACCCGGCGCTTGAATCCCTTGGACAGGGTCTCGATCGGCTGATGCAGGACCTGGCGCAGCTGGGTGCGCTCGATCGCGAAATCGATCCGGCTGCGGCGTATCGAAGACGGGACGCGCCGGATGTCCGCGATGAAGCCCAGGAACGCGGCCGGCGTCATGTCGGGATAGGCAGGGGCGCCTTCGGGCAGATAGCCGATCCGTGCCTTGGCCTTGACCGGCGCGGCGGCGACGTCGTGGCCGCAGATGCGTGCCGTCCCGGCGCTGGGGGTCAGGAAGCCGGTGATCATCTTCATCGTCGTCGATTTGCCGGCGCCGTTGGGCCCCAGGAACCCGAGCACTTCGCCGCGACGGACATCGAAGGAAATGTCGTCGACGGCGCGGATCGGTCCGAAGGACTTGCACAGGCCGCGGATGGCGACCATCGACTCCATGAGCCAACTCCCTGAAAAAACGCGATTTACCCTGCCGCTCGCGCAAGGGGGCGCGCAGCATTTATTGAACTTGGCGGGATTTTCAAGGGCGGCGTCGCGGAGCGCCGGATCCCGGGCTCCGCGCGCCGTCAGGCCTTCAGGTGGATCGTGGTCAGGACCTTGATCGCGGCGCCACGGGGCAGGTCGGCGGCGACCCGGATCCAGTTGCCGAAATGGGTCAGCCGCGCCATCGCGATCTGGTCGCGCCGCGCCGGCAGGACGAAGCTGGTGCCCGAAGGCAGCCAGTGCATGCCGTCGGGCGAGACCTCGATCCGCGCCCGGGTCCGGCCGATCCGCCGCGGGGCGTCGAGCGCCCGCAGGAAGACGATCGCTTCGCGCGCCCAGCCGCATTCCATCGGCTCGCTCGCCGACTTGCCGGTCCAGACCTCGTTGCGGCCGATCACGGCCGTCGCGTTGTACGGCAGCATGGTCAGAACTCCCCGGAGAGGCAGACGGAGTCGATGTAGAACAGGGTCCGCTTGTCGGCGTCGGTCTCGGCGAACAGACCGAGATTGAGCATGCACCACAGATTGCGCATCGCCGGCATGACGATCGGTCCGGCGGCGGCCAGGTCGAAGACGCGGTCGTTGCACTGGAACTCGAGCATCCGCATCGCCGCGAGGTCGAAGTCGAAGCGGAAATAGTGCCAGTTCACCTTGGTCGGGATCTCGTTGTAGCAGAGCTTCTGGTGCCCGCCGGGCAGGTCCTCCCAGCCATCGGGCGCAAGATGGTCATGGGTGACGGTCTTGCCCTCGGTGCCGAGCGGCACCACGGCGCTGGTCACGCGCTTGAACTGCCATTTCTGGACATGCTCGCCGTCCTGCGCGTTCAGGAACCGCAGATGGGGCATCACGCGGTTGCCGCCTTCCTGCGGATCCTGCAGGTCGTAGAGGAAGCCGACCGAGCGCACGTCGGTCTCGGACAGGCGCATCTCCGTCGCCTCGGGCTTGAAGGTGAAATAGAACTCCAGGCGGATCGGGCAGGGCTTGCGGAACGTCAGGCGCTTGACCGCGACGTTGCGGGCCCCCTTGCGCGGCCGCGTCTGGACCTTCAGCGCGTAGGTCCCGTCCCAGCTGCCATGGGTGCCGTTGTCCCAGTGGGTGACGCTGGAGAGCTGCGGCTGGGTATGCTGCTGGTAGCTGGGGTTCATCGAGTCCAGGCTGTGCTCGTAGTTGCCGACCAGCTGGGTCCAGCCGCAGAAGCCGCGGTCGAAATCGTCCAGGCAGATGATCCGTCGCATCGGATCGAAACGGCTCAGCGCCGGATCGGCCAGCCTCAGGTCGCGCAGCATCTCGGACATCGCCTCTTCCTTCCCGGGCCTTCAGCCCTTGGTCGCGCCGGCGGTCAGGCCGGCGATCAGGTATTTCTGCGCCGCGATGACCAGCGCCACGATCGGCGCCAGCTGCAGCGTCGTCGCCGCGAACAGCACGCCCCATTCGACGCCGTCGATCGCGCCGGTCATCTCCGACAGCGTCAGCGGCGCGGTCTTCGCCTTGGTCGTGGTGAAGATGAAGGCGAAGAGGAACTCGTTCCAAGCATAGACAAGGACGAAGACGCCGACCGCGACCATGCCCTGGGCGCAGAGCGGCAGGATCACGCGCCGGAAGACGGCGAAGGGTCCGGCCCCGTCGACCATCGCCGCCTCGTCGAGCTCGCGCGGGATCTGGTCGACGAAGGCGCGCAGCACCAGCGTGCCGA
>JBILNK010000218.1:0-6513 GCA_044375105.1 Planctomycetota bacterium
ACCGCCACCGCCAGGCGTTGGCTCTGATCCAGCTGGACCCGATAGTGGCGACGGCGCGCGGGCGTGCTCATCGGCGGCGCCAGCCCCGGGAGGCCGGCAAATTGGAGGTGCTCGGGGTTCCTGGAAGGGAACCCTTGGTCCCACGAAGGTATCCTGTAGCGCATCGACCCGCGGACCAGCACGGCAAATCCAAGCCTCCCCACGCGATGGGAATCCTAGCTCTAAGTTTACTCGTCCAAGTTTCGGTCCCCGGTCAAGTCGTCGATCTGGTGCGCCAGCCGGGCCCGGGCGGCGCCAACACGGTCAACTACGTGACCTCTGCGGGGGAGGTCGGCCGGATCGACTCGGCCAACAGCCGCACGGTCCTGCTGGCCGCCGGTGCCCTGCCGGGCCCCGCGGTGGCGCTCTACCCGACGCCTTCGGGAAACGAACTGGTGTTGCTGCTCGAAGGGGGCGACCTGTGGCGCCTGCCGGCCAATGGCGGGCCCCCGACGCAGATCTATGCGGACCAATTCGCCTACATCCAAGCCAGCGACCTGGTGATCGACCAGGCCGGCAGCCACTGGTTCGCCTCGCGGACCATCTCCCCCGGCACCCGTACGGTGGCCCTGGTCTCCGCCAACGGGCAGGAATGGGGCTACTTCACGACTTTCGGGCAGCCGGTCGGCCTGTGCCCGGACCCGCTCGGGTCGCGCCTGCTGCGCAGCGACCAGAACGGTGGCCTGCGGATCCTCGAGGCCATCGACCAGGCGCCGGTCGAGACCCAGATCGGCCCGGGCCCCAACGTCTCCCCCACGACCCTGGACGGCGACCTGGTCGCCGAAGCGGACGGCGACGTGTTCATCGCCGCCGGCTCGCAGGTGATCCGCTACAACCGCCTGGCCAACTCGACCAGCGTCTTCCAAACCCTGCCGAACACGGTGCGGGGCCTGGCGATCACCGGCAGCGGCTCTTCGAACTCCCTGTGGGTCGCCCATGGCCAGGATCCCTCCACGGTGAGCGTCCTGGCGCCCTGCGACCCGGCTGCGGCGCTGCACCCGCCGGCCTTCCACAGCCCTCCGACCCGTGGCGTCCAGCGCCTGCTCTTCGCCGGATTCAACTGCTTCGAGCTCACCGCCGAGGGCCTCGACCGCCTGTGGCTGGGCGGCGACAACTTCGGCAGCAACCAGACCATCCGCCGCACCGACGTGAACAACTTCGTGTTGACCACGGTGGCCAGCGGACAGACCGGCCTCGAGGGCCGCGTGGAAGGCCTGTCCTTCGACCGCGAGGGTCGGCTTTTTGCCCTGACCTCGAGCGGCGCCGTGCAGCAGATCGACACGCAAACCGGCGCGGCGACGACCCTGTTCAGCGACCCGCTCAGCCAAATCGTGCGCGGCAAGGACCTCTCGATCGGTCGCCAGGGGCAGCTCTATGCCGCCGTGTACACGGCCTTCGATCAGGGCTACATCGGTCTGATCCAGGATAGCTCCGTGCAAAACTTGCTGTCTGCCCAGGAACCTCGGGGAGTGATCGGCGATCCCTTCCGCGGCAAGCTGCTGTACAGCGAGTGGATCAACCAGGGTTTCGCCGGAGCGGTCGGCGCCCTGAGCCTGCCCAACGGCTCCGGAACGCTGATCCCAGGCTTCAGCGGGCTCAATATCACCAACGGCCCCGATTGGGGCGATGGCGACGTGGTGGTCGACGCCCTGGGTCGGATCTACATCCCCCTCGAAGACGAGTTCTGCGTGCGGCGCTTCGACCCGGCCACCGGACGCATCGCGCGCATCGGGTCCGGCTACCTGAACCGCCCCTCGGGCGTGGCCATCGCGCGCTCGAGCCCGGGCGCCGGCAGCACCACGGGTTTTTCCCTGTACGTCAGCGAGTACAACCGTCTGTGGGAAATCCCCAGCGTGCCCGCCCCCGCGCCGCGCTTCGTCGATCCAGGCTCTCCGCCGGTCGGGCAGCTGCGCGCGACCTTCAACGCCGACCGCCAACCGGTCGGCCTGTGCGGGGAGCCCCAGACCGGGCGCCCGCTGGTGCTGTGCAGCGACGGCACCCTGTGGCGGGTATTGCTAGCCAGCGGCGCGCCGCCACAGCTGTTGACCACGATCAGCCCGCCGCCCGCCTCGATCGCTCCGGCGGGCAACGGCTGGCTGTTTACGGTCGAGCGGGGCGGACGGGTACGGGCGATCCTGCCCAACCAGAACTTCCTGGCGGTCGATTGGTTCGACGACGCCGCCAACCAGCTCAGCGACGTGTGCGATCTGGCCCTCGCCAGCGACGGCGCGATCTACCTGCTGGAACGCAATCCCAATCCGGCCGTGGAGGGCGGCCGCCTGTGGCGGCTTGCGGCCGGGGTGCTGACCCAGATCGGCGACCATCTGCGCGGCCGGCGTCTGCGCATGTCCCCCGCGGACGGGCTGGCCACGATCCTCGAGGACGGGCACCTGGCAGAGGGCGGCGAGTTGTTGGCGGTCGATTGGCAGGCTTCGCCAGCGCTCTCGGGACATTGGCGCAAAGATCCCTTGGCACGCTTGGACACCCAGGCTCTCGACGCCTTCGACCCCTCGGCCCCGGCGCCGAGCGCGATCGTACCCTCCGGCGGGCTGTGCTTCGACCAGGCCGGCAACGCCTTCGTCGCGGAAGGCAACTCGGGCCGCGTCTGGCGGCTCGACGCCGGCAGCGGCGCGCGCAGTCTGATCGCGGGCCATTTCGCCCGGCCCCAGGATCTCGAGTTCCTCGCCGGCAGCCCCGGCCTGGCCGGTGCCCAGGGCGGCAGCCTGTTCGTGCTCGACGGCTTCAGCGTCTACGAGGTCGGCACCGCCGGCCAAGCGGTGCCGCCGATCCAAGCCCCGGTCCCGGTGGCCAGCGGCGCCTTGGCGGCGCGGGCCGAGCTGTCCACCTGGGCCCGCCGACAACTGGGCCTCAACCAACCGCTGTTCTTGAACGCTCCGACGCAGGCTGGCCGCCCCTACCTGCTGCTGTGTTCGCTGACCGGCAAGGAGCCCGGGCTGCCCCTGGCCTCGATCGGCGACCCGGGCGACACCCGCGTGCTGCCGCAGAACTTCGATCCGGTGCTGTGGGCCGGGCTGACCCCGCCGGTGTTCAACGGGTTCGCCGGAGCCTTGAGCGGCACAGGCACCGCCCAGGGCGCTTTGCTGCTGCCCAACGCCCCCGCGTTGGTCGGCTTGGGCCGCTTCCTCGACCTGGTCGGAGTGATCTTCGACTTCACCGCGATCAACAGCATCGGCCGCATCACCAACACCGCCGCGCTGTACCTCGGTTCCTGATGGGCAGCCAGCTTGCCGACGCTCCCGCCCGCGGCGGCCTCGAGCGCTCGCTCTCGCGGCTGTACTGGAACCTGCACTGGGATCGATTCGACGTGTTCGTGCGCCTGGTGGAACCCGCCGACGCGAATTTCGTGGCCCCCGGGGGCTATCGATTCGTGTTCGGCGATGCAGGGCTCCTGGCCCGCTGCGAGCAGCGGCACACCGAGCTCGGCCCGCGGGACCGGGAGCGCGGGGCGCGCCGGCTGGAACTCGGCCACCGGCTGGTCCTGGGCTTGACCGATCCGGGCGGCCTGCCGGTGTTCAGCATGTGGGTCAACCCGCGCAACCTGAATGTCCCCGGGCAGCAAAAGCGCGCCTTGAGCCCCGCCCAGCAGTTCATCTACAAGGCCTTCACCAGCCCCGAGCATCGCGGTCAAAAGCTCTATCAGGCGGGCATGGCATTCGTGCTGCAGGATCTCTGCAAACGCGGACAGCGCGAGCTGGTGGGCTACGCTCACACCGACAAACGCAGCTCGCGCGCCGGTCTCGACCGCCTGGGCTTCGCGAGCGTCGGGCACTACCGAGCGATCGGCTACGGACGGCATCTACTCATCTGGAACTCGCCCGGCCTGAGGCGCCGCTTCCCCCGCTCGGTGCTGCGCAGCGGTCTCGATCTGACCTGAAACCGCCGGGCCTGCTCCGCAGGGACGCTGACATCCGGAAGCTCCCTGGGACCCAAAACGTCCCACGGGCCGACGGAATCCCTTCAGCGCGAGCACAGCCCGCAGGCAGCTGCTAGAACTCTTCCGCCGAAAGTCAGCCCCTCCATGCACCCCCAAGCGAATCCCGCCGGCCGCCGCGGGCTCTGGCCCCTCGGCGTCGCGTTCGCCTTCTGGCGCCTTTCCGGTGCAGCGCTGGGACTGCTCGCGGCCTGGCGCCTGAAGGGCGTCGAACACGTGCGCGAATTCCAGGCGGGTCCCCCTTCGGACCTGGGCGAGCGCTTGCTGGCCTTCGCGGTGTCCGTATCGGTCGAGAGCCTCGGGTTCGGGCTGCTGGCACTGCTCCTGGCCCTGTGGGCCCTGCCCCTCGCGCCGCTGCTGTTCCGAGGCCGGACGCCGGCCGAGGCCCGCGCAGGCGCCCTGGGGGTGCTGGCGGGCGGTCTGGCCCTGTGGGCCTGGCGCGGCACCTACTTCGCAGGCGAGTGGTTGCCCTTCCTGGCGCCCCTCGAGCTGTTCGGGCTCAATCTGCTCGGCACGGCCTCGTGGTCGCTGCCGCCCGCCCTGGTCGCGCTGCTGCTGGCCAGGCTGGCCCCCAGCCGCTCGGCGACGGCGATCGGCTGGAGCGCGGGCCTGTGCTGGCTGGCGGGGGGCGCGACGGCCCTGGCCCGGCTGACCCGGCACCCGGCGGGTCCGACCTCCACGGGGGCCCTGCTCGAGGCGGCCGCAGCCCTGGCGCTGGCGCTGCTCGTGTGCGCTTTGGCGACGCTGCCCTTCAGCTCGCCCGCCGCGACCCCGCAGGGGCCCCGCGGGCGGCCGGCCCTGCGGATCCTCGACGGGCTATTGCTGGCATTCCTGGCGCTGACCCCCCTGTCCCTTTGGCTCGAAAGCCGAAGGGAGCAGCCGACCCTGGATCTGCGCGCCAAAGCTCACGGCGGGGACAACGGCGCCACGGCCGAAGCGCCCAACCTGGTCTACATCGTGGTCGACACGCTGCGCGCCGACGCGCTGTCGTGCTACGGCTATCCGCGCCCGACCTCGCCGCGTCTCGATGCGCTGGCCGCGCGGGGCTCCCTGTTCGAAGACCTGATGGCCAGCGCGGCCTGGACCAAGCCGACCACAGGGACCCTGCTGACGGGGCTCTACCCGTCCCGGCACGGCGCCCTGCACCACGGCTCGATGCTGCGCCTGCCCAGCGGCCAGCGCACCCTGGCCGAGGCCTTCCAAGGCGCGGGCTGGCACACCGCGGCCATCGTGACCAACCCGAACATCCAGGCGGTGTTCGACTTCGACCGCGGCTTCGACACCTACTTCGATTCGCCGGTGGTCGACACGCTGCCCAAGGCGGCCCTGCGATCCGCTTGGTTCGGACGCCTGCTGATCGCCGTGACGCGTTATCAGTTCAACTGGAACTACGCCAACGACAATCAGGAGGTCAATCGCCGGGCCTTGCCCTGGCTGGCCGCCAACCGGGACCGCCGCTTCCTGCTCTACCTGCACTACATCGATCCCCATTCGCCGTACGCGCCCCCGGGCGAATACCGGCGGCGCTTCGGCCAGTCCCATGGCCTGGTGTTGCACAATCAGCGCAAGGCCAAGGTCGGGCGGGATCTCTACGACGGCGAGGTGGCCTATCAGGACATGGGCCTCGGGCAGGTCTTCGACCAGCTGGAGCAGCTCGGCCTCTCGGACCGCACGCTGGTGGCGATCACCGCGGACCATGGCGAGGAATGGTTCGAGTTCGGCTCCCTCGGCCACGGGCAGTCGCTGTCGCAGCCCCTGGTGCACGTGCCGCTGATCCTGGCCGGCCCTGGGGTCCCGCAGGGCCAGCGCGTGGCAGCGCCCGTGGAGACGGTGGGGCTGCCCGCCACGCTACTCGAATTGTGCGGGCTGCTCGAGCCCGGCGGTCGTTTCGGAGATGGCCAGAGTTTCGCAGGGCTGTTGCGCGGGCAGAGCGATCCGGACGCGCCGCTGTTCCTCGAGAACGAGTTCTCGATGGAACACGACATCAAGGACGATTTCGTGTTGAGCGGCGTGCGCCAAGGCGATCTCAAGCTGGTGCTGACGGAGAAGAGCATCTACCGCGCGGAAGCCGGCGACATCCTGCCGATGTACGAGCTGTTCGATCTGGCCCGCGATCCCGATGAGCGGCAGGATCGTTTCGACGAAGCGGGTCTGGCGCAGCGGCGCGACAGCCTGATGCGCGCGCTCGATGCCCACGCCCGTTTCCTGGCCGAGGAGGGGCTGCGCGATCAGCCGCCCGGGATCCTCTCCGATGAGATGCGCCGCCAGCTCGAGGCCCTCGGCTATCTGGGCGGGAAGTGAGCGATGGCCCAGCCGGAGCTGCGCATCGAACTCTGCCGCGGAGCGTCCGCTCTGGCCGACCTGGAAGCGCCCTGGCGGGCGCTGCTCGCCCGCTGCGGCGCGCATCCCTGGTTCAATTCGCCGGACTGGTTGCTGAGCCACCAGCGGGCCTTCGGCACGCCCGGCGAGCGGACCGCGGTGCTGACCGTCTGGAAGGACACGGACCTGCTCGGGCTGCTGGC
>JBILNK010000219.1:0-6421 GCA_044375105.1 Planctomycetota bacterium
CTACCCGAGCTCGCGGATGCCCGCGGGTTGCCCGGGGAAACGCGGGAGTTGGGCCTGGTGCTGGCCCAGCGCAGCGGGCCCGCGCCGCTGTCCTTCGATCGCTCTGCCCTGGCGTTGCTGCGCGGGGTGCTGGCCGACCTCTGCGCTCACCTCGGTCTGCCCGAGGATCCTTGGCAGGCGGTTCCAGGCGGTGCCCTCGAAAACGCCCCGGGCTGGGCCCACCCTCGGGCCAGCCTGATCTGGCAGGTGTCGGGCCAGAGCGCCCCGATCGCTCATCTGGCCGAGCTCGATCCGCGCGTCACCCGTTCCCTGGAGCTCGCAGCCGACGTGGCCGCCGCGCGCATCGACCTCTCGGCGCTGTCCGCTCAGCTGGTCAGCAGCGCAGCGCGCCGCTATCGGCCGATCCCGCGTTTCCCCGGAGTCAAACTCGACGTGGCCTTCGCGGCGCCCGAGTCCAAGCTGGCCGGCGAGCTGATCGAGCTGATCCGCCAAGCGGGCAAGGGCCTGGTCGAGGACCTCGAGCTGTTCGACCTCTACCGGGGCGCGGCCCTGGGGCCGGGCAAGAAGTCCTTGGCGTTCCGCTTGGTGCTGCAAGCCCCGGATCGCACTCTCGACGAGGCTGATCTCGAGAAGTTCCTCGAACGCCTGGCGCGCGCGGCCGAGCGGGCCGAGGTGGAGCTGCGGCGCGGCTGATCGGGCCGCCTCGGCGGCGCAAGCTCGAGCCGCCTCGGCGGCGTAACCCCGCTCGAGCCGTGCGATGCTCTGCCGTTCTCGACGTCCGATGCCCGGGCGCGCCTGCTTGTGCTCACGTCCGGCCGGTTCCGTGGGTCTGTGAGGGCGCTCTGGCCTGGCCGAGAGAGGCCTCGAACCGCTGCGGCGAGGGTCTTTCCGCGAGCCCCCGCGTTCCAGCCCGGGCCGGGGCGACCCGCATCGAGACAGGACGGATTTTCGGACCGAAGGCTGTGGGGGACCGGAAGCCGGACCCACCCGGGCGATGGTCCTAAGGCTGGAGTGCTGCTCTCCTGCGTTGGGCATCGGTAGGCGAGCATTCCGGTCAGGTTTCCGAGATGTGGCGGGAGCTCCTCCTTGGGGCCCAGGCGGCTCGGGCAGAGGACCCCGCCCGCCCGCGAGGGCCGGGCCGTCGCCGCTCGATCGGGGCGGGGAAATTGCCCCGGGCGAGCCCTTCGGGGCCCCCGCGCCGCGGCCAGCGGGGGGGTAGACTTGCTCTCTCGCGTGAGATCGAGTCCCGCCCGGAGGCGAGCCAGCCCCCGGGATCCCCACCGCCGCGCCGCTTGAAGGTCCTGCTGCTCAACCCCCCGAGCCCCCCCGAATTCCGCGTCAGCCGCGGGCTGATGGGGGGATTCGGCATGGCGGTCAATCCGGGCCTGCTCTATCCCCCGATCGAGCTGTGCCACGTGGCTGCGGTGCTCGAGGCCGACGGCCATGGGGTCGAGATCCTGGATTGCGATCCCAAGGGCCTCGGCCCGGACGCGGCCCTGGCCGAGGTGCTCCGGCGCCGGCCGGATTTCGTCTGCCTGGACAGCTCCAGCACCTCCCTGGATCAGGATTTGGCCCTCGCCCGGCGCATCCGCCAGGGCCTGCGCGTGCCGGTGGCGATCCTGGGCTCCCAGGTGACCTACACCCCCGGGGAGTTGTTCCAGGATCAAGCCGTGGACGCGGTCGTGCGCGGCGAGCCCGAGTACACCGTGCGCGACCTGGCCCGCCGCGTGGCCCAGGGCGAGGGCTTCTCCGGCGTGGAGGGGGTCTCCTACCGGCTTCCCGACGGCCAGATCGTCCACGAAGCCGAGCGCGAAAAAATTGCCGAGTTGGATGCCCTGCCGATCCCGGCCCGGCACCTCCTGGACAACCAGGCCTACCGCTTCCCGGGCATCGAAGGGCCGATCACCACGGTCAAGAGCTCCCGCGGCTGCCCGCTCAATTGTTCGTTCTGCGGCTACACCCTGGCCCAGGGGCTGCGCTTCCGTTTCCGCAGCCCCGAGAGCGTCCTGGCGGAGCTCGAGGACCTGTATTTCAGGCACGGGCTGCGCCACGTGGTGTTCCGCGACCCGATCTTCACCACCCGCAAGGACCGCATCCACGCGATCTGCGAGGGCATCCTGTCCCGGGGCATGACCGAGCTCGAGTGGCAGTGCGAAACCGCCGTCAAGACCCTCGACCGCGCGCTGCTCGAGAAGATGGCCGCCGCCGGCTGTCGCCACATCTCCTTGGGCGTCGAGTCCGGCAACGCCGAGATCCAGAAGAAGCACTGCGGCAACAAGCTCAACGACCTCGACCACGCCGAGGAGGTCTTCAAGGCCTGCCGCGCGGTGGGCATCGAAACGCGCGCCTTCTGCATGATCGGCTTCCCGGAGGAGACGCCGGCCATGGCCGACGAGACCATCCGTCTGGTGGAGCGCCTCGATCCGGACCAGGTCCAGTTCTGCGCCGTGACCGCCTACCCCGGAACGCCGCTCTACAAGATGCTGCGCGGCGAACGCGACTTCGACTACGCCCAGATGACCGGCTTCCAGGCCATGGAAGGCAACGAGCATATGAGCGCGGCCGAGATCGAAGCCAAGATCCGCGAGGCCTACCGCTCGTTCTACCTGCGGCCGAAGCGCATCCTGCGCGAGATCAAGAGCCCCGGCCGCCTGGCCGGCAAGGTCGCGCGCTACTTCACCCTCTTCCGCCGCCGGGCCTGAGGGCCCCTCGCGTCGACCCGCAGCGACCAGGGGGCGATGCCTGGCTCGAGCGTGGACAGGCGGGCCCTGGCAGCCGGACCGGCTTCTGGGCCATCCTGAGGGCCACTTCCGACTGCCCGGGGGAGGGCCAGCGAGAGCGCCTCTTGGGCCGCCTCGAGCAGGCAGCGGCGATCGGGCGCGCCTGTGCCGAACCGAGGGGCGGGGGGGTGCTTCGATCTGTCGATCTGCTTCGATCGAGGCAGGTCCGCGGCTGAGCCTGTCCGGGCCAGAGCCCGGCTTGCACCGTGAGCCCCGCGACAACCCCGGGGCCGAGTCCATCCGAGCCACCGCGGACCTGGGCCTCGACTCCTAGCCAGAGGCCTGCTCGTTTCCCCGAGCGCGCTATTCTCGGAGGCATGACCGAGATCGACTCCGTGCTGCACGAGGACCGCCGTTTTCCTCCGCCGGCCAGCTTTGCTGCCAAGGCACGGCTGGCCGACGAGGCCAGCTATCGGCGGCTCTACCGCGAATCGATCGAGATGCCCGAGGTGTTCTGGGATCGGGTCGCCCGGGAGCTGCCCTGGATGTCGCCGTACTCCAAGGTGCTCGACTGGCAGCCGCCGGATGCGCGCTGGTTCCTGGGCGGCAAGCTGAATGCCTCGGCCTGGTGTCTGGACCGCCACCTCCATGGGCCGACCGCGGACAAGTTGGCTCTGATCTTCGAAGGCGAGCCGGGCGATCAGCGGCGCTTCACCTACCGCGAGCTCCACGGCGAGGTCTGCAAGGTGGCCAATGCGCTGGCCGAGCGCGGGGTCAAGAAGGGCGACCGGGTGGCGATCTACATGCCGCTGGTGCCCGAGCTGGTCCTGGCCGTCCTGGCCTGCGCGCGCCTGGGAGCGATCCACTCGGTGGTCTTCGGGGGCTTTTCGGCCCAGGCGCTGCGCGATCGCATCCTCGACGGCGGCGTCACGTTGGTCATCACGGCCGACGGGGGCTTTCGGCGCGGCAAGCCCTTGGCGCTCAAGCCGGCCGTCGACGAAGCCGTCCAAGGCCTCGAGCAGGTGCATACGGTCCTGGTGGTGCGCCGCACCGGCGAAGCGCTGGCCATGGGCGCCCGGGACGTCTGGTGGCACCAGCTGGTCGGCGACCAGCCAGCGGAGCGCGCGCCCGAGCCCATGGACAGCGAAGACACGCTGTTCCTGCTCTACACCTCCGGATCGACCGGTCGCCCCAAGGGCATCCAGCACACCACCGGCGGTTACCTGGTCGGCGCCTACCTGTCCTTCGGCCTGGTCTTCGATCATCGCCCGGAGGATGTCTATTGGTGCAGCGCCGACGTGGGCTGGATCACCGGGCACAGCTACGTGGTCTATGGCCCCCTGATGAACGGCGCCACCGTGCTGATCTACGAAGGCACGCCCAACACGCCCCACGAGGGGCGCTTCTGGGAGCTGATCCAGAAACACCGCGTTTCGATCTTCTACACCGCCCCGACCGCCATCCGCACCTTCATGCGCTGGGGCAACCAGCACCCCGCTGCCCATGACCTCTCGAGCCTCAGGCTGCTCGGGACGGTCGGCGAGCCGATCAATCCTGAGGCCTGGGTCTGGTATCACGAGACCATCGGCGGCAGCCGCTGCCCGATCGTCGACACCTGGTGGCAGACGGAAACGGGCGGGATCATGATCTCGCCGCTGCCCGGGCTCACCACGACCAAACCTGGCTCGGCAACCCGGCCGTTCTTCGGGGTCGATGCGGCCATCGTCGACGAAGAGGGGCGCGAGCTGCCCCCGGGCCACGGGGGTTACCTGGTCATCCGGCGCCCCTGGCCCTCGATGCTGCGCGGGGTCTGGGGCGATCGGCAGCGCTACGTGGAAAACTATTGGAAGCGCTTCCCCGGCATCTATTTCCCCGGGGACGGCGCGCGGCGCGATTCAGAGGGCTATTTCTGGATCCTGGGGCGCGTGGACGATGTGCTCAACGTCTCTGGGCACCGCCTCTCGACCATGGAGGTCGAGAGCGCCCTGGTCAGCCACGATGCGGTCGTCGAGGCGGCCGTGGTGGCTCGGCCGGATCCCCTGACCGGGGAAGCGATCTGCGCCTTCGTGACCCCCGTCCAGGGGGCGGACATCGGGCCCGAGCTGATCAAGGCCCTGCAGGCCCACGTGGTCAAGGAGATCGGCGCCCTGGCGCGCCCGGCCGAGATCCGCTTCAGCGAAGTGCTGCCCAAGACGCGCTCGGGCAAGATCATGCGCCGCTTCCTGCGCGACATCGCCGCTGGACGCGAGACGACCGGTGACACCAGCACGATCGAAGACTTCTCGGTGCTGGCCAAGCTGCGGCAGGACGAAGATTGATCGCCGAAGGCCCTGGGACTCCGGGCCCAACGCAGCCGCGGACGCTCTCGTCGCCCTGAGTCCAGGGCCGAAGCGGCCCGCCAGAGGGTGCAAAAGCGGCTTCGAAGGCGACGCTCCCGCTCTAGGGCCGCCAGGCCTCAGCGTTCGCGGCAGGGCGAGCAGCGCGTGGGCTTTCCAGCATCTTGGAGCCCGCGCTGCGCTCGACCCGACCAGCGCTCAATCCAGCAAGCGCTTGCCCTCGGCGTCGAACTTCCACCAGTCGGTCGCGGCGACCTGGCGGATGCCTTCGGCATAGGTGCGCGGCTGCCAACCGAGTTCCGAGACGGCGTTTTGGATGTCGTGCTCGTGGTGCAGCGAGAAGTAAGCCGACGCGCGGCGCTCCTCGGTCACGTCGGTGAACAAGCCCTTGAAGAAGATCGCCAGGTCGGCCCACTTCTTGGAAATGTTCTTGCGCTTGATGCCGCCCCCGGCGGCCGCGATCGTCAGATCGATGAATTCGTTGTAGGGGATGCCCTTGGGGCCGGCCAGCTCGTACATGCAATCGACCCCGCGTTCGAAGTCGAAGAAGCGGATCACCGCATCGACCACATCGTCCACGTGGACCGGGTTGATGCGCGAGAGGCCGTCGTGGGGCACGACCAGCTTGCCGCTCTTGGCGCCGCAGCGGCGCAGCAGGGGCGCCGTGTGGCGATGGTCGCCGACGCCGTAGACCAGGGTCGGGCGGAACGAGGCCCACTCGAAGCGCTCGGCCTTGATGATCTTCTCCTGGATGCGCTTGGTGTCCCGGTAGTAGCTGTAGACCGGCGCGCCGATGACCGCCGAGGAGATCACCCAGAAGCGGAAGTGCTTGGGAGCGTTGCGCTTGGCTTCCTCCAGCAAACTCTCGGTGCCCCCGATGTTGATGGCGCGCATCTCGGCGTCGGGGATGTGGTCGTGGGCGCTGGCCAGGTGCAGCAGCAGGTCCACGCCCTCGAGGAAGCCGGTCAGGGAGGCGCGCTCCTTGAGGTCCCCCAGGTGAGCCTCGACCAGGCGGCCGTCGGGACGCTGGCCGGGTTTTTGCGGCAAGGCCTCCTCGCGGCCGGGGCGGCAGAGCATGCGGATGTCGTGGCCCGCGGCCAGGAGGCCTTTGGCCATGTAGCCACCGATGAAGCCGGTGGCGCCGGTCAGCGCGATTTTCATGGGGGGGTCTGCAGCGAAGGCGACCACTATACGCGCCGGGTTGAAGGGCTGGTCCGACCCAGAGGCGATCCGCGGGGCGGAGTCGAAACGGCTCAGCCGCCCAACTTGCGGCCGGCTGCGGGCCCTCGGGTTCCATTCCCCCGGGCGGGCTCGCGGCTCTGGTGGCCGGCGCCTGCGGCGTGGCGCCCGGGGAGCGTTGGCTCG
>JBILNK010000220.1:0-6361 GCA_044375105.1 Planctomycetota bacterium
GCCCTCGGAGATTAAAATAGTAATCTGAACGCAACCGCGCGCTCGGGTGGATCCAATCGCAGGGGGCTTTCCGGGCGCGAAGTGGTCCTAATTTCTTTCTGCGGCGGCCCCGAGGGCCCCACCGCCGCGCTCGCCCAACGCCCGGCCGGTTCCGTCGTGCCAGGGCAGGGCCAGGGTGCGGGTGAACTTGTTTGCCGGTCTAGGCCGGCGCTCGCGCCGAACCCAGACCGGTCAACCGGGGTCCTTGATCGGGCCGTCGGGATCGATTTCAGCGGAAGCGACGGGCGATCGACTGCTGGCCTTCGATCGAGAGCACGAACTGCTGCGCCGGGCCCTCCGCGCCGGGCTCGAACTCGACCGTCAGGTCGGCGCCGGTCTGGGCCAGGAACCGGCCGCCGCCCTGGTAGGCGAGGGGCTGGTCGATGTCCGCGCCGGTCAGGCGCAGGCGGCCCTCCTGGACCGACAGCAGCAGGCTGTCGCAGCCGATCTGGTACTCCCCCACCAGGCGCGCCAGTTCTTCGCTGGAGACCGGCAGGTCGGTGCGCTCGGGCTGGGGCAGGTCAAAGAGCGCCACGGTCAGGGCGCGCTCGAGGACCGCCAGGGACTGGGGCCGCGCCGGCGCCAACAGCGCGATGGTCAAGTCCAGGCTCGGGTAGTGCACGGCACGCAGGTTGGTGCCCTGGGCGGCGCCGGCCACCAGCAAGCCGTCCAGTCCAACGAGCCGCGTGTGGGCCAGGCCCAGGCCGTGACCGGTGCGCTGTCCGTTCGGCAAGCGCACGTTGGCGGTCAGACGCTCGCTGGTCTCGGCGTCCAGCAGCTCGCCGCCCAAGAGGGCCCGCAGACCCGCGGCCAGCTCGCGCACGGACAGCTCCAGCTCGACGCCGGCCAGTTCCGCCGGCAGTTCGATGTTTTCGAGACGCCCGAGGCCCTGGTCCTGCGCCAGTTCCATCCAGGTACCCGCCAGGGCACCGATCAGGCGCTTGTCCTTCCAGCCGAGGGCCGGGAAGAGCTTGGCTTCCACCTGGGCCGCCAAACCCTGGCCGGCCGCGGTCTGCATCCACAGATCGAGCAGCAGGGCGTCCACGTTGGTCCAACCGTAGCAGCTCTGCGGCGCCGCCGTGGGAGAAGCGCTGCGCAGCCAGGTCAGCCAGGGCGGATCGATCGGCGGCTGGCCTTCTTCCGGGGCGGCGCCCGCCTCGATCGGCAGGGAGGCCGACACCTGGGGCAGCCCGGAGGTGTGGGCCAACAAACCGTGCAGGCTCACGCCAGGCAGCTCGAGCTTGCGCTCCGGCAGCAGCGCCGAAAGTTCGGTCCCCGGGTCGATGCCCTTGGCCTCGGCCACCTGCAGCGCCGCCGCGGCGAACAGCAGCTCGGCCAACGGGGCCGCCGGCAGCGCCGTGTCGGTGGTGAGCCGGCCCCCGTCGGAATGGCCCAGGGCCGCGCCAGCGAGCTCCTCCGTCCCTACCAAGGCAACCCAGGCCAGGCCGGAGAGGTCCTGCTGCTCGAGGGCCTGCTCGGCGAGATAGCGCAGGCGCTCCTCGCGGGCTTTCGAACGATCGACCTCTTGCCACGCGCCCGCCAGGGGCGCGAAACCAACCAGCACGGATGCAGCGATCAAGGTGCGCATGGTTTCCTCCACGGACCGGGGATCAGCCCCAGGACTGACCGCCGCGGGAACTCCACGGCGGCAAAGCGAGCGTAGCGGCCGCGCCGGGCCAGCGGGCGCCCGGCTCTCGAACTCCCACCCTGGCGGTGCGCAATGAAGGCGGCGCCTGTCCAGGCCGACGGCCGGCGGCGCCCGCCACGGGCGCGAGCGGGCCCGTGGCCCAGATTTGGTCCTTCCTGCCGCCGGGCCCCGAGCCTCGCCCGGGGGCTCCTGCAGCAGCCTAGGGAATCGTGCGGGAAGCCTCAGAAACGACCTGCGGAGCGGCGGCTCGCTCCGCTGCGGACCAAGGCAGCAGGGCGACCCTCGCTCCCTGGGACAGCACCTCGGCGATGTAGCGCGCTTCGTGGGCGCGGCGGCCCAGCAGCAGCGGATCCCGCAAGCTCAGCGGGCTCAGGCTTTGGTTGATGACCCAGGCAAAGGGGCGGATTCCGGCGCGTCCGAGGTCTGACTGCAGGTGCACGGCCTCGTGCACCGGCGTGGCCTCGGGGAGCGTGATCAGCAGGATGCGCGTGAATTCTGGGTCGCGCAGGCGCGGCAGCAGGCGGCGGACCTCCTCGGGCACCGCGCCGCTCGATCGCTCGACCTCGCGGTGGTAGCTCTCGGCCGCGTCCAGCAAGAGCAGGCTGTGCCCCGTCGGGGCGGTGTCGATCACCACGAAGGCGTCGCGGCCGCGGTCGACCCGGCGAGCGAAGGCCTGGAATACCGCGATCTCCTCGGTGCATGGGCTGCGCAGATCCTCTTCGAGCAGCGCTCGACCCGCGGGGTCCAGAGCGGCCCCGGCCTTGGCCAGGACTTCGGCGCTGTAGGCGGCGACCTCCGCCGCCGGATCGATGCGATCGACGGTCAGACCCGGCGGCAATCGCTCGCCCGCCGCCGCGATCAGGGCAGCGCTCACATGAGCGGCGGGATCGGTGGTCGTCAGGTGCACCCGATGCCCGCGGCGCGCCAATTCGAGCGCCAGAGTCACCGCCACGGTGGTCTTGCCGACCCCGCCCTTGCCCATGGTCAAGATCGCGCCATGGCCGGGCCGTTCCAGTTCGGGCAGCAGGCTCTCGAGCCCCGGGGGGAGATCCTGGGTCGCGGGGACTTCGGAGGACGTCGAGGGATTCAGCGCGGCAAGGGCCTCGGCTCCGAGCCTTTCGGCGCGCATGTCGAGGGCAGGCACAGACAACCCGGCGCCGTCCGGCAGGAGCCGTTCCAGGGCCCGCAGACCCACCAGTCCGAAAGGCAGCAGCGGCAGATCGAGGCGCGGGAGCGCCGCCAGCCCCCTGGGCAAGGCTGCCAGCGCCGTCTCGTCGCGCCGCTGGAAGGCTGCCGCCACGGGATCGCTCGGTTCCACGGCCCGAAAGCGTCCGTTGATCACCAGCGCCAGGTTGCGGATGCCCAGAGCGGCGAGCTCGGCGCGCGTGCGCTCCGCCTCCCGCAGGGCCGCGTCTTCCGCGCGGGCCACGAGGACCAAGAGCGTGCGTGCGCGATCCTCCAGGGCGGCACGGCTCGAGGCGTACAGTCCACGCTGGGCCTCGAGCCCCGCCAGGGGCCCGAGGCACGAGGCGCTGCCCCCGCCGCTGCCCAGGAACCCGCTCCAAGCGGCCGGCAGCTCCAGGAGCCGCAGGGTGTGGCCGGTCGGCGCGGTGTCGAACACGACATGATCGAAGTCCGCGCTGGCCGCGGGATCGCCGAGCAGCTTGGAGAACTCGTCGAAGGCCGCGATTTCGACGGTGCAGGCGCCGGAGAGCTGCTCTTCGATGCTGCGCACAGCCGCCGCCGGCAGCAGGGCCCGGTAGGGCCCTACCAAGCGCTCTCGATAGGCGGCCGCGGCCGCCACCGGGTCGATGTTCAGCGCGGACAGGCCCGCTGCCCCGGGCACGGGCGTCGGGCTCGCACCCAAGGCCACCCCGAGCACCTCGTCCAGGTTGGAGGCCGGATCGGTGCTGACCAGCAACACCCGCCGACCCAGGCTCACCAGACGCAGCGCGCTGGCGCAGGCCACGCTGGTCTTGCCGACCCCACCTTTGCCGGTGAAGAGCAGGATGCGCGGCGGATCCTCGAGGAAATCGGTCGGACTGGGCTTCGGCATGGGAGCAGGTCGTAGAGCAGACATGGGGAGCGGGCGCGAAAGCCAAGCCGCGTGGACGCGCCGCCTCTAGCGCAGCAGGCCCCCATCGCACCTTGGGCCGTCGACAAGCTGCATGCGCCGGTCTTCGGTCGAGGCTTTGGACGACGAGGCGGCCTGCGCTTCGCTCTGGGCCCGATGCCCGCAGGGTCGCCAGCCGAGTTCCTGCGGGAGGCCTGATCGGATGGCTCGGCCGCGGCCCGAGACGATGCCTTGTACGCGGATCAGCAGCAGGAGCCGCCGCTGGCCTGCGGGCGGCAGGCGTTGGTCGGGGTCGGCTGGGTCGCTGCGGGGCGCAGCACCAGCCCACACAGCGCCGCCAGAGTCTCCCGAGATGGGTAATGCCCTTCCGCGACGATGCGCCCGTCTGCGACGACCAGCGGCAGGACTTGATTGCCGCGCTCCAAAGCACCGCGCACCAGGGAATTCAGCGCAAAAGCGGCCGGCTGCTGGGAGAGGTTGTAGCGCTCCACGGCCACCCCCTGTTCGGCCAACCAGGCCAGGTCGGCGGCGACACGGGCCAGCTCGGGATCGACCGCGGGCCCGCAGACCCCGGTGGAGCAGCAGAGAGCCGGGTCGTACACGCTCAATTTCTTTTTCTTTTCCATGGGCGGCGGGCGCACTGGGCGCAACTCCTTGGATGCCAGCATAGCGGGCTGGTTCCCGGGCGCTGGCGATCGGATCCACGCGGATGCCGTCCTGCCGTCCGGTTGGGCCTGGGGTGGGCAGCGCGCGCTCCGCTTGTCCGCGCCGGGGTCCCGAAGTCCCCGCGATGGACCAAGGCCCGGCGCCAACCCGAGACCCGTCCCGGCTCATGGCAGCCGCAGGTCGGTCCCGATCGCGCCGGGCCAATCGAAGGCCAGGGTCAGGGACCAATCGGCGCCCAGGGTGCGCTTGGGCGGCGCCTTGCCGGGCGGGAACAGCCGGAAGGAAGCGGCGGGCAGGGTCAGCTCGAGCCAGCCTTCGGCGTCCGTCGCGAGGCGCGCCGGGTCCCTGGCCACGTCCGCGGGATCTTGGCTCGGGTCCCCTTGCAGCCAGGGCCGGGCCCGGCGCAGGGGCTGGCCGGCCGCATCCAACAGGCGCACCCGCCCGGTGTGGAGCGCCAGCTCGAGCTGCCACACACGGGCCTCGCCCGGTGCCAGTTCCAGCTCACCCGGCAGGGCGATCGCGAAGCGCAGCTGGTCTTTGGGCCCCAGGGCCCGCAGGCCGACCCGATAGCGGCCCGGGATCAGGTTCTCGAGCAGGCCCCGCTCTCCTTCGATCGAGCCGCGCCGCACCCGCCCCTTGGAACCAGACAGCACCAGCTCGAACGGCGCCAGACCTTCTGGAGCGAGCACCTCCAAGGAAGCCGGCGGCTCGCCGGACAGATCGCGCTCCAGCTCGACCCGCAGGTCGCGCCGTCCCCCCGGCGTGATGGCGGCCAACTCCACATCCTGGTCCAGAAAGCCCTCGGCGCTGATCCGTAGCGTCTCGGGATCCGGCATCAATCCACGCAGGATCCGACGACTGCCGCCGCTTCCCTGGGTGGGGAAAGAGATGGTGCTGAGCCGATAGGAATCGGAATTGCCCGATCGGCGCCAAACCGTGAAGTCGGCGACCGGCCGCGCGCTGCCCTGTTCGACGACCTCCAGCAGGAGCGTGCTATTGCCTTCCAGGGTCACCTCGGTGACCTGACCGTCGGGAAGCAGCGCCACGACCTGGGGGAGGAAGCGGGGATCGTCGAGGATCAGCTCGAGCTGTTCGGCCAGGGCGTGTTGGACGTAGATCCGCTCGACCGGCTCGTCGTAGGGACGTGGGCGAGGCAAGCCGGCGGGCGCTTCGGCGGGTCCCGTGGCGCGCGCCTCCGCGAAGGGGCGGGCGCTGGCCGGATCGAATCCGATCCGCAGCGGCAGGGGGCCGCCGCGTCCGCGCACTTCGATGCCGGCGGGGGCCTGCGCTGAGGCCGGCGAGAGCGGGAACGAGCCGAGCAGACTGAGTTCCACGACCCGCAGCTCGGCCGTGTCGGGGCCCGTGTAGACGGCGCGGGCCTGGACCACGCCGAACTCCGGCGACCAGGGGGGCACGTCGAGCTCGAGGTCCGCCTGGGCGCCGCAGCGATGCCTGACCAGGAGCCGCTGCCGACCGGCTTCCATGGCATCGATGCGCACTCCATCGCGGCCGAGGGGCAAGGAGGGATCGGGAGCCACCATCGACATCCTGGCGCTCCCGGTCTCGGGGCGCTCGGCAGCGCCGGCTTCGGAGCGGTCGAGTCGCTTCACGGCGTCTTCCACGGGATCAGTACCCAGCAAGCTCCAGCCGGTGTGCAGCACCCGGCCGGTGGGGTCCTCGAGCACGAGCTGCACGGGTGTGCCGCGGCGCAACCGGATGTCGCCGCATGCGTGGGCCCCGTCGATGGGTTCGGACAGAGAGCGCGTGGTGGACACGAAACCCGGCGCAGAGATCCGCAGATACCTCCATCGACTGTAGGTCTTGGCCCTGGCCGGTCGCATGGCCGGTACCTGTTCGTCCAGTTCCAGCTTGAACTCGAAATGCCCATCGGGCCCTGTCCGGGCGCCCGGTTCATAGACCGCGACGCCATCGAG
>JBILNK010000221.1:0-6319 GCA_044375105.1 Planctomycetota bacterium
GGGCGCGCTGATCGACCCGACCGGCACGGGTCCCCTGGTGGGCCTCTCGGAGGGCCGCCTGATCCGCGTGGGGCTGTGAGCCTCCGGGCGCTGCGGCCCTGACCGGCGCAGGCCCCGCGCTGGCCTGAGCGCCCGCGCTGGCCGGCAGCGCGGGCGCGGATTCCGCTCTCCGCCGGTCCGCCGCGGATCCGGGCCGCTCGCAGCCCTGCGCTGCGACCGCGCCCGACCGCGCGGCCAGCGGTTCAGCGCAGCAGGTGGGCGAATTCGGCCGGCCAATCGATTTCGATCGACTGCTGCGCGGCGTTGGGATCGAGGGGCACTTCGAAGCGCCGCTCGAAGCGCTCCTCCGGCAACCCGGACTTGACGCCGCGCCGCACCAGCAAGCGGAACCGAAGGCGCGAACCGCCGGGATAGGGCTGCAGGTCGGCGTGCTCGGGCGAGACGTCGATGCGCAAATCGGAGTCGAGCTCGGGCCAGCCCGGCTCTCCGGCGCTGAGTTCGATCGTCAGCCGATGGTGCGGCAGCAGTCGCGGGGTCTCGCGCCACGCGAGACTCAGCTCGGGGCTCGCCCCGAGCCGCACGCGCTGCTCGCCTTGACCGGCAGGACCGAAGAAGGCGCGTTTTCCGGGGCAATGGACCAGCAGATCCACCGGTCCATCGGGCAGGTTCAGACGAGCGAGCCCCGCCCCATCGCAGCGGCCCTGCTGCCAAACCGTCTGACCCGAGGGGCGCCAGAAGACCTGGATCTGCGGAAGCGGGTCGCCCTCCTCGTCCGAACACCAGAGCTCGAGCCGGCGCACCGTACCGGACACGTCGATCCCATCCAGGTCGCCACCGCTCAGCACCCGACCGGCCTCGATCTCGAGCCCTCGGACCAGGACCGCCGGGGGGCCCGGGAGGGACCACAGCGCTTCCAAGCGATAGCTGCCGGGCTGAATCGAAACGAACTCGAAGCGCCCGGCTCGGTCGAGGCCCACCCGATCGATGGCGGCCGAGCTGGACTCGTCGATCAGCACCAGCCCGTTCAGCTAGGGCCGCTCCTCGGGACCGAGCAGGAGCCGCCCGCGCAGCATGCCCGCGGGTTCGAGCTGCAGCGGAATCGGGTCGATCCCCGGCGGGACGGGGCCGATCGGGCGACGCTGGCAAAGCGGATGGGCCAGCTGCAGGTATTCGAAGTCCTCCGCCTGCTCGCCCCCTAGGCTGAAGCGGCCGGTGGCATCGCTGCAAGCCAGCGGGGCATGCGTGGCGAGCAGGGCGCCATGGATCGCACCGAATGGCAAGCTATCGATCGATCCCTTCGGCAAACGCTCGAGCACAGCGGAGTCCGCTTCGGTCGTATAGGTCGCGCCGGGCCAATACCCGTGGACCGCGAGGTCCTCCAGCGGCTGCCCGGCGGGATCGAGGGCCAGGAATCGGAACTCGAGGGGACTGGCCCTGAGCTGCAGATCGCGCAGCGGCGCGTCGGGACCAAGCTCCTTCCCCATCGGCTCGAGCTGGCCGGTCAGCCAGCGCTGGCGATCCCAGACCCGCAGACGCTGAGTCAGGAAAGCATCGACCGGATCCAGGACCGGTCGGGTCAGGACGCCGCTCGGGTCCGTGCTCGTGCGGACTCCGCCGCGGAGACTCTCGAAAACGACCAGGCGCTGTCCCAGAGGCCGTCCTTCCGGATCCAAGAGCCGCACCCGATCGGGGCGCAGGCGACCCTGCAGGCGCCACTCGACGACCCTCGCGTCGCCGGCGTAGGCCGGGGCCTCGACGGACAGCTCTGCCCCGGCTTCGAGTCTCAGAGCCGCGCGGTACAGGTTGCCCGTCAATTCCAAGCCCACCTCGACCTGCCGGAAATTGGCCCGTCCGTCCTCGAGGGGCTCGTACAACGACAGCCGCACCTCCGAGGCCTCGTCCCGGCCCTCGAGATGGACCGATCCGCCCAGCTCCGGGCTTGCTCCCGCGGCATCGGCCACGCGCACCTCGATCGAACCCACGGCTGGACAAAGCAGCTCCAGGCGCTGGCCGGGACGGCTGGGATCAAAGCGCACTTCGGGCCGCTCCCGCACCAAACCCTGCAACCGGATCAGCCAGTCGCCCAGGGATGCTTCGCCCTCGAGCTGGTGCCGTTGCAGGTGTTTGAAGGTCGCCAAGCCGGTGGAGTCGGAACGCGCCTCCGCGAATAGGCGCAGATTGCCGCTGGGCTGGCGCTGGTACAGACCGAGCCACACGCCGGGCGCCGCCTGCCCATCGGCTTCCCACAGGGTCTGTACTTCGACCGACAGGTCGGGTTCGAGCACCAGCTCGAGGCGCTGGCCATGCAGGGGCGGCTCGACCTCGAGGCAGCCGTAGCGACCCTCGAGGTCGGCCTCGATCCACAGCGGCTGGGGCGGCAGCGCGCGGAACTCAGCTTCGCCGCGGCTATCGCTGCGCCCCGTGGCCACAGGGATCAGATCGCTGGGCCACTCGGGTGCTTCCAACCAGTGCGCGGCCAGCGGTCCGGCGCGACGGCGCAGGACGCGCACGCTGGCCCCGGTCACGGGCGCGGCGCTGTCCTGGTCGAGCACCGCGAGCAGCAGGCCGTCGGGTCCGGAGCGTAGGGGCGGATCGAAGCGGCTGTAGCGGCGCTCGGCGGGAAGCAAGTCGCGGCGCTCGGCGGGCGGAGCGCCGGCCTCGGAGTCGAGCGCTGTATCGGCGACTCCGGCCGAGCGGGACGCCTCCGGCCGCGCCGCGGACGGTTCGGGTCGATCGCCGGGGCGCGCCGCGGGGATCGAGCTCCACAGGCTGGCCAGAAGCAGCAAGCCCACACCCAAGGCACCGAGCACTGCCCAGGCGAGGCGCCGGTGGCGAGCCCTCGGCCGCGGACTCATCCCCCGCCCGCCCCCAGCCGGCGGCGCTCGATCAGGCGCGCCACCACGGAGACGGCGATCTCGTCGTGGGTGCGCGCGCCGATCGGCAGGCCCATGGGGCTCTCGACCCGCGCGAGGAATTCCGCGGGCACGCCGGCGGCGGCCAGCTGTTCGAACAGCAGCACCTTCTTGGCCGTGCTGCCGATCATGCCCAGGTAGCGCGGGCGGCAGCCGGCGGAGGCCAGGGCCGAGAGCACCAGGCCGTCCTGGTCGTGGCCGCGGGTCGCGGCGATCACGTAGGCGTCTGCGGCCGGCGCGATGCGGCGCGCCAGCTCGGAGAAGGGGCCGCTGTGGAAGGCCTGCGCGTGCGGATGGCGCTCGGCCTGGGCGAATTCGGCGCGATCGTCGGCGACGGTCACGTGGAAACCCACCGCGGCGGCCAGTTTGGCGATCGCGCCGGAGACGTGGCCGCCGCCGAAGAGGTAGAGCTTGGGTTCGACGATCGGTTCCACGTAGATCGAGAGCTTGCCGCCGCAGATCAGGCCGGAATCGGGGTAATCGCGCTCGTTGAGCGCGAAGGACAAGAGCCGCGGGCGCTCGTCCGCCAGGCTGGCCAGGGCCGCTTCGAGCACCTCGGCCTCCAGGCAGCCGCCGCCGACGCTGCCCAGGAAACGCCCGTCGCGCGTCACCAGCATCTTCATCATCGCCTTGCCCGGGGTCGAGCCCTTGGTCTCGATGATCGTGCACAGCGCGCAGTCCTGCCCGCGTTCCCGATGCTCGACGATGGCGCGGTAGATGTCGACCATGGGCCTTGGGGGCGCGGGATCAGGCGAGGCGCGGCGCCGGCGCGTGGATGCGCTGGGCCAGGTCGCGGGCCAGCTCGGGCGAGACCAGGCGCGCCACCAGGCACAGGGCGAATTCCACCGCGGTGCCCGCGCCCTGGCTGGTCAGCACGTGGCCCGAGCCCACCACCGTCCGGTCCTCGACCACGCGCGCCGGGCCGAGGGCGGCGCGCACGCTTTGGTGCGCGGTGGCCGCGCGGCCTTCGAGGGCGCCGGCCGCCGCCAGCACGGTCGGGGCGGCGCAGATCGCCCCCAGGGTCTTGCCGGCGGCGTCGAAAGCGCGCACCAGCTCGAGCACGCGCGCGTCCGCGCGCAGGGCCGCGGTGCCCGGACCGCCGCCGGGCAGCACCAGGGCCACGAAGTCCTCGGCGCGCTGGTCGGCCAGCAGGGCGTCGGGCACCAGGCAGGCGCCGTAGGCTCCGGTCACGGGCGCCAGGTCCGCGGCCAGGCTCGCCAGCCGCACCTCGAGCCCGGCGCGGCGCAGGATGTCCGCGATCGCCACCAGCTCGATGTCCTCGAAGCCCGGCGCCAGCGGGACGAGCACGCGACCGACGGATTGGCCCATGGGCCCATTAGAACGTCCCCGCGGCGCCGGCTGCGGGGCCGGCCCGGGCCTCCGGGCCCGCGGGCCGGGGCTTTCGAGCGCCCGGCCCGGCCGGGGTGGGAGGCCGCGGTGCGGGGCGCCGAGATCCGGGCGCCAAGCTCCGAAATCCGGACCCGCCGGCGAATTCAGCGGGGCGGCGGCCTGGGCTCGCGCTGCTGGCAGGGCTGGCCGGACATGGCCAGGATCTCGGCGCTGGGCAGCATCCGCGAGCGCAGCCCGTAGGCCCGGCAGGCGTAGGGCCAGTCCGGCTGGTGGGTGACCAGGAAATGCCGGCAGCCGTGGCAGCGGACCGGCGAGTCCGGCGGGGAGCCAGGGCGAGGGCCGCGGGGCTCGCTGGAGGCCATTTCGAGAGGCTACGGGTGGGCCCTGGCGTTACGCCCGGCGAACCGCGGGCTACCCTCGGCGCTGGGAAGGCCGCACCGCGGACTCCCCAACAGACCGCGGGCTGGATCAGAAGGCCGGCTGGGGCCGCGCTCGAGCCCCCTTCCCGGCCTGTCTGGGCCGCCTCCGGGCTGCCCCGGCGGCGTCCGGGGCCCGCGCGCCGAGTCGAGGCCCAGGCCCGGGCCGCTTCGGCACGCGATTCGCCCTGCCGAATCGCCCTGCCGAATCACCCTGCCGAATCACCCTGCCGAAAGTTGCCCGCTCCCGCAGGCCCGATCCGACCCGAGATCCCCATCTCGCGCTGCTTCCATGCTGAATCCGATCCTGATCGCCCTCGGACTGGCGCTGCAGTCCTCGACCCTATCCGTGGCCCGTTCCGTGGGCGCGCCGCTGCAATACCAAGCTGCCGCGGCGCCCGCGGCCGCGCAGCTGGCCGAGCGCTACGCCAAGGTCGGCGGGGAACTCCAGCGCACCGCGCCGACGGGGCTGACCGCGATCCAGTCGGCGCACCGCCAGCTGGTGATCGAGCTGCTGGCCGGCTACGGCCAGGGCCTCGATTTCCCGCACCTCGGGGGCGCAACCGGGGAACGCCTGCCCGTGTTCCGCGACGGCGACGGACGCCTGTGCGCCCTGGCGCACCTGCTCGATCGCACCGGCCAGGGGCCGCTGGTCGAGCGCCTCGCGCAGGCCAACAACGGCGGCTGGTTGGTCGAATTCCAGAGCGATCCGGCGCTGCTCGATTGGATGCAGCGCCACGGCCTGAGCCTGGCCGAGGTCGCCCGCATCCAGGGGCCGGGCTTCGGCGGCAACCCGGTGGCGCCGCCGCCGCCGCCGATCCCCGGCGACACGGTGATCGCCATCGGCGAAGCGCTCGGCGGCGACGCCGCTCCGGCGGGAGCGGGCAGCGGCGGGCCGGCGACGGGCGGCCCGGCGGGGCCCGTGGTCGGCGGCGGGGCGGCCGGTCCGACCACCGGCGGGGACAGCGGGCCCGCCGCGCCGGGCGGCGGCGGCCCGAGCACCGGCGGGGCCCTGGCGGCGGACTGGACGGTCTGGTGGGAGCTCAACAAGCTCGATTTCCTGGTGGCCAAGCGGCCCGCGATCGGCGGCGCGGAGGAGGGCACGACCACGGCCGACGCGGGGCGCTATCGCCCGCGCGCGCTGGCCCTGGCGGCCAAGGGCATCGACGGCGACCACGCCGCGGTGCGCGCCGCCGCGGCCGTGCTCGGCGGCCGGCTCGGCCTGCACCCCGATCGCTTGAAGGACGCCTTCGACGACGCCTCCGGCGCCGTGCGCCACGGGGCGCTGCTCGGGCTCGGCCTGTCGCCGCGCCCGGACGCCCTGCGGCTGCTGGCCGAGATCCTCAAGGACCAGACCCGCGCCGAACGCATCTCTCCGCTGGCGCGCTACTACGCCTCCCTGGGGCTCGGCCTGGCGCGCCTGCAGGGCGCTCCGGAGGACCTCGAGACCCTGATCGGGAATGAAGCGCGCTCGCTGCAGTCGACCCAGGATCGCCTGGGCGCCCTGGGCTTCGCCCAGCTGGTGCCGAGCGCCGGCCTGCGCGTCCAGGCGCTGGCCTGGCTCGAGGACCTGAAGGTCTCCCAGGCGGTGCGCTGCCGCGCCGCCGAGTCCCTGCGCGCCTTCGGCGACGCGGAGACCCT
>JBILNK010000222.1:0-6296 GCA_044375105.1 Planctomycetota bacterium
GCGCACCGCTTCGAAGCGGCATTCCTGGTCGCCGTAGGCATCCCACTCGAATTCGGGCGCGCCGGGGACCCGGAAGTCGTCGATCAAGAGAAAACCCCGCCGGCAGGCGCGCGTCAGGAAGGCCACCTCGTCGCGCAGCGGCCATTCGAACCCGTAGCCGTGGGCGTCGAGCCAGCACAGGGGCGTGCGCTGGCCGAGGTCGCCGCGCAGGGCCGGCAGGGCCGCCAGGAAGTCCTGGGAGGTCAGCGGCAGGACGTGGACGCCGCTGCGCACGTCGGCGTGGGCGCGGGCCACGGCGTGGGCCGCTGGGTCGGGCTCGCAGGCCAGGCAATCGAGGCGCCGGAAGCGGCGCGCCACGTAGCCCAGGGTCGAGCCGACGTTCGCGCCGGTCTCGAGGTAGAGGTCCGCTCGCTTGGCCAGGGCGTCCACCAGGGCCAGCAGGTGCTTGTCGCCGTGGAAACCGAGCGGCAGGGGGGTCAGCGAGCGTTCGGTCATGGGCGGGCGGAGGGGGGCCTGCGCAGGCGCGTCGACCGCGGGCGGAGGGCGGGTTGAGGGCGGTGCCAGGCCGGGAGCGCTCTGTCCCGGGGCTTGGACGGGGCCCCCCGCGGCCGGCGCTCCAGGGGCCGGGGGCCGCCGCGCCTGCGCGGGGCCTCCAGGGCACGCCCGGGGCGTACACTCGCCGCCCGTCATGGCCGAATTCAGGGAGCCGCCCCCGGGGAGCATCGCCGCCTGGTGCTTGGCGCTGCTGCGCGCAGAGCGCCTGGAGGACAAGCTCGAGCCCGCGCCGCCGCCGGATCCCGAGCAGCCGGGCGCCTTCGAATCCGAGCCGGTCGAGCGGCGGTTGGCGGGGCCCGGGCGGCCGCCGGGCTGGGTGCTGCTCCACAAGGCGGAAAAGCGCCCCAGCGCAGGGGCCCTGCGGCGCCCCGAGCCGCGCGCGCGCCTGTTGCACACCTGCCTGCACCACGAGCTGCAGGCCGCGGAGCTGTTCGCTTGGGCCCTGCTCGCTTTCCCCGAGACGCCGCGCGAATTCCGCGCCGGGCTGCTGCGTCTGGCGACGGAGGAACTCGAACACGCGGGCCTCTATCGCGGGCGCCTCTGGGCGCTGGGCTTCGAATTCGGCGTTTTCCCGCTGCGCGATTGGTTCTGGGAGCGCGCGCGGGGCTGCCGCACGCCGCTCGAATTCGTGGCCCTGATGGGGCTCGGCTTCGAGGGCGGCAACCTCGAGCACGGGGCGCGCCTGGCCGCGCAGTTCCGCGCCGCCGGGGACGAGCCCAGCGCGCTGGTCTTCGAGCGCATCCAGCGCGAGGAGATCGGCCACGTGGCCTTCGGCCGGCTTTGGTTCGAGCGCTTCTGCGGCGCGCCGCTCGAGTTCGAGGCCTGGCGCCGGGCGCTGCCGCCGCCGCTCAGTCCGGCGCTGATGAAGGGCCGTCCGCTGAACCGCGCTGCACGGCGTCTGGCGGGCCTGCCCGCGGAGTTCCTGGACGCGCTCGAGGCCGTGCCGTCGGTGGACGGCCGGGCCCCGGAGGGCGGTTGATGGCGGCCCGCGAGCCCCGCGCCTGGGTGTTGAACCTGGACGCCGAGCACGAGCTCGAGCGCCCGCGCGCCTACACGCCCAGCCGGCACCTCGCGGCCTTGGTGGCCCGCGAGCAGCGCCGGGTGATGCCCGGGCTGCTGCTGCCCGGCGATCTCGTGCTGGATCCGAGCGCGCCGGATTTCGCCGAGCGGCAGGCGCGCGCCCGCGGCCTGGCCGGGGCCTGCTGGTCGCCGACGCCGCGCGCGCTCCGGCTGCTCGAGCGCGCCGGAGCGCGCCTGCCGGCCGCCCCGGCGGTCGAGGTGCTGCGCGCCGTCAACGCGCGGCCCTTCGCGGCGGCCTTGCGCGCCCTGCTGCTGGGGCAGCGCTGGCTCGAGCCCGCCGAGTGGACCGCGCCGTCCGCGGCGAGCCTGCCCGCCGGCTGGCAGCCGAGCCCCCCGACGCATCCGGGCCAGGCCCTGGACCCCGCCCTTTCGAGCTTCGAAAAGCGCCTCGCCCTGACCCTGGAGCAAGCCCTGGCGCGGCTGGCCGCGCCGGCGCCCCTCGGCTGGCTGGTGCGCCGGGCCTTCGGGGCCGCCGGGCGCGGGCGGCGGCGCCTGCGGGCCGGAAAGCCCAGCGAGGCCGAGCTCGCCTGGCTCGCGGCGAGCCTGCGCCTCGGGCCCCTGACGATCGAGCCCTTCGTCGAGATCCAGCGCGAGTTCACGCGTTCGGCCTGGCTGGCCGCGGACGGCGCGCTGACCCTGGCGGGCCCCTGCTACCAGCGCGTCGATGCCCACGGCGCCTGGCAGGCCACCGCCGCCAGCGATCGCCACACGCCCCTGGATCCGGCCGTGGACGCCTGCCTGGCCGCGACTCTCGAAGCGGTCGGCCGCGCGCTGCACGCGGCGGGCTATTTCGGACCCTTCGGCATCGACGCGTACGAGCACCGCCGCCTGGATGGCCGCGGCAGCGCGCTCAACCCCCTGAGCGAGATCAACGCGCGCTTCACCATGGACTTCACGGCGGCCCGCCCGCTGGCCGAGAGGGCGCTCGGCGAGTTGGTGGGGGCAGCCTCCGCCGCCCCCGGCTTCAGAGCACCCGGCGGCTCGGCACCAGCACCTGCGAGCTGAGCAGGCCGGCGCCCAGGGCCGCCGCGACGATCAGCATGCGGAAGGCGCCTTCGACGCCCGAGAGCGCGTCGTGGGACAGGAACGCATCGACGCTGCGGAAGCCCAGCGAGCCCGGCACCAGCAGCATCAGGCCCGGCACCAGCACGGTGGAGACCGGTCGGCCGGTGGCGCGGGCGACCAGGCTGGCGAAGCTGCCGAGCAGCAGCGCGCCGGCGAAGGCGCCCAGCTCGGCGCCGAACAGGCGCACGCCGTAGCGCGCGCCGAGGAAGGCCAGGATGCCGCCGGCGGTGATCCAGGGGGCGTCCTTGGGCCGCGCCCGGAACAGCACCGTGAAGCACAGGGGCGCGGTGGCCAGGGCCACGAACGACCACAGGGGCCCCAGGGGTGCGCTGGGCTCGAGCGGCGGCGGTGCGGTCAGGCGCTCGGCCAGGGTGCGGCCGAGGCCCGCGCCGAGGCCCATGCCGAACAGGGTGCCGAGCACGCCCGCCAGGCGCGCGGTGCCCGAGACCAGGTGCTGCTGCGCCAGTTCGGTCATGGCCACGGTCACCGAATAGCCCGGCACCAGCACGATCAGGGCCGCCAGGCTGACCCGCCCGGCGTCGATCGGCAGGCCGAGGCGCGCCGCTCCGTGGGCCAGCAGCGCGGCCAGCGCACAGGCCATCGGCACGGCGATGCGCGCGCGGCCCGCATCGCCGCCGAACCAGCCCAGCAGGCGACCGATCGTGGCGCCGAGCAGCAGGGCGCCCAGGGCGTCGGGGGCGCTGCCGCCGAAGAAGCAGGCGGCGCCGCCGGAGGCCAGGGCGAAGGCCAGGGTGTCGAGGGCCTGCGGCAGCGGCGCCGGCAAGCGCGCGATGGTTTCGAGTTCGTCGAGCGCCTTGGAAGGCGAAACGCGGCGGGTTTCGAGGCGCTCCAGCAGGTCATCGAGCGCGTCCAGGCGCGCCAGGTGGATGTCGCCCTGGGAGGCGCGCCGCATCTGCACCGGACCCCCGGCCACCGACAGCATCAGCGAGGTCGGCGTGGCCAGCACCTGGGCTTCGATGCCGATGGCGCGGGCGCCCTGCATGACCGCCTCCTCGACCCGCGGGGTCGGCACGCCGCTGTCGTGCAGCACCTCCGCGAGCCGCACGAGCAGCGTCGGCGCGGCCGGATCGCTGCTGGGCGGCGGCTGTCGCTGGGCCAGGCCGCGGCCGCCGGGCAGCGGTCGGCCGACGCCCGAAGCGCTGGCGCGCCAGCTGGACGCGCTGTCGGTCTGGGGACGGGAGCCCTCGGTCATGCCGGCGATTCTCGGCCGTCGAAGCCCCGGCGGACAAACGAATAGCCTGCGGACAAGAGTCGGACCGTAACCCGTCAGGACGAAGATTGTTTTCCAGAAGTGTCAAGCAGCCGAACTTTGTCCAGCCTGCGCCCTCCTCCGGCCCCGGCGCTCGACCTGACCGGGGCAGGCCACAGCGCCCGGGGCCCGACCCCCCGGTGCGCGGTTTCTCCACGGGGGCAGCGTGCCCTGCGCGCTGCTTGGGCACGGCAAACGGGGTGGCCGAACGCCCTCCGGCCCCGCTCGGCCCCCCTGCGGCGCGACCCGCTGGAGGGCTGCGGGCACACCAATCCCCGAAAGGGCTCGCTTTCTAGAGCCGCAGGCCATACAACCCGAAAAGACGCCGCCCTTCGCGGCGCAGGCGCGCAACGACGCTTCCCGTGCTGATGCGCGGCCCCTCGGGGCCCGCACGGCGATCGGGACACGCAGCGCCCACACAGAAGACCGCCATCCGTTGCTGGGGTTTTTGTTGCGCCGCCGCGCCCATGCGCCGCGGCGCCCGGGGAGACCCACCATTCCGACCGTGCAGCCCACGCCGCCCAAGGGCGGCTTCGTCACCTACCGCCTCGATCCCCGCCTGCTGAAAGGCCTCGAGGCCGCCGGCTTCACCGAGCCGCGCCCGATCCAACACCAAACCATCCCCGCGGCCATGCTCGGCCGCGACGTGCTCGGCCTGGCCCAGACCGGCACCGGCAAGACCGCGGCCTTCCTGCTGCCGCTGATGTCGCGCCTGCTCGAGCGCCCGCCGCAGGCCGAGAGCCGCGCCCGGGGCTTTCGCCCGCCGCGCCCGATCCGCGCCCTGATCGTCGCGCCGACGCGCGAACTCGCCAACCAGATCGAGGCCGAGCTGCAATTGCTCGGCCGTTTCACGGGCCTGCGTAGCACCGCCATCTACGGCGGTGTGACCCAGGCGCGCCAGGTGCGCGCGCTGCGCGCCGGCGTCGACATCGTGATCGCCTGCCCGGGCCGGTTGCTCGACCTGCTGAGCCAAGGCGAGGTGCAGCTCTCTTCGGTCGAAAGCCTGGTGCTCGATGAAGCCGACCAGATGTTCGACATGGGCTTCCTGCCCTCGATCCGGCGCATCCTGGCGGCCTTGCCGCCGCGGCGGCAGAGCCTCCTGTTCTCGGCCACCATGCCGAAGGAAGTGCGCAAGCTGGCCGACGACCTGCTCCACCAGCCCACGGTGGTCGAGCTGGCCCACACGGCGCCCGCCGCGACCATCGAGCACGCGCTCTATCCGGTCGCCGAGGACCAGAAGCAGGCCCTGCTGGTGCATCTGTTGCGCCAGCCGGAGCTGACCGGGGCGATCGTGTTCACGCGCACCAAGCACCGCGCCAAACGCCTGGCGGAGCGGCTGGCCAAACTCGGCCAGCGCGCGGCCAGCCTGCAGGGCAACCTCAGCCAGGCCCAGCGCGACCGGGCCATGCAGGGCTTCCGCGACGGCTCGATCCGCGTGCTGGTGGCCACCGACATCGCCGCCCGCGGCCTGGACGTCGACAGCGTCAGCCACGTGATCAATTTCGACGTGCCGATGAGCGCCGAGGCCTACACCCACCGCATCGGCCGCACCGGCCGCTCGGGCCGGGCGGGCCAGGCCCTGACCTTCGTGACCCGCGCCGACCGCGACGGCATCAAGGACATCGAGCGCGGGCTGCGCCAGACCCTGCGGGTCGCCAGCCTGGACGGCGCCGCCCAGCAAGCCTTGGAGGCCGGTCTGCCGGCCGTGGGGGACGCCGGCCTCGAGCGGCCGCGCCGCGGGGCGGACTCGGCCGGTGGCCGGCGTGCCGCCGGCGGCCGCGAGCGCCCGGCCCGGGCCGGCGAGCGGCCCGCGCGTCCGGCCCGCGACAGCGCCAAAGGCTCCGCCGCCGCGCCCAAAGCTGGCGCCCGCGCCGCCTCCGGCCGATCCGCGGCCCACGCGGCAGCCCCGCAGCGCGCGGCCCCGCGCCCGCGCGCCGCAGCGGATCAGGCCAGCGAAGTGCCCTTCGGGGCCAACGTGGCCCCGGCCGCAGCCGACGCCCGCTCCCCGGCGCGCTCGTCGGCCGCTGCCCCGCGCAGGGACGCCACCGCGGAGGCTCCGCGCGCCAATCGCCGGCAGCGCTCCGCTCCCGGCGGAGGCCGCGGCAAGTTCGAAGGCCAGGGCCGCCGGCGCGCGCGCTGACGGGCCGCTGGGCGGGCCAGCCAGCGGCTAGAGGCCGGTCCGGAAGCCCGCTGGCTGCGCCGGACGGCGCCCGGCGGAGGCTGCCCGAGATTCCGGGCGCTCAACCCTCGCGGTCCGGCTTTTCGGCGAAATTCTCGCTCTAAACGGCAAATGGCGCCGGCGCGATCCGCGGCGGTGGGGGCTCGT
>JBILNK010000061.1:0-21978 GCA_044375105.1 Planctomycetota bacterium
AGGTCGTCCAGGAAGGCGCCCAGGGCCCCGTCGAGGCGCTCGAGCTGGGTGGCGTGGCGCGCGAGCTGGCCGTTGTGCGTGTCGAAGCCGGAGAGCTCCACCGAGATCACTTCCGCGCCCAGGCGCGCATCGATCAGGGCCGCGGCCACGGACAGGGCGCGGGCCAGCTCGTCGTTCGGATACTCGACCCGCGGGCGATAGCGGGCCGCGGCGCGCTGGACCTCGCGCGACGAGGCATTGGCGTCGCGCACGACTTCGCGCAGGTAATCGAGGTTGCTCTGCGGGCCATCGCCCTCGGAGTCCATCGGCTCGGGCTCGGGCGGGGCTTCCCCGGCGCGGCGATAGAACTCGGGGGTCGGGAAGGCGATCGCGGGGTGGCGCGCGGAATAGTGCGAATAGGGCAGCTGGCGGCCCACGTGCACGAGGCGCGTGGCGCGGGCGGCGTCGCCGTGCAGCGCGCCGATCAAGCGCGCGACCCAGCCGGGGCCCGCCGCGCGGCCGCGCTCGTCGGCCGCGTGCCAGATCTCCATGGACTTGAAGTGCGAGCGGTTGGCGCTCGGGTAGCCGACGCCGGCGATCCAGCCGGCCTGCCCGGCCTGACAACGGGCGTGGATGCGCCCGAGGGCCGGGTGCAGGGCCAGGTCGCCTTCGAGGCGCAGCAGCTCGCCCTCCGGCAGGGCCAGGCGCGGCCGCAGCCGCCGGTAGGCGTCCTGGCGATAGGGCACCAGGGTGTTGAGGCCGTCGTTGCCCCCGGAGAGCTGCACCAGCACCAAGAGGGGCGCGCCCACCTGGCGGCCTGGGCGCGCGGCCAAGAGGCGCACCGCGGCCGTCGCGGGTGCGGCCAGCAGGTTCGGCGCCAGGAGGCCGGCGGCGGCCAGGGTCAGGAAGCGGCGGCGGTCGTTGAGGTTCGCGCTCATGGGATCAAACGGTGGACGGAATGCGACGGGATGGCACCTCGGAGGGCGGGGCTCACCGGCCGGGTGGCCCTCCGCGAGCGGCCGGCGGCCCGCTGGGTCGCCGGCCGCGCTCAATGCAGCTGCGCCTCGGGCAGCGACACCAGGGCGTGGGCGATCCGCCGCAGCAGGTGCTCCCCATCGGCGCCCCAGCGGCCGAGGGCGCCCTCGGGCAGGTCGATCAACGCGCGCTCGCGGGCCAGAAGGGCGACCAGCTCCGCCTGGGAGGCGGGCTCGATCGGCCGGGCCAGCAGTTCCTCGGCCAGCGCAGCCACCACTTCGGCGTCGCTCTGGGCCCCGCGGTGCTCGAGCCGTGCCGCCAGATAGATCCGCGGCTGCCAGCCGATGCCCTCGACCGCGCGCAGCCCGCGCAGCAGCTCCGAGCCCTTGAGCAGGCGCTCGCGCAGCCCGGGGCCCGCCTCGCTGCCCCCCCCGTCCGGCCGGCGCTCGGGGCGCGGACGCGCCCGGCGGGCAGCAGCCGCGGGATCGCCCTGCATACCCTCCGCGGCGCCGGCGTCCGCTTCCCCGCCCCCGGCCATGTCCATCCCCTCGCCAGCGCCGTCCTCGGGATCCATCCGCTCGGCTTCTTCGGCCCGCGCCAGCAGCTCATCCGGCCCGACCACGCCCAGCAGCACCCCGGCCAGGTTGGCGCGCTGCAGCATGGCCGAGGTGGTGATCCAAGCGCGGCCTTCGTCCCAGCCCTTGACCGAAGGCGGGTAGAACGGGCGCTGGCCGAGGGCGCGCAGCCCGAGCTCGAGCAGGCGCGCCGGCGGGGCGATGCCCAGGCGCTGGGCGCTGCCGACCAGGAAGTCGAGCGGCGACTGGATCCGGTTGCCGACGATTTCCTGGCGATAAAAGGCCGGATCGCTGAACAGGGCGCGCAGATAGGGCTCGATCGCGTAGTCCGAGCGCAGCAGCAGGTCGGCGTAGGCCGCGGCACGGCCTTCCTCCGGGACCTGGCCCTCGAAGTATTCGATCAGACGGTCGGAGAGATAGCGCGCGCAGCGCGGCTGCTCCAGCAGGATCCGCAGGATGTCCTCGCCGTCGAAATTCCCGGTTTGGCCTAGGAATGTCTTGGGATCGCGGTCGTGGTTGTTGCGCTGGAACACGAACACGCCGTCGCGGTCGGTCCAGCCAGTAAAGGCCCGCGCCGCGGCCAGGATGTCCGCTTCGCTGTAATGGCCCTCCCCCAGCGTGAACAGCTCGAGCAGCTCGCGGGCGAAATTCTCGTTGGGTGCGCGCTTGCGGTTTTCGTCGTTGTCGAGGTATTCGAGCATGGCCGGGTCCCGCGCGATGCCCAGCAGCAGCGTGCGATAGCTGGAGAGGGCATTATCGCGCAGGAAGCGGTGCTGCGCGATCATCTCGTAGCTGTTCTTGACGTCGTCGTTGGAGCTGGTCAGGAGCCCCATCCAGAACAGCGTCATGCGATCGCGCAGAGGATCATGACCCTCCAAAACGCCCTCCAGCCAGTAGCTGCTGTATTGCTCGAGCTGCAGACGGTCCTCGAGGCGCAGCTTGGCGGCAACCTGCTGGCGCATCTCGCGGGGCAGGAGCTCGTCGAGTTGCTCGCGGCTCGGCCGTTGCTCGCGGAAGCGCTCGCGCAGCTCGGCCGGATCCTCGCCGGTGCGCTCGCCGACCGCTTCGAGGAACTCCTGGCGATAGCGCCCGCCCCGGGGGGAGAGGTCCTCGGCGAAGAACGGGTCCCGCCAGGGGCTGCCGGGTGCGAACAGCCGGTCAAGGCTCGCCTCCAGCCCCGCCGTGGCCGCGGCCCCGATGCGATCCGGGCCGGCCCCGAAGGCGGCCCGGTTGAGCAGGTGCTCGGCCTGGGCGGGCCCGAAGGCCAACCGAGCGCTGGCCGCGGCCGTGCGGATGGGCTCCCCCCCCTGGGGGGCGGCGGGCGCCTGCCCTGGAACCGGGGCCATCAGGAGCGAAGAGGCGAAGGCCAGGGCGAGGGGGTTTTTCATGGCGGACGTACGGTGTGGGACGGAGAGGTCAAACCGGGATCCGGGCGCGGGGTTGCGGTCCTGGCGGGCGGATCTGTTCCCGAGAGCCCCTGCGCGGCCCCCGAGCAGGCTTAAACGGCCGGCCTCGGGGGTTTATGGTCCGGTATGACCGTCCCTCCCGCCAGCACCCGCGAGATGCTCGACCGCCTGGCCCACCGGGGAGACCTGGCCGTGGTCGAGGCCCCGGTCTCCGCGGATCTCGAGCTGGCCGAGATCCACCGACGGGTGATCGCCGCCGGCGGGCCAGCCCTGCTCTTCCGGCGGGTGGTCGGCCGGGACTTCCCGGTGGCCACCAACCTGTTCGGCACGCGCGACCGGGTCCTGCTGGCCTTCGGCGAGCGGCCGCGGGAGCTGATCGCCCAGGTGGCCGCCCTGCCGCACGAACTCCTGCCACCGACCCCGGCCAAGCTCTGGCGGCAGCGCGGCTTGTTCCTGGATCTCCTCAAGGTCGGCCTGTCGCGGCGCTCGCGGGCGCCGGCCAACGAGTGCGTGCAGCGTCCACCGCGCCTCACCAGACTGCCCGCGCTGCGCACCTGGGCGCGCGACGGCGGGCCCTTCGTGACCCTGCCGCTGGTGCTGACCGAGCACCCCGAGACCGGCATCCCGAACCTCGGGATGTACCGCATCCAGGTCTTCGACGACGACCACACCGGGCTGCACATGCAGATCGGCAAGGGCGGCGGTTTCCACCTGAAGCGCGCCGAGCAGCTGGGTCGCCCCCTGCCGGTCAACGTGCACGTCGGCGGCCCGCCGGCGGCGATCCTGGCGGCGATCGCGCCGCTGCCCGAGAACGTCCCCGAGCTGCTCTTGGCCAGCCTGGTGCTGGGCAAGCGCCTGCCGCTGGCGCGCAATCCCGCCGGCCCGTTGCCGGTGATCGGCACGGCGGACTTCACCCTGGTCGGCGAGGTGCGGCCCGGGGACCGGCACCCCGAAGGACCCTTCGGCGACCACTACGGCTACTACTCGGAGATCCACGACTATCCGCGGCTTTCGGTCAAAGCCCTGCTGCATCGGAAAGATGCGATCTTCCCGGCCACGGTGGTAGGCAAGCCTCGCCAGGAGGACTTCTACATCGGCGACTTCCTTCAGGAGCTGCTCTCGCCGCTGTTCCCCGTGGTCATGCCAGCGGTCAAGGACCTGTGGTCCTACGGCGAGACGGGCTACCACGCCCTCTCGGCGGCGCGGGTCGAAGAGCGCTACAAGCGCGAGGCCATGGCCAGCGCCTTCCGCATTCTCGGGGAAGGCCAGCTGTCCTTGACCAAGTTCCTGCTGCTGACCGACGGAGCCGTCGATCTGCACGACTTCCGCGCCACTCTGGTGCATATCCTCGAGCGCGCCCAGTTCGAGACCGACCTGTTCCTGTTCTCGAACCTGTCCATGGACTCGCTCGATTACGCCGGCCCCAAGATCAACGAGGGCAGCAAGGGCGTCTTGCTCGGATTGGGCCAGAAGCGCCGCGATCTACCCACCCACTTCGAGGGCGAACCTCCGCCGGAGGTGCAACGCGTGGTGCCCTATTGCCCCGGCGTGCTGTGCATCGAAGGCCAGGACTATCGCTCCGCGCCTCGAGCGGCCGCCGCCTTGGCGGCCCATCCGGCCTTCGCCGCCTGGCCCTTGCTGGTCCTGACCGACGACGCGCGCCGGGCCGCGCGCTCCGACCAGAACTTCCTCTGGACCACATTCACGCGCTTCGACCCGGCCCGCGACATCGCCGCCAGCCGCAGCGCCTTGATCCATCACCATGCGAGCCTGAGCGCGCCCCTGGCGATCGACGCGCGCATGAAGCCCTGGTACCCGGAAGAGCTGTTCTGCGACGAAGCGACCGCGCGCCTGGTCGACAGGCGCTGGAAGGAGTACTTCCCGGGCCGCGAGGTCCCCATGGGCGATTCCTCCCGGGGACACCTGGACGAGTGAGACCTCGGAGCCTGCATGGGCTCGTCCATCGCAGGGGTCCGCGCTCGTCGAACTGCCCTCCCTGTGCTCCATGGGCTGGACGCCCGATGGGTCACAGCCCGGCAGGACCCCAGGGAGTCGCCAGCGGTCAGATCGATCGGCCCGAAGCGCTCGGCCGGCTGTCCTGGATGCCCCGAAAACTGTGCCGGATGATCTCGCCCTCGACCATGTAGACCACGTCTTCGGCGATGTTGGTGGCGTGGTCGGCGATGCGCTCCAGGCTCTTCGAAACCGAGTACATCATCAGGCCATAGGAGACGAAGCCGCGATCGCTCTCCATCTGCGACTGCAGGTCCTTGACGATTTCTTTGTGGAAGCGATCCACGCGCTCATCTTCGCGGCACACGCGCCGCGCCGCTTGGGCATCGCCGCGCACGAAGGCGTCCACCGCGTCGCGCAGGATACGCATGGCCTCTTCCATCATCTCGCGCATCTTGGCAGGCACAGGCGTCGGCACCAGGGTGGTGATGTAGGCTGCGCGCTTGGCGATGTTGACCGCCAGATCGCCGATGCGCTCGAGGTCGTTGTCGATCTTCAGCACCGCGGTCACGAAGCGCAGATCGTTGGCCACGGGTCGATGCAGGGCCAGGATCTTGAGGCACTCCTCCTCGAGCTCGACCTCCCGCCGGTCGATGTGCTGATCGCCCTCGATCACGTCCAAAGCGGGATCCTGGCGGCGCTCGACCAGGGACGCGATCGCCTTGCGCACGGCCTCCTCGACCCGCGCAGCGAGGTACAGGAGCTGTTGCTCCAAGCGGGCGAGGTCGGCGTGCAAATGCTGGCTCATGGGGCGGAAGCGAAAAATGCCTGCGCCTGGACGCAGGCGGAAGGCGATCAGCCGAAGCGGCCGGTGACGTAGTCCTCGGTTTCCTTCAGCTTGGGATTCAGGAAAATGGACTCCGTCGGACCGTACTCCACCAGCCGGCCCAGGTACATGAAGGCCGTGAAGTCGCTGGCCCGCGAGGCCTGCTGCATGTTGTGCGTCACCATCAGGATCGAGTAGGTGCCCTTGAGCTCCTCGATCAGATCCTCGATGCGGCCCGTGGCGATCGGATCGAGCGCGGAGCAAGGCTCGTCGAGCAGCAGCACCTCCGGCTCGGCCGCGATGGCCCGCGCGATGCACAGGCGCTGCTGCTGGCCGCCCGACATGGCCAGGGCGCTCTCGTCCAGGCGATCCTTGACCTCTTCCCACAGGCCTGCCCCGCGCAGGCTGCGCTCGCAGACGTCATCCAAGATGGCGCGGTTGCGCTCGCCGTCGATGCGCAGCGGATAGACCACGTTCTCGTAGATGCTCATCGGGAACGGATTGGGCTTCTGGAACACCATGCCGATCCTCTTGCGCAGCTCGATCACGTCGACCTGCTTGCCGTAGATCAGATCGCCTGACAGGCGCATGCTGCCCTCGATGCGCACCGAGTCGACCAGGTCATTCATGCGGTTGACGCTGCGCAGCAGGGTCGACTTGCCGCAGCCCGACGGACCGATCAGGGCCGTGACCTGCCCGCGCGGCACGCGCAGCGCGATGTCCCACAGGGCGCGCTTCTGGCCATACCACAGGTTGAAGCGCTCGACCTCCAGGATCGGCTGGAGCTCGGCGACCTCGGGATGGCAATGGGTCTCGTGGGGTCGCCCGGCATTGATCGCCGCGTACACGCCCCCCTCGCGCACGGAGGTCTTGGACGGCTCCGGTGCGCGGCGCCGGTCGACGGGCTCGGGGACCTCATCGAGGTCGCCGCCGGCGAGCTCGCCGGCTGCCTCTCGCGGACGAGTGCTGGCGCGCCCGGGAGCCGGCCTCTTCTCGCGCGGCTCCCCGGTGGAGCTGGGCAAGATCTTCTCGGGACCGGGGTTGCCGGGTGTCTGGGGCTGCATCGGAGGACCTGACGGGAGGAAGATAGCAAGCCTAGGGGCCCGTGGGCCGCCCGGGGTGCGGGCGCGGGGGAGAAGCCGGGCTCCGGGGGGGGCCGCGGGCCGGTTCAGGCCATGCGGAAACGGCGCCGCAAGCGGCTGCGGATGCGGATCGCCGAAACGTTGAGCACCACGATGATCGCGATCAGGAGCAGCGTGGTCGTGAACACGAAGGGGATCGAGGCCTCGGCGTCGGGGCTCTTGAAGCCCATCTCGTAGATCTGGTAGCCGAGGTGCATGAAGCTGCGGTTGGTGCCGAACTCCGGAAAATCCAGGGAGAAGGGCAGCTCCGGGGCCAGAGCCGCGACGCCCACCAGCATCAGGGGCGCGACCTCTCCGGCGCCGCGCGCCACGGCGAGCACCATGCCGGTCATGATGCCGGGCAGGGCGCGCGGCAAGACGATGCGGCGGATGGTCTGCCACTTGGAGGCCCCGCAGGCGTAGGAGCCCTCGCGCATCGAGGAGGGCACCGCCGCCAGGGCCTCTTCGGTGGCCACGATCACCACCGGCAGGGTCAACAACGCCAGCGTCGCCGAGGCCCACAGCAGGCCGCCTTTGCCGAAGGTCGGGTTGGGGAGGCGCTCGGGGTAGAACCAGCCGTCGATGCCTTTGCCGAGCAGATAGCAGAAGAAGCCCAGCCCGAACACGCCGAATACGATCGAGGGCACGCCGGCCAGGTTGTTGACGGCGATGCGCACCGCGCTGACCAGCACACCTTGCTTGGCGTATTCACGCAGGTAGAGCGCCGCCAGGACCCCGAAGGGCACCACCAAGAGCGACATGATCAGGGTCATGACCACGGTCCCGAAGATGGCCGGGAACACACCGCCCTCCTGGAAACCTTTGCGCGGCTCAGCGCTGACGAACTCGACCCAACGGTCGCCGTAGACGGCCAGGCGGCCGAACCAACCCAGGCGGTTGGGGGCGTGGGCCCGCACCACTTGGCCGAGTGGAACCTCGAGCGGGGCCCCATCGGGGCCGCGCAACAGGAGCGCGGAGCGGTTCTCCGCCTGCACGATGGTTTCGATCTCGGCCCGGATCGCCAGCATCTCGGCGTCGCTGGCGGCCTTGCCCTCGGCCAAGGCCTGCTGAGCCAAGCGCGCGGCGCCGCTGCCGGTGCCGTGACGCAACTCCGCCCGGCGCAGCGCCAGGCGCAGGTCCTCCAGCTGGTCGTTGATGCGACCGACCGCATGCTCTTCGAGCTCCAGCCGCCGTCGCCGCTGCGAACGGGCCTCCGGCAGAGCCTGCTCGAAGGCCCTCCAGGCGGCTTCGGGGCCCTGGGCGCTGACTTGCCCATCGCGGGCAAAGCCCTCGAGCACGCTGAACAGGCGCCCGCCGGCGTAGCGCTCCACGCACAGGGCCCAGGCGGGGGAGCTGCCGGCGCTTTCCCAAGCGGCAAAATCCGAACCCGGCGCGGGCTCGAGCAGGTATTCCGGCACCCAACGGTTGAAGTTCTCACCCTCCGCGCCGGGTTTGTTGAGACGCAGGAGCCGACGCTCGAGGGTCCCGCCCGCGGCGTCCAGGGCCGCCTGGACGGCGGATCGCCGGGCCCCCAGGGCCTCGATCTCGGCGGCCTGGGGCCGATAGCGCTCGGATTGCTCGATCTGGCCGAGCAGCCGGCTGCCATCGGCCAAGGCCACCTGCACGATCGGCGCGGGCCACAGCGTCCCGAGGCCGCGAACCAGCACCAGCCCGAGCAGGCCCACGACCATCAGCAGGCCGATGGCCAGGGCCCCGCCGGTCATCCAGATGGCGGGCTCGCCATAGTTGGCGATCAGGGTGCGGCGCGGGCCGCGACGGACCGGGGCCCGCGGCGCGGCGGGCGCCGTGGGCGCCGGTCCAGCGTTTCGGGAGGTGACCGGACTCATAGCTGGAAGGCGCGGCGGCGGAAGCGCTGGCGCACCACCTCGGCCAGGGAGTTGAGCACGAAGGTGATCAGGAACAGCACGAATCCGGCCAGGAAGAGCACGCGATAGTGCGTGCTGTCGACGGCGGCCTCGGGCAGCTCCGTGGCGATGTTGGCCGAAAGCGTGCGGAAGCCGTTGAAGACGTTCCAGTCGATGATCGCCGTGCCGCCGGTGGCCATCAGCACGATCATGGTCTCGCCCACGGCTCGCCCCAGACCGATCATCAGCGCCGAGAACAGGCCGGACATGGCCGTGGGCACGATCACGCGCACAGCGGTCTGCCAGGGCGTTGCGCCCGCTCCCAGGGAGGCCTCGCGCAGGTGGCTGGGCACGCTCGACAGCGCGTCCTCGGCCAGCGTGTAGATGATCGGGATGATGGCGAAGCCCATCACGAAACCGACCACCAGGGCATTGCGTTCGTCGTAAGGCCCGATCAGCTTGCCGCGCGGATCGATTCCGAAGACATCGCCGAAAAGCAGCGCCAAGCCCAGGGCGATCAAGCCGGCGACACCGAGCCCGACCAGCAGCTTCAGCAGCTCGTACCAGGCCTGCTGCCGCGGAGTCCGGCCCTGCATGAAGTGTCGCAGCCAAGGACCCAGCAGCGAGCCGAACAGGTACATGGTCGTCAGTCCGCCGAGCGGCAGGAACAGCAACCACCAGCCGGCGCGCCCGGGACCCGAACCAGCCCGCAGCCAGGAGCGCACATCGCCGCCGAACAGGCCCTGCTCTAGCAAGGGGCCGAACCAGGCCGCCACCGGCAGCGAGAGCAGCAGGGCGCTCAGCACGCCGACGAAGCGCTGCCAACCGGACCAGCGCAATACGCGCTCGCGGGGCAGCAGCTGCCAGAGGTGTGCACCCAGCAACAGGGAAAGCGGCAGGGCCGCGAACAGGGCGATCACCGCCGGCAAGTTCTCCCGCACGAAAGGAGCGATCAGCGTGGCCGCCAGGAAGCCGAGCACGACGCTCGGCAGCGAGGCCATCAGCTCGAGCACGGACTTGACCGTCGAGCGCAGGCGTCCCTTCAGGTACTCGCTGGTGAAGATGGCCGCCAGCAAGGCGATCGGTGCACCGAAGAGCAGGGAATAGACCGTGGCCTTGAGGGTCCCGAAGACCAGCGGGGTCATGCCCAGCTTGGGCTCGAAGTCGTTGCTGCCGCCGGTCGACTGCCAGGCGTGGGACGGGCGCGGGTAGTCCTCGTACAGGACCGGCAGGAACAGGCTCGCCAGGGTCGCTTCCGGATGGCCGATTTCCAGGCCGAAGCCCTGGACCTGGCGCCCATCGCCGAGGAACAGCTGGTCCTGGGCCTCGGCGAAGACCAGCCGGGCGTCGCCGCTGGCCAGCCCCGCGTTGGTCGGCGCCGCGGCGATCAGATCGGCGGCCGTGGTCTGGATGACGCGCACGACCCCGCTGGAATCGAGGCCGGCGATGAGGCGCGAGCGCGCCGTGCTGGTCAGGGCCAGGTAAGCGCCTCCGGCGGCCGAGGGCAGGCTCTGGGCTTCGAGCAGCCGCTCGCGGCCATCTTCTCCCCGGGTCACGAACCAGGTCTTGAGGCCCCCGCGGTCATCGGCCAGCACCAGGGTTCGCTTGCCCACCAGCGGCGCCAGAGCCGTCAGGCGGGTAGCCCCCTCCGGCAGCGCGCGGCGCTCGTCCAGCAGCAGGGCACGCTCATCGTCCGCGACGCCGTAGCAGCGCAGCCAGCCATCCTCCCAGGCCAGGAACAGGCGCCGCCCGAGGTCGTCCAGCACGAGCCAGCGCGGCCGCAGCCCGTCCGCCCGCGGCTCGTAAGGCACCGGCACCACATAGGTTTCGACGATTTCGACGTCGTCGATCATGTCGTAGCGCTTGTCGACCTGGTCGATGGAAAGCTGGCCATCTTCGGTCAACAAGGCCATCACCACGCCGCGGGGCGAGCGGCTGGCGTCGACCAGCACCACCGGGGATTCCCCGTGGGGCTGGATGGCGGCGTCGGGCTTGAGCACGAAACGCGTCCGGCGCACCTCGCCGCGCGCGGTTTGCACCACCAGACCGCCCGCAGAGGCGCTCGGCGTTCGGCGCGCTTCCTCGCTGCGTTCCTGCTGCCAGACTTCGGCCTCGGCCGCTCCCAGGAACTGGTCCGCAAAGCGCAGGCCGGCGGTCCGCACGCGCCCGTCCGGGAAGCCCAGCGCCAGCAGGTCGCGGGCGGGGGTCACGTTGAGCGCGCTGGGCCGCGAGCCCTCGAGCTCGAGATCGATGCCCTGCAGAAGCTCCCCCGTGCCCAGCGCACGCACCTCGAGACGACCTCCCTCGGCCAGACTCCAGATCTGATCGGCGTGCGGGTCGATGCCGAGGTGGACCGGAGCAGCCGCCTGGCCGGCGATCAGGGGCTGGATCTCCGCTCGCCCCAATCGGCCGGGCAGGAACAGGGGCGCGATGACCCAGACCAGGAACACGAAGATCAGCACCACCGCCAGGATCGTGCCGATGCCGCCGATCGAGATCAGCGCCTGTGCCAACTGCTCGGCGACGCGGACGCTGCGGCGCGTGCGGCGCCGTCCGCGACCGGTGAAAGAGGGCTGCTTCATCGGCGGAACTTGGGCGGTTCGAGCGCGGGCGGCGTCGCTGCCGGCCGGAGGGCTAGCGGGCGGCCGCCTCGAGTTCGAGTCCGACCAGCCCGAGCTGCCGTCGGGCCACCGGGTAGGTGATCGGCAGGTAGCCGTCCTCGAGCAGCGCGGCCTGGCCCTGGCGTGAGAAGACGTAGCGCAGGAATTCCCCGCGCAGCGGGTCGATCTGGGCGCCGGGGCGGTGATTCAGATACACGAGCAGCGGCCGATAGAGCGGATACAGCCCGCGATACGCGAATTCCTCGCGCGCTTCGACGAAGCGGCCGTCGTTGCGTTTGGACAGCGGCAGAGCACGCACGCCCGCGGTGACGTAGCCGATGCCGCTGTAGCCCATCGCATAGCGGTCGCCGGCGATCGAACTGACCACCGCCGCGCTGCCGGCCTGCTCCTTGACACTGTCCTTGAAATCGCCCTTGAACAGGGCGAATTCCTGGAAATAGCCGTAGGTGCCGGAGGCCGAATTGCGCCCGTACAGGGCGATCGGCTTGTCGGCCCAGTCCCCGGTCAGTCCCAACTGACCCCAGGTGGTGATGTCGTCGCGGGCGCCGCCGCGCCGGGTCTTCGAGAAAATCGCATCGACCTGGCTCATCGACAAGCCGACCAGCGGATTGTCCTTGTGGACGAAGACCACCAGCATGTCGAGCCCCACCTGCAGCCCCAGGGGCGGATAGCCGAAATTGGCCTGGAAGGCGTCGATCTCCTCCGACTTCATCGGCCGGCTCATGGGGCCGAAGGTCGAGGTGCCCTCGATCAGCGCCGGCGGCGCCGTGGCCGAGCCCTTCCCGTCGATCTCGATCTTGACGTTCGGATAGACCACGCGGAAATCCTCCCCCCACAGGGTGAAGAGGTTGTTCATCGTGTCCGAGCCGACGGTCTTGATCTCCCCCGAGACGGCGCGCGCCGGCTGGTACACGGGGAAGCGCTGGTCGACCGGGCCGTCGCCCGCTGGCCCGCCCTGCGGCGCGGGCGCTTGGCTCTGGTGCAGGCCCAGGGCCAGGCCGAGGGCAAGGAGCAGGCTGGTTGACACTGGGGAGTTCGGGGCGCGCGAGCGCGAGTCCGGGAGGGAATAAGGCGCATGGTAGGCCGCTCCCCTGCCGAGCCGCGGCAAGGGTCCGTGAAGATTGGATGAACGGCGCGGTGACCCTTTGGGTCCGATACGGACTTCCCGCTGGGCCGACCATCCCCCCGGGGGGAAAGCCTGGCTCGCCCGATCCATGTCCCGCTGCCCAGAGGCCGCGGCTCCCTACGCTGCCGCCAGCCGCCGCCGGTCGGCCGTGGCACTCACTCCGCCCCCACCTCCATGCGCAAAATCCCGCCCCTCGCCGGGCTCGGCTCGGCCCTCGCGGCCAGCCTGGCTGCCCCCGCCCAGGCCCAAAGCAGCGCCGGTGGCTCCGGCGCCCCCGCGGTGCCCGGCACCAGCACGCTCCAGGAAGCACCGGTCAACACCAACTACAAGGCCTACTGGCGCGACGGCACGCGCTTCGAGACCGGCGACCTGCAGTTCACGATGAAGCTGGGCGGGCGCATCAACCTCGATTGGAATTTCCTATCGGGCGACGACGAGCTGGAGGCCGGCGAAGACCTGGAGGACAAGGTCGACCTGCGCCGCCTGCACCTCAACCTGGGCGGCACGCTGTACGAGAGCATCGAATACTTCACCCAGTTCGACTTCGCCCCCGCCGTCAGCCCCGTGGTCGACGGACTGACCGACCGCGAATCGACCCTGCTGGTCAAGGACGCCTGGATCTCCCTGCCCGGGCTCGGCGTCGGCACCCTGACGATCGGCCAGCAGTTCGAGCCCTTCGGCCTCGAGACCCAGACGCCCCAGAACCACAACACCTTCCTGGAGCGCTCCCTGGCCGACTCGCTGACGCCGCGCCGCGGCACGGGGATCAAGTACGCCGGTCAGACCTCGGATCGGGCCTTCAACTGGGCCGCTGGCGTCTTCAACTCGAACACCGCCAACGCGCCCGATCCGGAGATCGCTCCCAACGAATCCTGGGGCGGCACCGGTCGTGTTTCCTACGCCTTCCTCGACCTGGGCGGAAAAGCCGAAAATCTCGTGCACCTGGGCGCGGCCTACTCCGGACGCTCCGTGCAGGAAGGCTTGCGCTTCCAGACCCGCCCCGAGGCCTTCACCGAGGCCCCTTGGATCGACACCGAAGCGGCCCTGGTCGATGCCAACAAGCTGGCCCTGCTGGGGCTCGAGGCGGCCACGGCCCTCGGGCCTTTCTCGCTGCAAGGCGAATTCATGCAGGCCGATGTGGATTCCGTCTCCACCTCGGACCCGCGCCTGGACGGCTTCTACGTCCAGGCCAGCTACTTCCTCACCGGCGAGAGCCGGCCCTACAAGCAGGGCCTGTTCGACCGCGTGCGCCCGCGCAGCAACTTCAAGGGCTTCGGCAACGGCATCGGCGCCTGGGAGGTTGCGCTGCGCTATTCCGAAGCCGACTACAAGGAAGCCGTAGCGGGCCAGGAGCTGCGCAACACCAGCCTCGGAATCAACTGGTACCTGAACCCCTCCGTGCGCTTCCAGACCAACTACATCCTGGTCGAATCCGAGGAATACACCGACGGTTCCGGCCGGATCCTCTCCCTGCGCTGGGAAGTCGCGTTTTGACCCGGAGGCGCCTCGGACTGGACGGGGAGCCGAGCACGGCGCTCGGCTCCCAACCGCCGCTCCAGGGTCGATGATGGGTCGGCGTTCGGCGGCGCATTCAGCGCACAGCCGCCGTCCCAACGCGCCCCACAGGCAGACGCACAGGCTGGCAGCGGGGGTTAGGCGCAGCCGGGGCCGATGATTCCGATCATCAATCCGGTTGCCGCACGTAGCGCAGGTAGGGCTTGAGGGTGCGGAATCCGCCGGGGAAGCGCCGCTTGGCCTCGGCCTCGTCGAGCTTGGGGCTGATGATGACGTCCTGGCCGGGGCGCCAGTCGGCCGGGGTGGCGATCGGATGGCGGCTGGTCGCCTGGAGCGAATCGATCACGCGCAGCAGCTCATCGAAGTTGCGGCCGGTGCTGGCCGGGTAGGTGATCGTCAGGCGGATGCGCTTTTGTGGATCGATCACGAAGACCGAGCGCACGGTCAAGGTCTCGAGCTCCTTCGGGTGGATCATTCCGTAGAGTTCGGCGACGCGCCGGTCGGGGTCGGCGATCAACGGGAAATTGAGCGCCACCCCCTGAGTCTCGGCGATATCCCCGGCCCAGCGTCGGTGATCTTCTAGGGGATCGACCGACAGGCCGAGCACCTTGACGTCACGGCGCTGGAACTCGGGCGCCAGCTGGGCCACCCGCCCGAGCTCGGTGGTGCAGACCGGCGTGAAGTCGCGTGGGTGGCTGAACAGCACACCCCAGGAGGTCCCCAGATGGCGGTGGAACTCGATCCGGCCGCTGGTGCTATCGGCGGTGAAGTCGGGAGCGATGTCGTTGAGTCGCAGGGTCATGGTCGGGAGTTCGGAACGAAGGGGCAGAGCGGGCGGCCGGCCCGGGCGGTTCGCAGGTCAAGCCCTGCCGGCGGTTCGCCCGGTCTCGGGCGCCCAAGGCGTCTTGCAGGCGAGCAGCTCGGGGTCCGGCCCGTCGTGGGGCAGCATCACCATAGCCAGCACGAATTCGGCCAGGCGACACAGGCGGTGGAGGGCTCTGGGCATGGGCTTCATGGACGGCAGGTCACGAGGCTGTCGCGGGGATCCAGTCGGCTGCGCAGGCGCTCAGCCAGCCGCTGCGCCTGCCCGCGCAGTTCGGGCACGGCCGTGGATTCCCACAGGCTGGCTCGCCGCAGGGGCCCGATCAGGTCGAGCCAGGGCAGCACCCGGCCGGCGCGATCCAAGGCCCGGCCCTCGGCCGTCGACTCCAGGCCCAATCCGAGGGGATCGCGGCGCAGCAGTCCCTCGGCGAGGGCCGTGGACACCAGCGGGCCGTACGCCCGGGCCGGGTCGGTTTCGGGGCCGTTGGCGAGCAGCAGGCGATCGACTTCGATCCGCTCGCTGCCCAGGGCCCCGCGTCGCTGGACATCGACCTGCAGGCCGCGCGGCAAAGCTCGCAGCGCACGGACCCGGCCAGCGAGCAGCCGCACGCGGCCGGTGTGTAGGTGCGCGCCGAGCGCAGCCCAAGCCGAGCCGGGCAGCCGGTGGCGGTGGGCATCCCAGTAAGGCGCAAGCCGTTCGAGGAAACGCGCTCGCTGTTCGAGCGGCAGCGCGGCCCACAAACCCTGGGTGTGGGGCCTCAGGGCGTCGATGACCTGCCGCCAGTCCCCTCCGCGGCCCTGCTGCTCCCGCGCCCGCCGGCGCAGCCCGCGCAGCAGGGCCAGCACGCTGCGCTGCTCCTTCGGCTGCAGGTCCAGGGGCGGCAACGCGGGCAGATCGTGCAGGTCTCGGTGCGGCCTGGGCACCAGGCCGCGACGGGAAACCGCCAGGATCGAGCCGCGGGACAAGCGCGGTGCGAGGTCGAGGATCGAATCGATGGCGGTCAGGCCGGTGCCGAGCACGAGCACGCGCTCGTCGGGCCCGATGGATTCGAGGGCGTTCTCGTCCCAGGGGTTCGTCAGCAGACGGTCATCGGACCCCGGCTCGAAGCCTTCCAGCCAAGCCGGCCGCGCGGGCAAGGCATTGCCCAGGGCGAGCACGACCCGCTGAGCGCTGACCTGCGTTCCATCGGCCAGCGTCAGGCCGGCCCAACCGGAACCATCCGGCCCCCGCAAGCGCATCGCTTCGCCGCGGAGCCGCACCAGGCTCGCCACCCCGGCCACGGCCGCCTCGGCCTGACGCAGGCAATCCTCGAGATACCGGCCGTAGAGCGAGCGCGGCAGGAAGTCCTGGCCGCAGGGTTGTTCGGACCCGTCGGCGGCCCGGCGGGCAAAGGCCAGGAAGTGGTCGGGCTGGTCGGGCAGGGCGCTCATGGCTCCGGCGCGCACGTTGAGCAGCCGCCGCCCGGAGCGCGCTGAGTAGGCCACCCCCGGACCGAAGCGCCCCCCGCGCTCGATCCAAACCACCCGCAGGGGCCCCCCACTCCATCCGGCGAAAAGCTGGGCCAGGGTGGCCAGACCGCAGAAGCCCGCACCGACCACGGCCAGATCGCAGCGCAGAGCCCGCCCTTCCGGCGAAGGGTGGCCGCGATCCTCGGGTCCGTGGTCGGGGGTGCTTGCCATGCAGGGGCCTTCGCAAGCGCCGTGCCAGGGGAGCCGGCGCCTGGGGCGGTGCCCGCAAGGCCTCCGCAGGCCGCGAACCCGTGCCCCATCACGGGTAGGCCGTATCATTCGATGGCCGGTTCCGTGATATATGATGGATAAGAGCGCCCCATGCAGCCGCCCTCCCTGGAACTCGCCCTCTGGAGGGCCCTGCGCTCGGCCCCAGGCTTACAGGGCGCCTTGGAGGCCTGGGAAACCGGGCTCGGACAGCAGGGGCTCGGCGGCCTGGCCGCTTTCCGCTGGGGCTCCGGGTCCCCCGCGGCCGCGGTCCAGCTCTGGCTCTCGCTTGGGGCGCAGCCCGCGCTTCCGGCCGCCCTGAAGGCCCTGGAGGCCGGGGAGCTGGCCGGCCTCGCGGATGGGGAGCTGCGCCCGGAACGCTGGCCGAGCCGGGCGGCGGGGCTGCGCCGGCACATCGAGCAGATCGGGGCCCGCTGGGCCTGCCTGCGGTCCCTGGAGAGTCGGGGACAAGCGGGGGTGTGGCTCGCCTGGGGACCCGCGCAGGTGCCAGAGGCGCTGCTCTCGGCCTTCGCGGGGCCCCTGGAAGCGGGTCTTGCCCTGCTGAGTCCAACGGAGGCCGCCGACCCCGAGCAAGCCCGCGGCAGGTCGGCTCCCCCGGGCGGATCCGAGGCCATCATCGGCGCTGCGCAGGGGCTGGCGCAGGTGTTCGACCGCGTGCGGCGCGTGGCGCGCTCCGACGCGCCGGTCCTGTTGCTGGGCGAAACCGGCTCGGGCAAGGAGGTCGTCGCGCGAGCGCTCCATCGCGGGTCGACCAGGCGCCTGGGCCCCTTCGTGCGCGTCAACTGCGGCGCGATCCCTCCCGAACTGATCGACTCCCAGCTGTTCGGGCACGAGCGCGGCGCCTTCACGGGTGCGACCGCCCGGCACGCCGGCTGGTTCGAGCGCGCCGACGGCGGAACGCTGCTGCTGGACGAGATCGGAGAGTTGCCCTTGGCCGCTCAGGTGCGCCTGCTGCGGGTGCTGCAGGACGGCAGCCTGGAGCGCGTGGGGGGCCACGAGACCCTGCACGTCGATTGCCGCATCGTGGCGGCCACGCACCGCGATCTGCCGGCCATGGTCCAGGAAGGCATCTTCCGAGAGGATCTCTGGTACCGGCTGGCCACCTTTCCGATCGTGATCCCCCCGCTGCGCGAGCGCACCGACGACATCCCGGCCCTGGCCGCCCACTTCGCGCGCCGGGCCGCCCAGCGTTTCGGTCTGCCCGAATGCGAGCCCGGGCCCGGGGACATCGCCGCTTTGGTGGCCTATCGCTGGCCCGGCAACGTGAGGGAGCTGGCCGCGGTGATCGACCGGGCCGCGATCCTGGGCGAAGGGCGCACGCTGGAAATCCGCACCGCCCTGGGCATGGGTGGCGGCGCCACGTCAGCCCCGCAAACGGGGGGCCCAGCGGTCGCGAGGCCCCGCTTGGCGAGCCTGGATCAGGCCCAACGGGACCACATCGAACGCGCCCTCGAGCTCTGCGGAGGCCGCATCGAAGGGCCTGCGGGAGCAGCGCGCTTGCTGGTCATCAACCCCCACACCCTGCGGGCGCGCATGCGCAAGCTGGGCATCGATTGGCAGCGGTTCCGGGGAAGCTGACCGGGCTCCTGTGCGCGCGCCCGAGCGGGTCCGGCACGGCGCGCGGTTCGGCTTCAATCGCGCAGGCGATAGCCCACTCCGCGCACGGTCTGGACCAGGTCGCCGTGGGGGCCGAGCTTCTTGCGCACCGAGCTGATGTGCACGTCCACGTTGCGGTCCAGGATGATGCTCTCGCCGGCGGTGATGCGGTCGGCCAATTCGCCGCGGGTGTAGACGCGGCCCGGGCGGGATCCGAGGGTCCACATCAAGCGGAATTCCGCGCGGGTCAGCTCGACCGATTCGCCGTCCAGGCGGAATTCGAACCGTTCGCTGTCGATCAGCATGGGGCCGATTTCGATGCGCGTCGAGGCTTTACCGTTGGCCGTCACGGGCGGGCGCTCGCTGCGCCGGAGCACGGCCCGGACCCGGGCCAGGAGCTCCTTGGGGCTGAAGGGCTTGGTCAGGTAATCGTCCGCCCCCATCTCCAGGCCCAGCACCACGTCGGTCTCCTCGCCCTTGGCGGTCAGCATCACGATCGGGATCTCGGAGGTGCCCGTGGACCCGTCGCCCTGCTTCAGCATGCGGGTCAGCTCGAGGCCGCTCATGCCGGGCAGCATCAGGTCGAGCAGCAGCAGATCCGGCGGTGAATGGCGCACCTGGGTCAGGGCCGCCTTGCCGTCGTCGACCCCGCGGGCCTTGAATCCTTCGCGCTGGAGCAGCTGCACCAGCAGATCGCGGATATCCGGCTCATCCTCGACGACCAGGACGCTGCGTTGAGACATTGGGGGGGGCGGCCCGAGTGGCAAGGCCGATGGATGGGGAGGCTAGGAGCCCTTTGCCAAGAATCGGTCAAGGGACGGCTTGCTTCTCCCCGCGCCCTACGGTCGCCGCACTTCGCCCAGGAACTCGACCTTCCGCCCGCCCCGGGGCCCTGCGAGGCGGGTCACCCCAGCCACCTGGATCCCGCACCTCGAGCCAGATCCGCGCAGCGCCGATCCGAGGGGAACTGGCTGCCCGCTGCCAGCTGCGGGTCCGGCTCACGGACCCGCGCAGCGGCTCGGGCAGGGCTCGGGCCACACCCGGCCGGCCATCAGCGCGGCGCGAAGGCGAACAGATGCGGCCGCTCGAGGGCCGGAGCCAGATCCGCGCGGATCTGGTACGTGCGCACGCTCCACAGGTCCCGGAACACGCGATAGGCCAGGGCGGTCTGGTCGAGGTAATCGACGCCGCTCGAGCCCCCGGTGCCCACGCGCCGGCCGATCACGCGCTCGACCATGCGCGCGTGGCGCTGGCGGAAGATGACCAGGTGCTGCTCGAGTTCGATCATGGCCTCGACCAGCGCGTGGGGCCAGGCCAAGAGCGGCAGGTGGCAATAGGTCAGGATGAACAGCAGGGCCGCCCGGCGGCGGCGGCGGGCCGGGCCATCGCCGTCCTTGGGCTGCAGAAACTCGAGCAGCGAGCGCTTCTCGTTGCCGTAGCGTTCGGCCAGCTTGCGCTCGTCCTCGGGGGTGCGCACCAGGATGCGCGCGGCCTGATGGGAGGCGTCGACCTGCAGGGCGTGGGCCGCGGCATAGCGGCCCAAGAACCGATCCAGTTCGTGCTCGGCGTGGGCATGCTCGGGACCGACCCCGTCGATCGGCGTGCGATGCAGCCAGGCATCGAAGGCCTCGCGCAGGCTCGGGCGATCGGCGCGCGTGCGGTTGACGCGCTCGAGGGCCGGCGAGTTGGCGCCGCCGTGGGCCCGCAGGGCGTCCAGATAGCTGCCCTCGAGCCCCAGGCCGATGCGCTCTTCGTCCGGCAGGCCCAGCAGGATCTCCATCTGGCGCATCTGGGCGCTCTGGAAGCCGCTGGCGGGCATCAGCTTGTCGCGGAAGGCCAGGTAGGCTCGCGTGGTCAGCGTCTCCATGACCTCGAAGTGATCCACGCAGCGGCGCAGGATCGTGCTGGCCCGGCGCGCGCCACCGACGGCCTCCGCCATGCGCGCGTCATCGACCGGCTGCTTGAGCAGGTTGCGCAGGCTGGTCAGCTCGCGCAGCAGCAGCTTGAACCACAGCTCGTAGACCTGGTGGACGGTGATGAACATCACCTCGTCGTTGGAGAGCTGGGCCTCGTCGCCCTCCAGGCCCCCTTGCAGGCTGAGCAGTTCCTCGACGCGGATGTACTCCCAATAGTTGGGCTGGGACGGGCTGGCGGTCATGGGGGGGCTTCGGCCGGCGGGGATGCGGCGCACGCCGGTTGCCGGCGGAAGGCGGCCCGAGGGTGCGGCGCCTGCGCTCAGCCGGTAGCATACCGGCCCCCCGGCCGCCAGCCTGGGTCCCCCACCGCCCCCCATGAGCGATCTGATCGACAGCGCCGCGGCCCTGGCCCACCCCCCGCTGGAAAGCAGCCACCGGCAGGCGGAGGGCCCCACGGCCGAAGCGCCCGCGGGCCCGACCCTGGAGGCGGTGCGCGCCCTGTTCGCGCGGCCGCTGCTCGAGCTGGTGTTCGAAGCCGCCGCCGTGCACCGCCGCCACCAGGACGCGGGCAAGGTGCAGTGCTCGCAGCTGGCCAACATCAAGGCCGGCGGTTGCCCGGAGGATTGCAAGTACTGCTCCCAGTCGGCCCGCTACGACACGCCGGTCGATCGCAAACCGCTCTCCGCCGTGGGCGACGTGTTGGCCCAGGCCGAGCGCGCCAAGCAGAACGGGGCCGATCGCTTCTGCATGGGCGCCGCCTGGCGCCAGGTGCGCGACGGCAAGGAGTTCGAGCAGGTGCTGGCGATGGTGCGCGGCGTCAAGGCCCTGGGCCTCGAAAGCTGCGCCACCCTGGGCATGCTCGAGCCGCACCAGGCCGCCGCGCTCAAGGCCGCCGGCCTGGACTACTACAACCACAACCTCGACACCGGCCCGAGCCACTACGGCAAGATCATCTCCACGCGCAGCTACGCGGACCGGCTGAGGACCCTCGAGCATGTGCGCGCCGCGGGCATCTCGGTGTGCTGCGGCGGGATCCTGGGCCTCGGCGAAGCCGAAGCGGACCGCGCCGAGTTGCTCTACGAGCTGGCGCGCATGCAGCCGCCGCCGGAGAGCGTGCCGATCAACGCCTTGGTGCCGATCGAAGGCACGCCCCTGGGCGACACGCCGCGCCTGGCCTGGGACGAGCTGGTGCGCACCGTGGCGGTGGCGCGCCTGCTGATGCCGCACAGCTGGGTGCGCTTGTCCGCGGGGCGCACGGCGCTCAGCGAGGAAGCCCAGGCGCTGTGCTTCCTGGCTGGAGCCAACTCGATCTTCGTGGGCGATGAACTGCTGACGACCCCCAATCCGGGACCCAGCAAGGACGCGGCGCTGCTGAGCAAGCTCGGGCTCGAAGCGCTGCGTGTGCCGCGCGGCGAAAGCTGCGCCCAGAGCGACCCCCAAGCCGGATCCAAGCCCTCGACCGCCGACACCTGCGGCAGCGGCGCCTGCCACTGACCTGCGGCCCCGCGGGCGGAGCCAGGCTCCGGCCGCGGGGCGATGCCGATCCATGGGTGATTCCGGGGAAGACGGCCTCGAGGCCGAAATCGAAGCCGAACTGGCCGCACTGGAGGCGCGCAATCTGCGCCGACGTCGCCCGCAGGGTCCCCTGGGCGTCGACTTCTGCTCCAACGACTACCTGGGGCTGGCCCGGCGCCCGGAGCTGGCGCGGGCCGGCGTCGAGGCGCTGGAAGCCTCCGGCGCGGGCGGCCGGGCGGCGCGCCTCCTGGGCGGCGGCGGTGCGGAACAGGCCTGGGCCGAAACGCGCGCCGCGGCCTGGCTCGGCGCCGAGGACGCGCTGCTGTTCCCCAGCGGCTATCAGGCCAATCTGGGCCTCTTGGGAGCCCTGGTCGATCGACGCGACGCGCTGGTGTGCGACAGCCTGCTGCATGCTTCCCTGATCGATGCG
>JBILNK010000289.1:0-3409 GCA_044375105.1 Planctomycetota bacterium
AGCGAATTGGGCACGCTCGAGCTGCTGCACGGCTCCGCCGCGCGCGGGGAAGCGGGACTCTCCAGTGCCCAAGGCGCCAGCTTGGCCCAGGACGCCCAGGCGGCCCGCGCCAGCCGCCACGGCTGCCGCGGATGTCCGACGCCCTGCGGATGGAGTTTTGCGCGCAGCCAGGGCCCCGCGGTGCGGGCCCATTTCGGCGCGACCTTGGCGTTGCTGCCGGAGCGGGGGCCTGAGCGTTTCGATGCCGCCTTGGGCCTGCTGGCGATGTGCGATCGCCTGGGGGTCGACGCCAAGGAGGTCGGTGCGGCGCTCGAGCTGTGGTGCCGGGCCGAAGGCGGCCGGTTCGACGGCGAGCGCGCCGCGGCGCTGCTCGAGCGCGCGCTCGAACCCGAGGCGCCCGAGCGCATCCTGCTGGATGGCGCCGTGGCCACCGCACGGCAGCTGGCGCTGCCGGCACCTTTGCATCTGCATGGACAGGTGGCGCCGCGCGGACTCTCGGGGTCCCTGGCCCTGGCGCAATGGACCAGCAGCGGCGGCAGCGATCCGATGCGCGCCTTTCCGTTCCTCGAGCAACAGGATGCACCCCGGGACGAGCTCGGCTGGCCGCGCTTCGACGACCTGCCCACGCGCCTGTGGTGGCATCAGAATCTGGTGGCGGCCCTGGATGTGAGCGGCTTCTGCGCCTTCGCGGCGGCGGGGCTGCTCGCCGACCGGGTGCTCGCTTTGGAGGAGTTCGCGGCGCGGCTCTGGCCTGCGCAGCTGCCGCGGGGCCAGGGCTCGGCCGCCGATCGGTTGATCGGCCTTGGTGCCGCGCTGATCGAGCGGCGGCGCGCCCTCGACGCGCGCCTCGGCGCCGCAGGTGCCCAGCCACCCGCGGGCTTGTTCGCCGCCGAGGACCTCGCGGCCCTGGAGCTGCTGCGCGGGCGCGGATTGCCGGCGCTCGACAGCGACGCGCCGGATTTCAGGCTGTGGAGCGTGCCGCGGGCCCGGCCTTTGCAGGGTCCGGGCGGCACCCGGCGCCCCCCCGGGCCGGCGCCCGCCGGGGCCCTCGACGCATCCGCAGCGGCAGCGACCGCCGCCCCGCGGCCGGGCCGCGTGGAGTTCGTTGCGCTCGGCCCCCTCGGACGCGCTCTGGCCCGGGCCCTGCCCGGCGGACAGCTCAAACACCCGCTGCCCGCCCCGCTCTCCGAAGTCGTGGCCAGCGCGGCCGGGCTCGACGGGGAACTCGCCGCCCGGCTGTGGCGCGATGGGCGCATCCTGCCGGAGGTCCTGCGCCGCGGCCAGCGGCTCGCGCCCGGCGATCGGGTGCAGGACGGCGATCGCTTGGATCTCGTGCTGGCGATCGCCGGCGGCTGAGCCTTGGCACGGCCTCGGTCCGGCCTCGACCCCGCCTCGGTCCTGGCGGGGCCTCTGATCCAGCCTGCCCCGCCCTGCGCGGGAGCCAGCCTTCGGCCAGGGAGCTCGACCGGTTGTTCCCGCGCGCTGGATCCGGTGGCCAACCGGCGCAAGCTCCGCCAGGCGCAGGCCCGCGGTTCAGTCCCGGGCCGGGCTGCGCCGCAGGGCCGTCGACAGCACGTGCAGCGCCGCGCGATAAATCTCCTTGCGATTGATCTTCGAGACGCCGCGCTCGCGATCCTCGAACAGGATCGGGGTCTCGCCGATGGCGAAGCCGTGGCGGTGGACGCGCCAGACCATTTCTTCCAAGAAGGAATAGCCCGAGGAGCGCACCTTGAAGGGATCGACGCGGCGTAGGACCTCGGCGCTGTAGCAGCGGAAGCCGCTGGTGCAGTCGCGCACCGGCAAGCGCAGCAGCAGGCGCGTGTACAGGTTGGCGAAGGCGGACAGGAACTTGCGGTGCAGGGGCCAGTTCTTGATCCCGCCGCCGGGCACGTAGCGCGAGCCGATCATCAGATCGTGGTCGGCCATGCCGGCCAGCAGCAGCGGCAGGTAGCGGGGCTTGTGGCTGAAGTCGCAGTCCATGGTCAGGACGCGCTCGAAGCCGTGCTCCAGGCCATAGCGGAATCCCGCCAGATAGGCGCTGCCGAGGCCCAGCTTGCCCGGTCGCGCCAGCAGGTGCACCCGGGGCTCGCGCTGGCCCAGCTCGGCCACCAGCCGGCCGGTGCCGTCCGGGCTGTTGTCGTCGACCACCAGCACGTGCAGCAGAGGGTCCTGGGGCAGGATCTCGGCGATCAGCGGCAGGACGTTATCCGCTTCGTTGTAGGTCGGCAGGACCACCAGGCTGTGCATGGGCGGATCCTAGTGTCCGCGGGGCCCAGCTCCGCCCTTCGGACCGCGGTCCCTGGGACGGCCGCGATCGCCCCGAGCCCCGCGTCTCTTCCGGGGTAGGATTGCCGGCCGCCCTGCGCCCACCGTTGCCCCCCCCGACCGCCCCGATGTTCGAGCTCCTGGTGATCAAGACCGGCGCCCTGGGCGACGTGCTGCGGACCACCTCGATCCTGCCGGGTTTCCGCCTGCGCCATCCGGACCTGCGGGTCACCTGGCTGACCGCGCCCGGCGCCCGACCGCTGGTCGAGCGCCATCCCCTGGTGGCCCGCGTCCTCACCGCGGCGCCGGACGATCGCGCCGCCCTGGCCGCGCTGGGCCGGGAGCTCTCCGGCTTGCCCCTGGCCCGGGTCCTGTCCCTGGACGACGAATCGCCGCTGTGCGAACTGGCCACTCAGGTGGCGGATCCGGCCCGATTCCCGGGCCGCCTGTCGGGCGCTTACCTGCGGGGCGAGCAGCGCTGCTACACGCCGGACGTGGCGCCCTGGTTCGACATGGGGCTCTTGTCCGTGCACGGCAAAGCCCGCGCCGATGAGCTCAAACTGGCCAACCGCGAGAGCCACGCCGCGATCTACGCGCGCATGTTCGGCATCCCCATAGGCGAGCCGGAGCTGCCCCTCGAACTCGAGCGCCTGGAGGCGGCGCGCGCCCGCTTCCGGCGGGCCGGCTGGGCCCCGGGGCGGCCCCTGATCGGCCTCAACACCGGGTCCGGGGGCCGCTGGGAGTCCAAGAAGCTGCCGATCGAGCGCACGGTCGAGCTGGCCCGCCGGTTGGCGGCGGAGCTGGGCACCCGCGGCCGCGGACGCCCGCTGTTCGCCCTGCTGGGCGGGCCCGAGGAGGCCGAGCGCAATCGCCGTCTCCTGGCGGGACTGGCCGGGGCCGTCGATGCCTTCGACACGGGCACCGACAACTCCCTGCTCGATTTCGCCGCCCTGGTGGACGCCCTGGACCTGCTGATCAGCAGCGATTCCCTGGCGCTGCACATGGCGGTCGCCCGGCGCCGCCCGGTGCTGTGCTTCTTCGCCCCGACCTCGGCGGCCGAGATCGAACTCTACGAGCGCGGCGCGAAGGTCCAGAGCACCGCGCCGGACTACTGTTCCTACCGCAAGGATGCGGACACGGCGAC
>JBILNK010000075.1:0-18515 GCA_044375105.1 Planctomycetota bacterium
ACCTTGACGGTCGAGCGCCTGCTGGCGCCCGCCCTGGCCCTACTCGCGCGCCAGCCTGCACGGCTGGGCCCGGCGGAGTGACCGGCGCCGCGGAGGCTGGGACCTGGCCGGGCGCGGCCCGGGGCGCAGCCCGGGCGGCAGGCGTCCGGTCGGGGACGACCTGAGAGAGCGAGGCCCGCGCGGGTGGCCGGGGCGGGGGCCTGGCTGGCGAGCCCCAAGCCGTGGCCTCCCGAGAAAGTTTGGCTTGCTCGGGCGTCGAGCGGCAGCCCGAACAGCCGCCCGAGCGGCCGACGGGCGGTGGCGGGCGGTGGCGGGGCGGCCCGGGAGAAGAAAAAATCGACCGATCGGAGCGGCCGGGTCCCCGCTGAGCGCCGGGACGCTCCCAGAGCCCGCATGGGCGCTCGTCAGGGGCCTTTTTCCTTTGCGCACGGGGTCCGGCAGGTCCGTCGAACTTGTGGACGGGAGCAATGCGGAGTTCTGTCGAGGTTTGGGGTGGGTATGTTCGGCCCGGATCCCCTCTGCCGCGCTGGTTTGGGCTTCCGAAGGGAACTTGGACCTGGCTGTCCCACGTCTTCCCCCTGGTTCGGGTTCTCGGCGTACACTCTCTAGGACCCTCCCGCGGTCCGTGCGGCATGCGTGTCGCCCGGGCCCGACTCCTCAACGTGGGCCCACCCACGCCCCTCACCAGCTCATGAGCAACCCCACTTCCAAGACCCTCGCCCTCCTGGCGAGCGCCGGCCTGCTCGGCTTCGCAGGTACGGCCAACGCCCAGTTCGTGGAGGACAATTCCGGCAACCCGACGGGTGCCGGCATCGCCTCCAGCACCGAGAACGTCGACTTCGGCGACGTGGACCTGGATGGCGACTGGGATGCCATCTTCGCGGACGGCGGCGACGCCGGCAACGACCAGAACCGCATCTGGATCAACCGCGGCGGCCTGCAGGCCGGTCCGATCGGCACCTTCCTGGACCAGACCTCGACGCGCTTCCCGGTCACGCAGGACCAAAGCCGCGACATCGAGTTCGTCGACTTCGACAACGACGGCGACATCGACATCTACAGCTCGAACACCGCCCAGCTCTCGAACCAGGGCAACAAGTGGTGGACCAACCGGGGCTTCATCCAGGGCGGCACCCTGGGCTTCTACATCGACGAGACCGCGACCCGCTGGATCGGCCTCGGCGGCCCGGGCTCCTCGATCCCGCCCGGCGCGATCCTGCCGAACGGCACGTTCATCGACTGGAGCTGCGACTGCGACTTCGGCGACCTGGACAACGACGGTGACTCCGACCTGGTGCACAGCTCCTACGGCGGCGCCTTCGGCGGCAACGTCCCGACGCGCCTGTTCCTGAACGACGGCACCGGCCGGTTCGTGGAGTTCAACCCGAGCGGCTTCCAGCTGACCACCAACAACATCGCCAACGGCAACCCGGCCCTGTGGGCCGAGGGCGTCCACCAGTCGAACACCACGAACACCAGCGGCGCCCAGGCGGACATCGCCAGCTCGGCCCTGGACATCGACATCGGCGACATGGACGGCGACTTCGACCTGGACATCCTCCACGGCGCCCGTCAAGAGAACCCGCGCATCTTCCGCAACCGGCTCCAGGAGACCGGCACGCTCAGCTTCCGCGACGTGTCGCACGCCGCCCTGCCGGCCAACTGGTCGACCGGCGCGGACAACTACGAGCAGGAGCTGGGCGACTTCGACGGCGACGGCGACCTCGACATCTACGGCCTCAACTGGCCGGGCTTCAACGACTCGATGCTGCGCAACAACGGGTCGATGGTCTTCACCCAGATCCAGATCCTGCCGAACTCCGGCGCGGACGACAACGAGGGTGACTTCCTCGACTACGACCGCGACGGCGACCTCGACCTGTTCGTGGCCAACTTCGGCGGCGCCGACAAGCTGTACCGCAACGATACCGGCAACGGCATCATGAGCCTGGTCCAGCAGATCGGCGGCGGGGCCTCCTCGCTCGACGCCGACTGCGTCGACTTCGACGGCGACGGCGACCCGGACATCATCGTGGCCGAGGACTCCTTCGCCGCGAACCGCACGTACAAGAACACCCTGAACGTGCAGGACGTGCACGCCCCGCGCATCCCGCGCATCGAGGCGGTCAGCAACAAGGTCGCCGCCGCCCCGGGCTTCCCGGTGCGCGCCCAGGTCTACGACAACGAGCCCTACTACGTCACCTGGTACCACCCGACCTTCGTCAACCTGACCGTCAACGGCTTCGCCCTGCCGGCGATCAAGGCCCGGACCTCTGAAGGCCAGATCTTCCGCGCCGTCCTCCCGGGCAACCTGGTGGGCAGCGTGAGCGGCAACTGGCGTTCGACCGACCGCTACAACAACACCGGCACCTCGGCTGCCTTCAACTACACGGGCAGCACCGCGCTGAACTTCAGCTCGAGCTTCGGCGTGGCCACCAACGCGACCAACGGCCAAGCGCCGACGATCGCGGCCCTGAGCGTGCCCTTCTCCGGCACGACCCTGCACCTGGGCCTGCAAGGTGCGGCGGGCGCGAGCTACTTCTACTACCTGACCGACGCCCAACTGCCGGGCCTCGTGCTGCCGGGCCTGGCCACCCTCAACGTGACCGGCAACATCCTGCTGAACCTGAACGGCACCCTGGATACCAACGGCCGCGCCACGGTTTCCCTGCCGGTCGGGGCCAACGTCCCCGCTGGCCTGACGGTCTTCCAGCAGCTGTTCACCCTGAACGGCCAAGCGGCCCTGCTGGCCGGCTCCTTCGGCTACTCGGTCACCACCCAGTGACCTGATCCGCCAGCCGTCCCGAGCCTCGGGATCGTCGGCGAGCGACGCGGGCCCCCCGATCCGACCGGATCGGGGGGCCCGCTCGCTTGGCCCCTAGCTGGGCTGGCCTCGACCTGGCTGCCGATCTCCCTTTCCGGGGGCGGCGGCCTCGGCCGCGATCGACCGGTCCGAAGGCCAACCGAGCGGCGGCCGCGCTGGCAGCGCGCCTGGAGGCCCCAGCGACAGGTTTCCCCGCTCGCCGGCGATCGATTTCCGCCGGTCGAAGGAGCGCCTCGCCAGCGCAACTGTGGCACGCGGGAACCAGTGGTCCGCGGGAGCCCGGGGCCTGCGAAGAGGGCTCCTTAGACGCTTTCGGAGGCGCAGAGCGCCGCGAGCCGGGGGAAGCCGGCCGCCCAGAGGGGGGAGCGGCGCGGCCCAGGACCCCCGGCCCATCGAGGGCCCGCGGCTACCAGCCCTAGAAGCGGGGGGCTCTGCCCAAGGGATCATGGGCTGCCGCGGGCGGACCGGTCGACGGGGAATCCGGCGCGGCGCGTGCTGGAGACGCCGAACCGACCCGCCGGCCTGCACCGGTGGCCGCCGCCCTGCGAGCTCAGAGCCGGGGCGCGCCGCGCCGCCACTTTTCTGGGCGCTGGAGAGTCCGCTTGCAGCAATGGCCTGCCCCCCAGCGGCCCGTCCGTCGGGCCGACCTCCGGCGGGCTATCCTCAGGCGCTCCCTGCGACCCGTGCAAGCGACCCGCTACCTCCCCTTTGCCGCCAGGGCCCTGTCCCACGACGGGCCGCCCTTGCACCTGACGCTGTTCGTGACCGGCGTCTGCAACCTGCGCTGCCGGCATTGCTTCCATTGGAAGGAGGTCGCCGCGGGCGTCTCCGGTCCATCCGCGGAGCAGATCGACCGCCTGGCCGCCTCGTGCGAGCGGCTGGGGCCGCTGCTGTGGGTCAGCTTCGGTGGGGGAGAGCCGTTCCTGCGCAAGGATCTGGCGACCTTGGCGCGCAGCTTCGGCAGCCGCGGTCTGCGACACCTGGCGATCCCCACCAACGGCCTGGTGCCGCGCCAGGACGAGCTGGTCGTCGAGATGGCCCGCTCCAACCCGGAGACTTTCCTGTCCGTCTCGGTGTCCTTCGACGGACCGCCTGCGATCCACGACTCGATCCGGCAGGTGAGCGGAGGGCACGGCCGCTCGATGGAGGCCGTGCGGCGCCTCAAGGCCCTCAAGCGCGAGCACCCGAACCTAGGGGTCGGCATCCTGATGACCGTCACCCGCGAGAACCAGGACGGCCTGGCCGCGCATCTCGAAGAGCTGGTGCGCGAGCTGGCCCCCGACAACGTGACGATCAATCTGGCGCGCGGCACGGCCCTCGACGAGTCGCTGCTGAGCGTGGACTTGGCGCGCTATCGCGAGGTCGTCGAGAAGAAGCGCGAGCTGATCAACGCCGGGCTGCTGCCCTACTTCGATTTCCCGCTGGCACGCCTGGCCCGGGCCCGCGACGCGGCCATGTACGACCACGTGGAGCGCGTGGCTTCCGGCGATCGCAGCCGGCACCTACCCTGCACCGCGGGCAAGCTCTCGGCGGTGATCTTCGAAAACGGCGAGGTGCACCCCTGCGAGATCCTGGGCCGGTCCATGGGCAATCTGGCGGCGCACGATTGGGACCTCGCCAGCCTGTGGGAGTCCGCCGCCGCCGAGGAACTGCGGACCGAGATCCGCGCCACCCGCTGCGCCTGCACCTGGGAGTGCGCCCAGGCCGACAACGTGCTCTTCAACCCGCGCGCTTGGCCGAGCCTGCTCTCCAAGGCCCTGGGGCGCTGAGCCGGCCGGCCGCCGTTCCGCCCCGGCTGGGGGTGTTGCTGCCCTGCCGCAACGAAGCGGCGGTGCTCGAGCGCCGTCTGCGCAACCTGCTCTCGGACACTTTTCCCCCCGGTGCAGAGCACGCCGTGCTGGTGATCGACGACCATTCGACCGACGGGACGGCGGCCCTGGCCCGCGAGCTGGTGCGGCGGCTGCCGCGCCCGGCGAACGTGTCGCTCGAGCTCTTCGAGAGCCCCGGCCCGGCGGGCAAGGCCCAGGCCCTGCGCGCGGGCCTCGAGCGCCTGGGCGGAGTCGACCTGTGGGTGCTCAGCGACGCCGACGTGGTCCAGCGCCCCGGCTCGCTGCTGGCCCTCGCGGCGGCCTTCGACGCATGCCCCCGGCTGGGCCTGTGCTGCGCGGCGCAGGAGTTCGTGCGGGACCTGGCCGCCGATGGCAGCTGCCGGGGAGCCTCCGGGGCCGAGCCCGTGCCGGCCGCGGAACGCTACGACCGCTGGACCGCGGCTGTGCGCCGGCTCGAATCCCGCTGGGGCAAGCTGTTCAGCGTGCACGGACAGCTCTTGGCATGGCGTCGGACGACCGATGTATGGCCCCCAGCGGGGATCGCAGCGGATGATCTGGCTTTGATGCTGGCGGTTCGCGCAGCCGGCTGGCGCACCGCGCTGGTTCCCGCGGCGCGTTTCCTGGAGGTCAAGCCCCGCGGAGCGCCCCGGGCCGGTCAGGCGGAGCGCCGGGCGCGGGCCTATTTCCAGGTCCTGCGCACAGTCCGGGGGACATCGTGGGGCAGCCCGCTGGACCGGCTGCAGCTGGGCGCCTACGGCATCGCCCCGGCCGCCGCTCCCTGGCTCTACCCGCTGGTCTTGATCCTGCTGGCGGGGGCCGTCTGGGGGTGGGCCGGGGCCGGGGCCGGGCTGGCCTGCCTGCTCGGCCTGGGCCTGGCGCACCTGTTCGGTCCGGGTCGCGACCTGGCCCGGCTGCTGGCGTTGATCGAGCGCGCCCGGCGCGCCGAAGCCCGCGCCAAGTCGAGCGACAGCTGGGAGATGGCCCGATGAGCGCTGCGCCGGGATCCTCTTCCGCGGCCCAGCTCTGCGGGGCGCGGCCGCGGCGCTTGCCCACCTGGCGAGCGCTCTGGCCCTGGTTGGCGCTGTTCTTGTTGGCGGCGGGGCTGCGCTTTGCGGCGCTGTCGACCTACGAACGCCAGCACCCCCTGGCCCAGGTGCCGGTGATCGACGAGCAGTCCTACGAGCGATGGGGGCAGCGCATCGCCGCCGGGGATTGGCTCGGGGATGAGGTCTTCTTCCAGGAGCCGCTCTATCCCTACTTCATCGGCGTGGTCTACTCCCTGGCCGGCGAACCGCCGGCTGCTCGCGCGGCCCTGCGGCGGATCCAGGTGCTTCTCGGCGCGGCGACCTGCGTGCTCGTGGCGGCCCTCTCCCGCCGTGCCTTCGGACCCGCCCCGGGCTTCCTGGCGGGGCTGCTGCTCGCATTGCACGGACCCACGCTGCTGCTGCCGGCCTGGCTGCTCAAGCCCAACTTGTTCCTGCCGCTCCTGGCCGGGTTGGCCTGGCTGCTGCTCAGCACCTCGAGCGCCCCCGGAGCGGCCCCGAGGGGCCGTCTGTTCGCCTTGGGCGTGCTGGCGGGCCTGGGAGCGCTGCTGCGCGGGAACATGCTGCTGCTCTTGCCGATCCTGTGCGCAGCGCCGCTGTTGCTGGCTCTGCGGCAGCGGCAAGCAGGGCTCCTTCGAAAGCTGTCGGCCTGTGCGGCGATCCTGGGGGGCGTGCTGTGCGTGCTGCTGCCGGTGGCCCTGCGCAACCAGGCGGTCGGCGGGGTGTTCGCCCTGACCACCAGCGGCGCCGGCACCAACGTCTACGGCGGCAACAACCTGGAAAACCCCTATGGACGCGCTTCTGAGTTCTCGTGGGTGCGCGGCATCCCCGAGCACGAGGCCGGCGACTGGCGCCGGGAGGCCGAGCGCCGGGTCGGTCGGCCCTTGGACATGGGCGAGGTCAGCGCCTTTTGGCTGGGGGAGACCTGGCGCTCCATGCAGCGCGCTCCCGCGGCCCACGCGCGGATCCTGTGGAACAAGCTGCGCTTGACCCTGTCCGGTTACGAGGTCCCCGACAACCACAGCTACGACTGGGACCGCCGGCAGCTCGGCTGGTTGAGCGCTTGGCCGATCGACTGGCGCCTGTGCGGCAGCTTGGGGCTGGCCGGCCTGCTGTGGTGGTTGCAGTCCCGTCGGCGGCCGGCCGCAGGGACCGTGCTGGCGGCGCTGTTCGTGCTGTATCTCGGCACGATCGTCGCCACGGTGACCAGCGACCGGGTGCGGCTGGCCCTCTTGGTGCCGTTGTTGCCCTTCGCCGGTCTGTTCGCGGCGGCCCTGCCCTCGGCCTGGCGCTCGGGGCTCCAGGGCCGCTGGCGCTTCGCGGCCGCCTTGGTTCTCGGGTCCCTGCCCGTGCTGTGGAGCCCCTTGACGGCGGCGCAGAGGGCGGAGGACCTGGCCGAGCGGGACTTCAATCTGGCCGTCGAGAGGCTGCGCGATCCGAGCGGCCTGCCGGAGGCCTTGGGCATCGCGCGCGAGCTGGGCGAGCGTTTTCCCGCCGATCCCCGCGTGTCGACCCTGCTCAGCGAAGCGGAAGCCCGCAGCGGATTCGAGGGCTTGGGCGCGAGCGAACCGGAGCAGCGGGCCGCGGCGCAGGCGGCGATTCGTGGGGCCCTCAAGCGGCTCGAGGGGGTCGTGTCGGACCCCCGGACGAACCCGCGCGAGCAGTTCCGGGCCCGTTCCCTGGCGGGTTGGATCCAGCTCGAGTTGGGCCGCCCCGAGGTCGCCGAGCGGCGGTTCCGTGAGGCGCTCGCCTTCGATCCCGAATCCCGCGATTTGCGCCTGGGACTGGCCTCGGCGCTCGAGGCGCGCGCCCGCCAGGCACCCGGGGATGTTTCGGCTGCCGCCTGGCTCGGCGAAGCGCAGGAGCTGCGCGCTTCGTTGGGGGCTGCCGCCGAGGGCTCGGACTGAGCGCGGCGGGGGCGCGCTCCGCCGACCCGAGGCGCGGGCCGGATCGGACGCATCCCGGGCCCCCCCTTCGGCTCCGAAGGGGGGCGGCGCGTCACCGGCCCGCGCCGGGCGCGATTCAGCGGTACAGGCCGGCCTCGAAGCGGACCTGTTCGGGCTTGAAGAGCTTGTTCTTCATGATGCCGGTTTCGATCGCCGGAAGGCGTTTGCCGCGCGCCTCCTCCAGCAGCACCGCCCGTTCGGTCTCGTAGGGCACCGAGCGCTTGGAAAGGACCTCGAACAGGAACATGCGCTGGCCCGATTGGAACGGGCCGACGACCTCGCCGAGCTTGGCGTTCATCAGCGCCGAGCGGGTCACCTCGTCGAAGGACAGGAACTGGAACCCACCCGGGGGCACGCCGCCCAACCGGGCGCTCTCGGCGTCTTCGCTTTCACGCTTCGCCAGAGCCCCGAAATCCTCGCCATCCTGGGTGCGTTCCTTGATCTGCTCCAGCGCGTGGTAGAGGGGCACGGCCGCCTCGCTGACGCGGTTCATGTAGCGGCGCTCGTGCTCGCCTTCCTCGCGGGGACCCACGGGGATGTTCTTGACGATCTGGCGCGCTTCCACCTGCACGCCGTCGGCGCCGTAGCGCTCGGACCATTGGAAGCGCAGATGCTGCTCGAGCCAGTTCTCGTCTGCGAACAGCAGCGCTTCCGCGGTCAGGTCCATGCGGGCCCGCTCGCGAGCCTCCTGACGCCAGATCTCGGTCGTGCGGCGGCGCAGACGCAGGTCGTTCTCCCACAGCTCTGGGCGCCCCTTGAAGGCTTCGTCGATGATCAGCTGTCTGTCCAGCTCGATGCGCGCTTCGATCTGTTCGTCGCGGAGTTCGACCCCGGCGCGCCGACCGGCCAGCTCGACGCTGGCCAATAGCGCCAGGCGCTGGGCGATCAGCTCGCCTTCGTTGCGCCGCAGCCAGGCATCGTAGTCGGCGGCGCTGTAGTGGCGGTCGCCCACCCGCACCACCGGCGCCTGCCAGCCCGCTGCGTCGTCCAGCTTGGGTGCATACAGCGCCGGCAGCACCTCCAAGGGCAACTCGGGGGCCAGGCCGTCCACATAGGCGGAGATCTCATCGGTCTCGGGCCCGCTGGCCAGCATGTCCGCGTAGAGGCGATCGCGGACCTCTTCCAGGGGGTTCTCGGTCGCGGAGATCAGCTCGAAGATCCACACGCCGCCGCGGCCCAGGAGCGGCGCCGAGATCTCCCCCGGCTGCAAGGCCAGCAGCGCCTCGCGGATCTCGTCAGGCCAGCCCTCCGGGTTCCAGAACTCGCCCGGCAGGCGCCCGCCGCTGGCCTTGCTTTCCACATCGTCGGACAGGCGCCGGGCCAGGCCGGAGAAGCTCTCGCCCGCCAGGGCGCGAGCGCGCAGCTCCGACAGCTCCGCCAGCGCCTCCGCACGCAGCTCGTCCCCGCGCCGGTTGAAGGAGGTCGCGTCCATGGTGGCCGGGTCGAATTCGTTGACGATGCGGCGCTGCAGGCCCCGCAGCACCATCCCCCGCCCCCGCGGCCCGTAGCGGAACTCCCACAGTCGCTTCAGGCGGTCCTCCTGCGGGGTCCAATGGGCCGCGGTCAGGCGTTTGGCCTGCAGCTCGTGCCGGATCGCCTGGGAGCGTGCCAGCCGGAGTCCTCTTTCGGTGAGGCCGTCCTGCTTGACCTCCCTCAGCCAGGCCTCGCGGTCTCCCGAAAACGCCTTGTCCAAGCGCTCGCTGAGCTCCGCCTCGAGCTGCGCTTGCACCTCCGCCTCCTCGACTGCGATGCCCTCGGCGGCGCAGCGCTGTTCGACCCGCATCGCCACGGCGAAGTCCTCGGCCCGGATCGGCCCCCGGATGCGCAGGATCCAGGCGGCGTAGGCCGCATTGTCCATGGAGTAGTCCTCGCCCAGGCTGAAGGTCAGGTCGGGCCGCAGGCGATCTTGGTCTCGACCCGCCTCGTCCTGGGCGCAGGCCGTTGCGGGCCGGGCCCAGATGGGGCCGAGGAGCAGGGGGGACAGGGCGGCCAGAAGCCAGCCCAGGGAGCGGGGGCTCATGGGGGTAGCGGGTTGGGAGCCGGCGGGCAGAGAAGCGCCGACCTTGTACGGCGTAGACAGGGCTGACTCGAACCTCCGGCGGCGAAAAATCCGACCGCGCCAGTCCCCCTAGCGGGGCGAGCGGAGAACGAATTCGTAGCCGAAAAGTTGCCGGGGCATAAGGATGCGGTGAATCGCGGGGGGGCGGCTGCCCCCGACCCCCCGCGCTGGCCCACCTTCCTCGGCCTGCGCGGGTTCTCCGGAGCCTGGCGTCGGCCGGCGTCGCGGCTCCGAGCTTCGGAGGGGAATTCCCTTCCGGCTGCCAGGACAGCGACGTTTTCCCCAGAAGGATGTTCAACCCGGCTCCGATGGGAGAAGACCGCGACCCCCAGTCCGCCTCGACCAGCTCGCGCCCGGCCCAGAACCGGGCGGTGTCGTTCCCCAGCACCCCTCCCATGGCCCCCAACTCCCTCCCTGCTCGCACGACCGACGAGCGCGCCGTTGTGCTCCGGCCGTTCCAGCCGAAGGATTCGGCTCCTGGGGCGCTCGGGCCGGCTCCCGCGTTTCCGGCGGAGGGGGTCCTGGCGCGCCAGCTCGAGCCGCGCCGCGCCGCGCCCCTCGAAGTGGGTCTGCTGCTCAGCAGGCGTCCCGCCTGCCGGCTGGTGCTCGGCCACCGGGAACGGCAGGCGGCGATTGCTGCCGACGGGGAAGAGGGGGACAACACGGTGGCCTTGCTGCGTTTGCACCTGCGCGCCGAGGTCCCGGAGCTGCGCTTCTGGCGCCATGGCGATGCCTGCCCCGAGATCGTCTGGCTGTGCGCCTTCGAATCCGGCGCCGAAGAGCTGGTCGCTCGGCTGCGCCAGGACCACCCCGCCGCTTTCCTGATGGTCAGCGCCCGGCGCTTGGACGGGGCCACGGCGCAGCGCCTCAAGGCGCTCGGCGCCGATGCGGTCTACACCCTCGGGGACCTGGGCGGCCGCCGCCTGCGCGACCGGCTCCTGGCCGGTTTGGCGCACAAGCGCGCCGGGCTGAAGGCCTGATGGGCGAATGCTGTAGGCCGGATCGGAGCACTCGATCGCCGACCCAAGGCGGCCAGCCTTGCCGGGCTGGTCGCTCCGCTCGCAGCGGCCTGCCCGCCGGCCGCGGGGCGAACGTTCCTGAGGCGCCACGGCCCGATTCGCGAAGGCTGCGCCGCCGATCGCTGGACTCTGCGTGCGGGCTGCGTGGACGCTGGCGTCCTTTGGGCCCACGCTTGACCCACACTCTTGGGCCCTAGGTCCCCTGGCCTCAGGGCCGCGGGGCGACCCGCCTCGAGGCCCCGCTTCAAAGCCAGGTCCAGCGGCGCTGCGGCGCCCGCCGCCTCCGCCGGATTGCTCGCAATGTCACGGATCAAGCCTCACGACCCAGCCGCCCCGCTGAGACCGGGAGCGTGGCCGCACGTGGTGTTCGACCTGGATGGGACCCTGCTTGCCGCCGGCTCGGGGCGCGGGATCCTGGCTCACGCGGCGCTCGTCGAGGCCTGGCCCGAGCATCCCGAACCGAGTCCCGGGCCCGTCCAACTCGAGCGCGGCGGCGATCGAGAGTTCGCGACCGTTTTCGCTGAATTGGCCGAGGCTTGGCCGGAGGAGCGCCGCACGCGTGCCGCTCTCGCCCACGAACGCCTGTGCGCAGAAACGCGCCGCTGGGGCGGATTGATCGCTTTGCCCGGGGCGATCCAGGTCCTCGAAAGGTTGCGGGCCAACGGACAGCGCCTGTGGGTCGCCACCAACGCCACGCAGGCGGATGCGGAGCGCGCCCTCGCGGGGCTCGGCCTCTCCTCTGGACTGGAGGCGGTGCTCGGGATCGATCCGCGCCGGCCGGAGCCGAAGCAACGACGCATGCGCCGCTGGGCCGAGGAGCTGGGCTGGCCCGAGGGGGTCCTGGTCGGGGATTCCCCGGGGGACCTCGAGGCCGCGCGCGCCGCAGGGCTCGTTGCGATCCACTACCTCGGCTCCGGCGCCGACGCGGAGAGCAGCCGGGGCGCCGCAGCCACGATCCAGCACCTCGCCCTGCTGCCGGAGCTGCTCGATCGCCGGCCGGCGCGCGTGGCAGCCCTGGCCGCGGGGGCTCGCGGCCGTGGCGCGGGATTGGCTGTGGAGGGCGGGGCCCCCGGTGCCGCCGAGCGCTGGGCCCGTTGGCTCTCGACTTCTGCGTCCATTCCGATCCGGCCCTGGGCCCTGGCGGGTTGGCGGGTCTGGCTGGCCGATGTGGGCTCACCTGCCCCGGCAGGGGCCGATCTGGTTCTGGATCTGAGCCAGCCCCTCGACCCAGCTCCCGCCGAACCTCCCCAGCCCCGTTGAGGGGCTGGAGGGCGATCGAGTCCGGCGGCCTCCCTGCCGCCGGGGGCGCCCTCGTTCCGGGGATCTGTCCCCGGCGCCCCTCCGGAGCGGCTTCGGCTTCGGTGTCGTCGTCGGTTTCGGCGGCGGCGGGGGGGGCGGAAGCGCCCCGCTCGGCGCCCGCTACGGGCGCGGGGCCGGGCCGGTTTGCCGGGCCGCCCCAGGCTCGCTATCCTGCTAGGCTCGCCGTAGGGCTTGGATCGCCCGCAGATCCGCCCGGCGCCGCGTCAGACCCCTGCGCCAACCGCCCGCCGCTCCCGATGTCTACGGATTCGACCCTTCCCCAGCGTCTGCAGAAGTCTGTCTCCGGATCGTTCCACAAGACCGCGCTCCTGCAGAAGCGGGTCCGCGAGCTGATCCGCGGCGCGGCGCCCCTGATCGAGACCCGCGAGCGCAATCCGATCAAAGTGGCCTTCCTGGAGATGGAGCGCGGCCTGATCGAGCTGATCCCCGAGGAGGAGCGCCCGCTGCTGTGAGCCGCAGGGCCAGCGGCTGGACGGGCGCCCAGGGCGCGGCTTTGGCCTGTGGGGTGAGCCGCGGCGAGCGCGGAGCCCGGTTCCTTCGCCCGGCTCGCTTGCTGGCCTCGCTCCTTGCGGTGTGTCTGCTGGCGGGCTGCAGCGGCGCAGGCGATCGCCCCCCGACCACGCGCACCCTGGTCTGGCTGGTGATCGACACGCTGCGCGCCGACGCGCTGGGAGCCTATGGCAACGCCGCGCGCGGAGAGGGCGATGTGGCCCCCAGTCCGCATCTCGATCGCCTGGCGTCCGAGGGCTTCCTGTTCGAGCGCGCCTACGCGGCCGCACCCTGGACCGTGCCTTCGGTGGTCACGCAGCTCAGCGGGCGACACCCCTTCGACCACGGCGCCAACCGCCTGCTCGAGCCGCTTCCCGAGCGCCTCCTGACCCTGCCGCAGGTGCTGTCCCGGCAGGGCTGGCGCAGCGTCGGCGTCACGACCAACTTCGTGACCCTGGGCCGTTATGGCTTCGACCGGGGTTTCGAGCGCTTCGACGATTCGCTGGCCCTCGGCCACGAGGGCAGCTACGGGCCCCAGGCCGTCGATCGGCTGCTCGAGCTGAGCGATGCCCTGGGCGGGCCGGAGCAGCGCCGCTTCCTCTGGCTGCTGCTGTTCGAGCCCCATTTCCGCTATGAGGCCCATGCGGGGCTGCGCTTCGGGCGCGGCTTCGGAACGCGGCGGGCCGAGGGGCCCTACGCCGGGCCGCTGCGCGGCAACGAGCCCCTCGCGGAGCTGCGCGCTGCCCTGGCCGGAGGGCGGCTTTCCGGCGAGGACCTCGAGTTCCTGCGGGCGCTCTACCAAAGCGAGGCCGCGGCCGCCGATCAGGCTTTCGGGCGGCTGCGCAGCGGGCTCGAGCAGCGCGGTCTATGGGATGAGGCCTGGGTGCTCGCCAGCGCCGATCATGGCGAAGAGCTCGGCGAGCAGGACTGGCTCGGCCATACGGTGCGGCTCTCCGAGGCCCTGGTGCGCGTGCCGCTGCTGCTGCGCGGCCCGCGCTCCGCGGGCCTGTCGCCACGGCGCATCGCCGTACCGGTGAGCCAGGTGGATCTGTTCGCCACGGCCCTCGAGTTCGCCGGCGTGCCCGCCGAGGCCCGGCCGGCCGTGGAGAGCCGTTCCCTGTGGCCCCTGCTGATCGGTTCCGGGCCGGAGCCGCGGCGCTGGCTCTATCTCTTCTCCCGTTTCGACCCGGTCCTGGCCGCGGGCGTCGCCTCGACCCAGAGCGCGCACCTGTGGGGCGTGGTCGACGGCCGCGGGTTGACCAAGTGGGTCGTCGATCGCGGGCCCGCGGCCCCGGGAGAGCCGGCGGTCCGCGCGCGCTGGTTCGACCTGTCCGCGGCCCCCGGCGCCGAGCGCGAGCAGCCCTGGACGCCGGCCCAGGTCGAGACCGCTTGGCGGCTCCGCGGGCTGCTGCCCGAACCGCTCGGGGAGCGCAGTGGCTCCGAGCCCGTGCCGCTGGACGCCCGGTGAGCAGAAAGAGCCCTCCCGTCGGAGCACCGGCCGAGGCCGCCGAGCCCATGGTGTTGAATGGTCGCGCCATGGCAGCCCAAACCCAACCGACGCGCCGGATCGAGGAGCGCCTGGCCCGCGGCGGAGGTTGGGTCGAAGCGCTGTGGCTGCCGGCGGCCCTGTTCGGCGCGCTGGCGGGACTGCGCGGGGCGCTCTACGACCGCGGGCTGTTGCCCAGCCGCCGTGTGGCGGCCCCGGTCGTCTCGGTCGGCAATCTGAGCGCGGGCGGCACCGGCAAGACCCCGGCCACGCTGTGGCTCGCGCGCTGGTTCCGGGGCCGGGGCCGGCGCCCCGGCGTGCTGAGCCGCGGGCATGGGGCGGCGGCTCTGCGGCGCGTGGAAGCTCAATCTGGCGCGCCCCTCGGCCGCAGCGATGAAGGGCGGCTGTTCGCCTTGCACGCCCCCGACCTGCCCTACGTCGAGGAGCCCGATCGGGTCCGCGGCGCAGAGGCCCTGATCGACCTCGGTGCGGACGTGATCCTGCTCGACGACGGCTTCCAGCACCGGCGTTTGGCGCGCGACCTCGACCTGGTGTTGATCGATGCCAGCCGGCCCTTCGGCCTGCCCTGGAACGAGCGCAGCGGCCGCGCCCCCGTGGCGCTCTTGCCGCGCGGTCTGCTGCGCGAGGCGCCCGCGGCCCTGGGGCGCGCCTCGGCGCTGCTGCTGACGCGCTGCGACCAGGTCCCGCCCGAGCGTCTGGAAGCGCTCAGCGAGACGCTCCTCGGCCACGCTCCCGCGGCCGCCCAGGTGCGCACGCGCCACGCGCCTCGCGGCCTGCTCGATGGGGCCGGCGGGCGCCATGGCCTCGAGCGTCTCGCGGGGCGCGAGGTCGAGCTGGTCAGCGGCATCGGCAATCCGCTCGCCTTCGAGGCCAGCGTGGCCAGTCTGGGCGCCGTGATCGCCGGCCATCGCACCTTTCCCGACCACCACGCGTATCGGGCGTCGGACCTGATCGGCCTGGGGCAGGGCAGCCGCCTGGTGCTGACCACCGAGAAGGACCTGGTCAAGCTGGGCGAGCTCCTGCCGGGCGCCCTGGCGCTGTCGATCGAGCTGGAGCTGCTTTCCGGCGCCGAGGTGCTGGAAGCGCTGCTCGAGTCCCTGCCGCTGTCCGCGGCCGAATTCCGGCGTCGCCACCTGCACGAGGGTCTGCATGGATGAGCAGCGCAGCGGCGCGGAGGGCCTGCCGCCGCCGGGCGTGCTGGGGCCGGTCAGCCGGGAACCGGTGCCGCCGCCCAGCGCCTGGCCGGTGGCGCCCGTGGCCAGCGCCGGAGAGCGCACCGGGACGCTGGCCGCGCTCGAATCCTTCGCCGCGCGCGCCGTGCTGGGGTGTTGGTCCCGGCTGCCGCGCGCGCTGGATCTCGGCCTGCGCCAGTCCCTGGCGCTGCTGCTCGAACGCCTCGACCGACGCCACAGCAGCGCGGGCGAGCGCTTCCTCGAGCAGGCTTTCCGCTTCTGGGGCCGCCCGGCCCCGAACCCCGCCGAGCTCCGCCAGCGGGTGCGCGCCGCCTACCGGCATTTCCTGGGCGTGATCGTGGAGAGCGAGCGCTTCGCCCGCGAAGTGCCCTGGCAGCGCACCTTCGAGCATCTCGAGCTGTGCACCACCCCCTGCGCCCGCGAGCTGCTGTTGGCGCGGCGCCCGGCCCTGGTGCTCTCCTGCCACGTGGGCAACTGGGAACTGGGCAGCCTGTTCGGGGCGCGGCTCGGGCTGTCGCCGATGTACGCGATCGCCAAGCCGGTCAAGAATCGCTACCTCTCGGAGGCCATCGCGGCCGCCCGCGAGAAGCGCGGCATCCGCATCCTCTACCGCCGCGGGGCCATGGCCGAGGTCCCGGCCGTGATCGCCGCGGGCGGCTCGGTGGCCATGCTGCTCGACCAGCGCGCCAACGTGAAGCCCGTGCTGGCGCCCTTCTTCGGGCGCACCGCCCGCTGCGACCGCTCGGCCGGCGTGCTGATCCGCCGGATCGCCCGGCCGCTCTTGTTCGGGGCCTGCTATCGGCTGCCGGGACCCGACCTGCGCTTTCGGCTGGAGCTCGGGCCCGTGCTCGAGCCGGACGCCCTGCGCGACCTGTCCGCCGAGGCCCTGGCGGCCCGGATCAACGCCGAATTCGAGCGTATGATCGCCGCCCAGCCGGAGCAGTACTTCTGGCTCCACGACCGCTATCGCGACGCCCCCCCGGACGGTTCCGCACCCCCCTCATGACCCAAGCCGCCCTCCGCGAGGCCCTGGATCACCTGGGCCGACCCCGCCTGCTGATCGTCGGGGACCTGATCCTCGACCGCTACGTCTCGGGCGAGGTTTCGCGCATTTCCCCGGAGGCGCCGATCCCCGTGCTGCTGGCCACGCGGCGCGAAGAGCGCCTGGGCGGCGCCGGCAACGTGGCCGCCAACCTGCGCTCCTTGGACGCCGAGGTGGCCCTGATCGGCGTGGTCGGCGACGACGCTTCCGGCCGCGACCTGCTCGCGCTGATGGAGCGCATGGGCGTGGATGTGGACGGCTGTGTGCGCGACGCCACCCGACCGACCACGGTCAAGACGCGCATGATCTCCGGCGTGCAGCAGATGATCCGCATCGACTGGGAGGAGGCCCGCCCCCTGGCCCCCGAGGTCGAGGAACGCGTCCTGGCGGCCGTGGCCGAGCAGGTGCCGCGCGCGGCTGGCGTGCTGCTCTCCGACTATGGCAAGGGCGTGCTGACCGATCGCGTGCTGCGCGCCGCGATCGACGCGGCTCGGGCGGCAGGCGTGCCGGTGCTGGTCGACCCCAAGGGCCAGGACTTCCGGCGCTATCGCGGCGCGACCCTGCTGACCCCCAACCGCAAGGAGGCCGAGAGCGCCCTGCGGCGCAAGATCCGCAGCCTCGAGGAGCTGCCGGAGGCGGCGCGCGAGCTGATGCAGCTGGCCGAGCTCGAGACTTCTGTGATCACCCTGGGCGCCGACGGCATCTGTTTCCTCGAGAAGAGCGGGCGCTTCGTGCGCGTGCCGACCGTGGCGCGGGCCGTGTTCGATGTCACCGGCGCCGGCGACACGGTGATCGCGCTGCTCGCGGTCTGTCTGGCGGACAAGCAGGGCATCGACCAAGCCGTGGGGTTGGCCAATCAGGCCGCCGGGCTGGTGGTCGCCAAGCGCGGCGCCGCCTCCGTGACGCGCACGGAGCTGCGCGCCGCCCTGGGGCAGAGCGGCGGCAGCGGCGGCAAGCGCCTCGGCCGCGACACCCTGGTGGAGCGCCTGACCACGTGGCGCCAGGCCGGCGACCGGATCGTGTTCACCAACGGCTGCTTCGACGTGCTGCACGCCGGGCACGTGCAGTACCTGCGCTTCGCCCGCTCGAAGGGCGATCGGCTGGTGGTGGGCGTCAACGACGACGCTTCGGTGCGCCGACTCAAGGGGGAAAAGCGCCCGGTCAATCCGCTCGACGATCGGCTGGAGGTGCTGGCGGCCCTGGAGATGGTCGATGGCGTCATCGAGTTCGCCGAGGATACGCCGCTCGAGCTGATCCAACGGGTGACCCCGGACGTGCTGGTCAAGGGCCAGGACTGGGAGCACAAGGGCGTGGTGGGCCGCGAATGGGTCGAGTCCCACGGCGGCCAGGTGGTGCTGGCGCCGCTCTTGGCCGGCCGTTCGACCACCGCGATCCTGGAGCGCGGCGGGCGCTGATTTCGATCATCGGGCCGCACTCCGGCGGGCCGCGGAGTCGGCGAGCGGCGCGGCCTGCCGTTCGCTGACTCCGACCGGACCCGGGGCGAGGGTCGCGGCCGATCGGCGGGGGGCCCGATCGAGGCGCATCGCTGCACTCCGGCGCCTGGGAGCGGATCGAGGTCTAGCCCCTGGGCGGTCCCGAAGCCCGCCGGCCCGGACCCTGGCTCGGGACCGAAACGGCCCAGGGGCGGCGCCGGTGTGTGGCCGATCCACCCGCCTTTCGAGCGGGCTCGCTCCCGCCGCCCCACGCGGGCGGACGAAGCGCCGGTTTCGAACCCCGGTGGCCGAGCCGCTCGGCGCTATCCTGTGGGCCATGCGGGTCCTGTTCGTTTATCCGAACCTCTACACGCAGATGGGCCTCGGGCACGGCCTGGCCTCCCTCTCGGCGGTGTTGCGGCGCGCGGGCCATGAGACGGCGCTGATCAACCTGAACGAGAACCTGCCGCCGGTGCCCACGCCCGCGCAGGTCTTCGAGCGCATCCGCGCCGAGCGCCCCGGGCTGCTGGCCTTCTCCTGTTTGACCCAGCAATACGGGGCCGGCCGCGAGCTGGCCCGCTTCCTGCGGGCGCGCGCCGCGGAGGTCGACTTCGAATTGCCTCCGCTGGTGGTGGGCGGCATCCATCCGACCATGGTGCCGCGCGAGGTGATGGCCGATGGGGTCTGGGACTTCGTGGGCGTGGGCGAATGCGAGGACGCCCTGCTCGAGCTGGTCCGGCGGCTCGAGGCCCGCCAGGACACCGAGGTGCTGCCGAATTTCCTGTGCTGGCGGGGCGGCCTGCGGCCCGCG
>JBILNK010000281.1:0-3519 GCA_044375105.1 Planctomycetota bacterium
TCAAGCGCGCCGCCATGTGGGGACCGAGCACAACGGAGCGATCGGCCCGCCGCAGGGGCCAGGCGTTCAAGGCCTCGAGCGCGCGGCCGACCAGGCTTTGCGGCTCGAGCAGCCCCAGGGCGAACTCGGCGTCCGGGTGCAGGTCCATCACGAAGGGCACATGCCGTCGCCCGGAGAAGGCCTGGGCCAGGGCGCCCCACAGCCCGAGCAGCGGCGGCGTGGTCAAGGTCACCACCAAGTCCGGCCAGCGCGAGCAGGCCGTGGCACCCGCCACCTGCAGGTGGAACGCGGCGTATTCCGCGGCGCGGCGCCACAGGGACGTGCGCTGCCCGAAACCGAGCCCGCGCAGGCGCCGGATCTCGACCCCGCCCCGTTGCTCCGCGGACGGCGCGACGCGCCCGGCCGCATCCAGGTAGGCGCCGCTCGAGCACAGCACGCGCACCTCGTGGCCGCGCGCAGCCAGGTGCTCGCACAGGTCGGTCAGGTGCTGACCGGTGCTGGCCAGGTCGGGCCAATAGAACTGGTTGACGAACAGGAGGCGCGCCACAGGGTGGAAAGGCTGGGATCTGGCCGGCGGGAGGGGCCGGCCCGGTGAGGATCGAAGGAGCGAGCGCGGGCTCTGGGCCAGAGCGCCAGGAAGGGCCTGGGACCGAGCCGGACGGCTCCGGCCGGCGCGCGCGCGGCCGGAAACGGGCTGAGCCTGTCGTTCGAGGCCCGCGCGGCGCCCGCGGGCGCCGCGTTCCAAGTCGCCGCGCGGCCTGGCGGCCGCCTAGAAGCGGAAGCTGTGTTGGGCCGGACGCTGGCGCACGGCGGGACGCTGGGCGGGCAGGGGCGCCGCAGGCGCCACCAGCTGGTCGTGGATCCAGGCGTAGGTGCGCTCGAGGCCGTCGACCAGACGCGTGCTGGGCTCCCAGCCGTACTGGGCCTGGATCAGGGTGTTGTCGGAGTTCCTGCCGCGCACGCCCTTGGGCGCCTCCAGGTCGTAGCGCCGCCGCAGGCGGATGCCGGCGAAGCCCTCGGCGATGTCCACCAGACGGTTGATCGAGACCAGCTCGGAGGAGCCCAGATTGATCGGCTCGGCGAAGTGGCCGTCGTGCAGGAGCTCGATGCCGCGCACGCAATCGTCGATGTACATGAAGCTGCGCGTCTGCTCGCCGTCGCCCCAGATCTCGATCTCGTGCTGTCCGGAGAGCTTGGCCTCGATCACCTTACGGCAGATCGCCGCGGGCGCCTTCTCGCGGCCGCCGCGGAAGGTCCCATGCGGTCCGTAGACGTTGTGGAAGCGCGCCACGCGGGTATAGAGCCCGAAGTCCTCGCTAAAGTGGCGGCACATGCGTTCGCTGAACAGCTTCTCCCAGCCGTAGCCGTCCTCGCACAGGGCCGGGTAGGCGTCCGACTCCTTGAGCGCGGTCACGTTCGCTTCGGTCTGCTTGTCCCCGTTGTAGACGCAGGCCGAGGAGGCGAAGAAGTAGCGCTCGACGGCGCGCTCCTGGGCCGCCATCAAGAGGTGCGTGTTGATGCGCACGCTCAGCATGCAGCGCGCTTTGTTCTTCTCGATGAAGCCCATGCCCCCCATGTCCGCGGCCAGGTTGAAAACGTCGGTGATGCCCTCGGTGGCCTGCTGGCAAGCTGTCAGCTCGCCCAGGTCCAGCACCTGGTTCTCGGCTCCCTCGAACCACTGGTACCACTGGTCGAAGGGTTTGATGTCCACGGAGCGCACGCGGGCGTAGCCGCGCTGGAGCAGGGCGCGCACCAGGTGCCCGCCGATGAAGCCGCCGCCGCCGGCGACCAGGGCCGTGCGGCCAGAAAGGGGGTTCATGGGGATCGCTTTAGGGTCGGAAGGGGCCGCAGGCGGGGGCAGGGCCCACGCGGCCGGGGACGGACGACAGGGGGCCCTTTCGATCCCCGCCTCCCTGGACCTGAGCGACCGCTCGGCCCATTCCCACCGGGCGGCAGCGGGGCCCTTTGCCTCCCACCGACCTCCGGCGCCAGCCCACCTCCGGCCGATCGAGACCTGCCCCTCGCCCGCCCCATGAGCTTCCTGCCCGACCCCGCCCACCGACTCGAGCTCGAGCCCGCCGTGTCGTCGCCCCGCGACCCGCAGCAGGGCGCCCCGAGCTGCGCGGGCTGCGCAGCCCCCCTGCCTTCCGCGCCGCTGCCGAGCCGGCGCTATCGGTCCTGCGCCGCCTGCGGCAGCGCCCAGAGCAGCGAGCCGATCGAAGGCTGCCAGGACGGCTACTACTTCCACGCGGGCCACGGCGCGACGCCGGCCGAGTGGATGCGCTCGCTCGACGACCTGCGGGCCCGCGGCCTCGCGCCCAAGGGTCCCGACGGCGCCCGCCTGCTGGTCTTCGGCGCCGGCTCCGGCGAATGCTTGAGCGCCGCCAGCGAGCGCGGCCTGGACGCCCACGGGCTTGAGTGTTCAGCCGCCGCCGTCGAGCGCGGTCGCCGCGCGGGCTTGCGCTCCCGGCTCCGGTTCCTGCCGCGCTTCGAATTCGCCGCCCGCCATCACGCCGGGCCGGACTTCGACCGCGTCTGGCTGCCGGACCTCATCGAGCACTTCGAGCACCCGGGCGACGTGCTGCTCCCGGCCGCGCGCCTGCTGCGCCCCGGCGGGCTCCTGTTCGGCACCAGCCTGTCGCCGAGCTCGCCCCTCGACGCCCCCCAATACCACCGCCAGCTCCTCTCCGCCCCCGGCCTCTCCGCCCTGCTCGCCCGCCACGGCTTCGAGCCCCCCACCCTCTGGCCCCGCCCCGGCCAGCGCCTGGCCTTCGCCACCCGCCGCCTCGGCTGATCGGTCCGTCCGCGAGCGCGACCTCGCCAGTGGCCCCGAGGTGTCAGGGTCGCTGCAGCCCCAAGGCCTCTCGAACTGCCGGCCTGCTACGACGGCGCAGCCGGCCGCCGGCCAAGCAAAGCGCCGGGCGAGCGGCGGGGCGAGGGCGAAGCGGGCCGGGGTCGAGTCAGGGCTCGAGCGGCAGGGGTTGCTCCAGGGCCTGGCGCGGCAGGGCGGGCGAGAGTTGATCGAGCTGCTCGGCCAGGTGGGGTGCTTCCAGCGCGGTGCGCTCGAGCAGGCGGTCTTCGAGCACCAGCACGTCCATGCGCGTGCGCAGGAAGCAGTCCAGGGCCTCGGCGGGGCGGCACACGATCGGCTCGTTCTCGTTGAAGGAGGTGTTGAGCAGCATGGGCACGCCGGTCAGGCGCTCGAAGGCCTCGATCAAGCGATGGAAGCGCGGGCTGGCCCTCTGATCGACGGTCTGCAGGCGGCCGGTGCCGTCGGCGTGCACGATCGCCGGGACCTCGGCGCGGCGCTCGGGGCGCACCGGGAAGACCTGGCCCATGAAGGGCACCGGGGCTTCGCTGGTGAACCATTGGCCCTGGCGCTCGGCCAGCACGGCCGGGGCGAAGGGGCGGAAGGACTCGCGGCGCTTGATCTTCTGGTTGAGCAGGGCCTGCATGTCCGCGCGCCTGGGATCGGCCAGGATCGAGCGCGCGCCCAGGGCCCGCGGGCCCCACTCGAGG
>JBILNK010000329.1:0-2706 GCA_044375105.1 Planctomycetota bacterium
GGAACCAGCCGACCACGTGGCCGGCGGCCAGGTGGCGCGCGATCCGCTCGAGCAGCGCGGCCTCCTCCAGCACCTGGCCCGGCCCGATCCCGCTGCCGGTGAGCTCGGGCAGCCGCGCGCGCACGGCCCGGTCGACCTCGTGGGCGTCGTAGCGGGGTCCCAGGTACGGACTTTCGAGCACCCAGGTCTTGGGGCCGCCGAGCTCCTGGCGCCAGACCGCGATCGCCGCGCCCAGGGAGCCGCCCGCGTCGCCCGCGGCCGGTTGGATCCACACCTCGCGGAACGGCGTGCGCTCGGCGATGCGGCCATTGGCCAGGCTGTTCATGGCGCAGCCGCCTGCCAGGCACAGGCGCGTTTCGCCGGTCAGCCGGGCCAGCTTCTCGAGCAGCCCGTAGAACAGGCGCTCATAGACCTGCTGGACCGAAGCGGCCAAGTCGCGATGGCGCTGCTCGAGGGGCTCGCCCGGCTGCCGCGCCGAGCCGAGCAGCTCCTCCAGGGCCGGGCTCCACAGGCGGCCCACCTTGGGCTCGCCGCCTTCCCAGGTCATCGGCACGCCGCCGCCCTGGTGCAGGAAGTAGCGCAGATCGAGGCGGAAGCCGCCGTCGCCGCGCGGGGCGATCAGACGGCGCAGCTCGGCCTCGTAGCGCGGCTCGCCGTAGGCCACCAGACCCATCAGCTTGTATTCGTCGCCGTAGTTCGGGAAGCCCAGGAACTGGGTCAAGGCCTGGTAGAAGATCCCCAGGGAGTGCGGGAAGCCGACCCCGCCGAGCTCGTCGATCCGAGCTCCATGGCCGAGGCCCCAACGACAGCTGGCGAAATCGCCGAAGCCGTCGATCGAGGCCACGGCGGCGCGCTCGAAGGGGCTGACCAGGAAGGCGCTGGCGAGGTGCGCCCGGTGGTGCTCGATCGAGTGCACGCGGGCCCCCAGGGAGCCCGCGTCGAGGCCGAGGCCCTGCTCCAGGGCACCCACCAGCCCGCCCAAGCGCCGCCGGTTCGAGAGGCGATCGACCAGGCCGCGCCAGGCCACGCCCCCGCTCAAGGCATGGCCCAGCTTGTGCAGCAGCCGCGCCCGCGGATCGCGGTTGATGGCGATGTGGTCGATGCGCGCGGCGTCGAGGCCGGCCTGGTCGAGGCAGGTGCGCACGGCCTCGACCGGCAGGCCGGCCCAGTGCTTCTGCCGCACCAGGCGCTCCTCCTCCACGGCGCACACCAGCCTGCCGTCGACCAGCAGGGCCGCCGAGGCGTCGCCGTGGTACGCGTTGAGTCCGAGGATCACTTGGGGGCGGTGTTGCATGGCGATGGACGCTGGACGTGCCCCCGTCGATCGGCCGCGCCCGCCCCCTGCCTGGCCCAGCGGACTCCTGGTGCTCCCGGAGCCGGGACGCTTCCAAGGACTCCCGATGGCCCTCAAGAGCGACCGACCCCGCCCACGAAAAGCCTGGATCTGCCGATCCCTTGGCCCCCTGGCCCCATGCCGGTCCCGCCCTCGCCGCTCCAAGCCGCCCCCGCACACCCGCTGCTGGAACCCGCACACCCGCTGCTGGAACCCGCACGGCCGACGGCGGGGCCCGGGACGGCGGCCAGCCCGATGGCGGGCGTCGGCTCCACGGCGATCCGGCCGGTACGCAGGTCGGTGCGTCGGCGCGCCCGGGCCCTGGCCGCACCGGCCGCACCGCTCCGTCCGGCCCACGGCCGAGCCCCGCGGGGCCCCTACGCCCGCCGGTTCCGACCGCTGGGCGAAGGCCTGCTGCTGCTGCTCTGCCTGCCCGTGGCGCTGCCGCTCTCGGCCGCCGTGGCCTTGATCAATTGGTGGGTGTTCCGGGATTGGCGTCAGATCCTGTTCAGCCAGCCGCGCATCGGCCTCGAGGGGCGCGAGTTCCAGATCCTCAAGTTCCGCACCATGCGCCGGGCCCCGGAGGGCGCGTTCGCTTCCTGGTCGAACCAAGGCGACCAGCTGCGCGTGACGCCCTTCGGGCGTTTCCTGCGCAATTCGCACCTGGACGAGCTGCCGCAGCTGATCAACATCCTGCGCGGCGAGATGAGCTTCATCGGGCCGCGCCCGGAAATGGTCGAAATCGAGCGCTGGGCCGCCGCGGAGATCCCGGGCTTCGGCGAGCGCCTGTGCGTGCGGCCGGGCATCACCGGGTTGGCTCAGGTGGCCCAGGGCTACGTGGGCAACGACGTCGAAGGCTATCGACGCAAGTGGCAGCTCTCGATGCGCTACATCGAACGGTTCGGGCCGCGCCAGGACCTCGCCATCCTGGGGCTGACCGCCCTGCGCATGCTGCGCCTCGAGGGCTGGCGCTGGGATCCGACCCCGCGCCCCGACTCCCCCGCCGGCGGGCCGCGTGTACCGACGCCCAACCGCGTCTGGGACTGACAGCCTGAAAGAGGACGGGGCTTGGGGGAATCGTGTGGGCAACGGAGCCCTGCGACTCTCCGGGAAGCCGGCAGACACAAGACAAGCGATCCCGCCGAGGCCCTGGAGCTCCGTCGCCGATCGCGCCGCCGCACCCCGCCAGGGGGCGGCGCGGTCGGTGACGGGGCGACAGGGCCCCCTGGAGGTCCAGAGCCGAGAGCCCGAAACGCGCGGCCTCCATCCCAGCGGAGCGTGCCCCGGAACACCTCCAGCCCGCTGAACGCCCAAGGTTGCCTGTCCATTTCCGCTTCGATCTTTCAATCCAAAAAGAAAGCGCGAGGCCCCGC
>JBILNK010000248.1:0-4777 GCA_044375105.1 Planctomycetota bacterium
GGCACGTCGGGCCGATGCTCTCCTCATCCCGCAAGCCAGGCCCGCAGGCCAGAGTCGCTCGCAGCGCGTGCGCCGGATCAGGGCGCGGCGGGAGGCTCCGGCAGGCGGGTCAGGAGTGCGGAGAGGGCGCGCGGGGTGGGGTCAGCCAGGGTTTGGGGGGCGGCGGCGGTGCGCAGGGGCAGGTGCAGGATGCGTTGCTGCGTGGTGGTGCCGATGGCGATCGGCAGCCAGCCGGTGGGGGGCGCGGGCAGGGCGGCTAGGGCGTCGACGGCGCTGGGGCTCGCCAGCAGGACCCAGGCGGTGTCGGTGGGTGGGGCGGGGCGGAGTTCGCGATTGCGGTAGGCGAGGCGCGGCAGGACCTCGAAGCCGCGGGCGAAGAGTTCCTCTGCCAGGCGGCTCGAGCGATCGCCGTGCAGCACCAGCGCACGCCGGCCCGGGCGGGGTGAGGCTCCCGGCGCTCCCGGCGCCGACCAGCCTTGGTGCTCGAAGGCCGCGAGCAGCGCTTGGGCGTCCGGGCTCGGGCCCAGCAGCGGGCGCGCCCCGCGGCGTTCGAGCTCCGCGAAGCTGCGCCCGCCCACGGCCGCGAAGGGCAGGCCGACGAGGCGCGCCGGATCGCGCTCCAAGGCGGCGATCAGCGACGGCAGCACCGAGGCGCTGGCCACGCAGAGCCAATCGGGGCCGGGCTCCGGCCACTCGAACGGCAGCGGCTCGATCTCGATCAGCGGCGCGATCCACGGCTCCCAGCCCGCGGCCCGCACGGCCTCGGCGTAGGCCTCCAGCGACTGCACCGGGCCGCTGATCCACAGGCGCCGCGGGCTCACGGCGCGCGCGCCGCCTCGATCAGCCGACCGGCGCCCTGGGCCAGCAGGTCCTGGGCCAGGGCCTGGCCCAGGCCCTCGGCTTCGTCGCGCGGGCCCACGATCTGGCCACCGACCTGCTCGCGGCCGTCCAGGGACAGCACCCGCGCGCGCAGCAGCAACTGGCCCTCGACCACGCGCGCGTGGGCGCCCGCGGGCACGTTGCAGCCGCCGCGCAGGCCGCGCAGCAGGGCGCGCTCCGCCAGGGCCTCGTGCCAGCCCTCGAGATCGCGCACCGTCGCCAGTTTGGCCGCGGTGTCCCAATCGCCGTGGCGGCTGCACAGCCCCACCAGACCCTGGCCGACCGCGGGCAGGAAGCGCTCGGTGTCGAGCACCTCGCTGATCGCCCCGGCGAGCCCCAAACGCGCCAGCCCCGCGCGCGCCATCAGCAGCGCTTCGCACTGCCCTGCGCGCAACTTCTCGAGCCGCGTGTGCACGTTGCCGCGGATCTCGACCACCTGCAGGTCCGGGCGCAGCGCCAAGAGCATCGCCCGCCGCCGCTGGCTGCCGGTGGCCACGCGCGCGCCCGCGGGCAGCTCGGCCAGTTTTTCGCCCCCGCGCGAGACCAGCGCGTCCTCGACCGGCCCGCGCCCGAGCACCCCCGACAGGGCCACGCCCTCGTGCAGCGTCGTGGTCATGTCCTTGAGGCTGTGCACGGCCGCCTCCGCGCGGCCCTCGAGCACCGCCCGATCGACCTCGACCGTGAAGATGCCGATGCGTCCGAAGCGCTGCAGGGCGCTGGTCTGGTCCTGATCGCCGCTGCTCTTGATCTCGACCAGCTCGGTCTCGATGCCAGCGAAAGCCGCCGACAGCGCGCGACCGGCCGTCTCTGCTTGCCACAGCGCCAAGGGGGATCCGCGGGTCGCCAGGCGCAGCTTCACAGGTCGTCCAGGTATTGCTTGTATTCGGCTTCGATCTGCTCGCTGGAGCGGCCCGCGCGCACGCCGGCCTTGAACACGCTGAAGGTCGCGTCCAGCAGCCGCTTGGTCAACTCGTGGGCCAGCCGCAGGGCCTCCGGGCTGGAGGTCTCCCCGAACAGCCCGTCCAGAACCTCCTCGCGCACGCTCTCGAAGCGCTCGGGCAGGGCTTTGAGCTGCGGCGCCGCGGCCTGGAATTCGCGCTTGCCGAGGTACTTGTGCAGCTCGGCGATCAGGATCTGGGCGCTTTCTTCGTCGCTCTCCTGGCGTTTGCTGCGGTTCTTCTCGACCACGCCCGCCAGGTCGTCCAGATCGTAATAGAGCACCCCGTCGAGGGCCGCCACGGCCGGATCGATGGCGCGCGGCACCGACAGATCGATGCACAGGAGCGGCCGGTCGCGGCGCTGCAGGCCGCCGCCGCGCAGGGTGCGCGGCGTGACCAGGTGCCGGGCCCCATCGACGCAGGCCACGATCAGGTGCGTGCCTTCGATCACACGCGGCAGCTCTTCCAGCCCCAGCGACAGACCCCCGAACTCCGCCGCCGCCTGGGCCGCGCGCTCGACCGTGCGGTTGGCGAACAGCAGCCGCTCGACGCCGCGCTCTTTGAGGTGCCGGGCCACCAGTAGGCCGGTCTCGCCGGCGCCCACGATCAGGGCCTGAGTCCGCGAGAAATCGCCGAATACCTGCGCCGCCACGTCGACCCCGACCTGGGCCACCGAGAGAGTCCCGCGCCCGAGCGGCGTTTCGGTGTGCACGCGCTTGGCCGCCGAAAGCGCCTGGCCGAGCAGCGGAAACAGCTCGCTGCCCAGGGCCTTGGCCCGCCGCGCGGCTTCCATGGCCTCCTTGATCTGCCCGAGGATCTGCGTTTCGCCGAGAACCAGCGAATCGAGGCCCGCGGCGACGCGGAACACGTGCAGCAGCGCGCGCACGCCGCTGTGGGTGTACAGCTCGTCCGGGCGCGCGTTGGAAAACACCAACCGCTCGACGTGGACCTGCGCCGCGGCCGGATCCGTCGTGGCCACCAGCACCTCGGTGCGGTTGCAGGTCGAGAGCAGGAAGGCTTCGCGGATGGCCGGCGCCGCCAGCAGGCCGGCCAGGCGTGCTTCCAGCTCGACCGGCTGCACGGCGTGGCGCTCGCGCACCTCGAGGCTCGCGCTGCGGTGCGACAGACCCACCAGCAGCAGGCTCGGATCCAGGCTCAATTCACCCAATGGAAGCTCCTCGGCAGCAGCGAATAACCCAATGCCGCCAGCAGCAGCGCCAAGCCCGAGACCGCCGCCAGCGACGCGCGCCGCGCGGTCAGGAACGGGATCCAGCCCGAGGTGGCCACCAAACCGAAATGCAGCATCAGGCCGATCAGCGCCAGCACGAAGGGGTCCCGGTAGGTGAAGCCCGGCACCTCGGCCCGGTGGGCCCACCAGATGCCGGCGTTGACGCCGATGGCCAGCAGCAGGCAGGCGAAGCCGGCCGCGCGGCGCATGCGGCGGGCGAGCTGATCCAGGGAGGGCAGGGCGTCGAAGAGCGGCCCGAAGCGCCGGCGCCGCATCTGGCGATAGAGCATCAGGTAGAGCACCCCGTCGATGCCGGAGATCGCCAGGGCCGCGCTGGCGATCAGCGCGCTGCCGACGTGCAGGGCGTAGAACAGGGGCGGGCGAGCGTGGGCCTCGATCACCTCGAGGGGCGCAAAGGCCGAGGAGAGCAGCTGCAGCAGGAAGGCGGCGGCATAGGTGATCGCCGCGGAGGCGGCCTGGCCGCGCTCGACCCGCGCGAACCAGGCGTGCAGCAGGGCGATCGCCAGGGCCAGGGGCGAGAGCGCCGCGAAGCCCCCCAGGAAGGGCATGCCCGGGACCGCTGCGAAGCGCGCCGCCAGGAGCGCCGTGTGCGCCGTCAAGACCCCCAGCAGGAGCACCCGCCGCGCGCCCAAGAGGCGGGTCTCGTCCGCCGCCCGGAAGGCCGACCAGCACAGCCCCACCAGCCCGAGGTACAGGCACGGCAGCAGGGTCGAGAGGGCCTGAATCATCGCGGGAGTTCGCCGTCGCCCAGCATGCCCCGGCGGCCGGCATGCCATCGGACGTAAGTCGGATCAGCCTAAGTTTCCAAGGCTCTCCGGAAACCTGCGCTGGGTCGAGGCCCCGCGGCCAGGCCTGGAAACCGGGCAGCCCGTCCAGCACGAGTTCAGGCGGCAGACCGCCGGCGTCCGCGCCGCCCCGCTGCTCGGCATCGCTTGGGAGCCTGGCGCGGCGGGGAGGCCCGCCTGCCCACAGCGCCTTGGGCCCCGGCCAAGCCTCGCGCCAGGGCCACTGCTGAGCGCCAAGGCCACTGCGGCGCTCCAGCGGCGCCGCTCCGACCGGCTCCGGACTGCGCGACCGCCCTCAGCCGTTGCCCCAGGGATGTCCGTGTGTGCCGGCGGCGCAGGCCAGATTCCCCCAGGGCGCCCGCTCCGGCCTGGAAGCCCCGCCCCGTGCCCCCCTCCGCAGTTCCCGCCTCGGGCGCGCCCCCCGGGCGGGCCCCGGGCCTCCAAAGAGCCCGAGTTCCCGCGCTGCGGGCCCCGCCGCGCCTTTGCCTCCTGGGGCAGCGAACCGCGGTGCGCCCACCCGCCTCGCCCTCAAGCCTCGCGCCGGCCCCCGCGGCAGCCCCGCCAGCGCCCGCGATCAGCCCATCACCGCCCCGCCGCCGGCCGCCCGAGCAACCGCTCCGCCGCCCGCTCGCCGCCCTGCAGCGTGTCCTCGACCGAAACGCCGCCTGCGTAGCCGCCGGCCAGCTCGACCCCGGGCAGCTCCTCCGCCAGCGCCGCCCGCAGGGCATCGAGCCGCTGCCCATGCCCCACCTCCGCCTGGGCGATGCCCTGGGGCCAGTGTTTTTCGAGCGCCACGAGCGGCGTCGGCGGCCGCGGCAGACCGAGGCCCCGCGCCAGGTCCTCGAGGGCCAGGGCCACGCCGCCGCGCGGGTCGGCCGCCAGGGTCTCCGACGCGTAGAACAGCGAGGCCGAGGCGCAACCGGCCG
>JBILNK010000062.1:0-21848 GCA_044375105.1 Planctomycetota bacterium
CGGGCTGCGCCCGAGCAGACACACCAGCCCGTCAGCATGCCTTTGGGCCGCCATCCGGCGGCCACAGAGGCTGGGATCTTCGCTGCGCTCCGATCCAAGCCTCTGGCGGGCTGAGAGAAATCGACTCGGGCTGCGCCCGAGCAGACACACCAGCCCGTCAGCATGCCTTTGGGCCGCCATCCGCCGGCCACAGAGGCTGAGCCCGGGGCGAAGATCGGCTGGCGGAGGGGCCCCGCGGCCTCTGGCGACCTATCCTGGGCGCCGCTGCGCCGGCCCGCGGGCCGCCGAGCCCCTGGCGCGACCCGCGCTCGGTGGCGCGCAGCCCACGCCATGCAACAACGCTACGACGAGCGCAATCGCGACCTGATCGTCAACGTGAACGGGGTGCTCACCCATCGGGACGAGGCCCGCGTGAGCCCTTTCGACTCGGCAGTCCAAGGCGGCGACGCGGTCTGGGAAGGGCTGCGGCTCTACGACGGCCGCATCTTCAAGCTCGAGGAGCACCTCGAGCGCTTGCGGCACTCCGCCCAGGCCCTGGCCTTCGCCGAGATCCCTCCCCGCGATCGGATCGTCGACGAGCTGCGCCGCACGCTGCTGGCCAACGGCATGCGCGACGGCGTGCACATCCGCCTGACGCTCTCCCGCGGCGTCAAGTACACGAGCGGCATGGACCCGCGGCTGAACCGCTCCGGGCCGACGCTGATCGTGCTGGCCGAATGGAAGTCGCCGGTCTACAGCCAGGCCGGCATCCGCCTGATCACCAGCTCGATCCGGCGCTTCCCGCCCGACTGCCTGGACCCCAAGATCCACCACAACAACCTGTTGCAATCGATTCTGGCCAAGATCGAAGCCAACCAGGCCGGGGCCGACGACGCTTTGATGCTGGACCGCCAGGGTTTCATCGCGGAAACCAACGCGACGCACGTGTTCGGCCTGGTGGGCGGCGTGCTGACCACCTCGCACCCCCACGCCTGCCCCGAGGGCATCACACGCCAGACCGTGCTCGAGCTGTGCGCCGAGCAGCGGATCCCCTGCCGGGAGCGCGACTGGACCCAAGCGGAGCTCTACCGCGCCAGCGAGGCCTTTTGCACGGGCACCATGGGCGAGCTGGCGCCGATCACCCACGTGGACGGGCGGCCCATAGGAAGCGCGGCGCCGGGTGCCCTGACCCAGCGCCTGGCCGCGCTGTTCCGGGACCTGACGGGCCGTTCCGGCACCCGACTGATCGATTGAGCGGGCCCGCCGGCGGGCCCCCGAGCCCCGGAGCCTCGGCGCCCGTCCGGCGACGCAGCGGCCCTGCGGACAGGGCTCAACCGAGCCGCAGGAGCGCGGCGCGGAGCCGCTCCGCGGAGCGCGTCCGCCCCAGGAGCAGCAGGGTGTCGGACAATTCGGGGCCGCCGGCCTTGCCGGTCAAGGCCAGCCTAAGGGGCTGGAACAGGACCGGCAGCTTCCAGCCCTGGGCCGTGGCGATGCCCTTGAGGGCCGCCGAGAGGTCGGCGACATCGACCGCCGGATCGAAGGCCTCGGGGACATGGGCCGGCAGGAATTCCAGGGTGGCCTGCAGGGCGGCCCCGGCGAGAGGGCCGTGTTTTCGAACCGCGGCCAAGGCCGCTTCTTCGTAGGGCAGCGACTCGTCGGGCGCGAACAGGAATCCGAGCTGCTCCGGGATCTCCCCGTAAAGCTGCACCCGCGGGCGCACGATGGCAACGGCCCGCTCGATCCAGGGCCGACGCGCGGCGAAGTCCGCGTCCGTGAGCAGCCCGGCGGAGCGCAAGAACGGGCGAGCGCGCTCGAGAGTCTGGGCCAGGGGCTCCCGGCGCAGGTACTCGCCGGCGAACCACTTGAACTTCTCGATGTCGAAGATCGAACCGCCCTTGCTGATCTTGGAGAGCTCGAAATGCTGGCGCAGCTCGTCCAGCCCGAAGATCTCGGTGCTGCCATCGAGGGCCCAGCCCTGCAGGGCCAGGTAGTTGCGCACGGCCTCCGGCGGAAAACCGGCGTCGATGTACTCCTGCAGGGCCGTGTCGCCGTCGCGCTTGCTCATCTTCTTGCCGCTGGCCCCCAGCATCAGCGGCAGGTGCGCATAGCTGGGCGGCGTCAGGCCGAGCAGCTGGAACAACAGGATCTGCTTGGGGGTGTTGACCAGGTGCTCCTCGCCGCGGATCACATGGGTGATGCCCATCTCGGCGTCGTCGCAGACGCACACGAAGTTGTAGGTCGGGTTGCCGTCGGCGCGCACCAGCACCCAGTCGTCGACCTCGCTGTTGTCGAAGCGCACCTCGCCGCGGATCTGGTCCACGAACTGGACCTCCCCGGGGGGCGTCTTGAAGCGCAGCACGTGGGGCTCGCCGGCGGCGGCACGACGCCTCGACTCCTCGGCTCCCAGGGAGCGGCAATGGCCGTCGTAGCGCGGCGTCTCCTTGCGGGCCTCCTGCTCGGCGCGCAGTGCATCCAAGCGCTCCCGGCCGCAAAAACAACGGTAGGCGACCCCGGCCGCCAGCAGGCGCTCGCCGAAGGCTCGATACAGCGCGCCGCGCTCCGACTGGCGGTAGGGCGCGTGGGGCCCGCCCACGTCCGGGCCCTCGTCCCACTCGAGCCCCAGCCAGGCCAGCCCCTCGAGGATGGCCGTCTCGTACTCGCGCCTGGAGCGCTCCGGGTCGGTGTCCTCGATGCGCAGCAGGAACCGGCCCCCCCGGCCCCGGGCGTAGGCCCAGTTGAACAGGGCGGTGCGGGCGCCCCCGATGTGCAGCATGCCGGTGGGGCTGGGGGCGAAACGGACGCGGGGGGCGTGGGCCACGGGGCGAGGGGCGGGTCTTCGGGGGCGGGCCGGCGCCTCGGCGCCGGGCGCCAGAAGGTACGGGCCGGGCCCGCCGGGGCAAACGCGGGCCCTTTCTCGAGGGCCTGACCCTACATTTTCTCAGACAGGGGGCTCCCAGGGAACTTTTGTCATGAAAAATACCTGATCAAAGCTGGAGTGTGTGGCCGACAGACCCCACATAGAAGCCGGTTAAGCAGTCGCCCGGGACTTCCCGGGAGCCATCAACCCACCCACCGCCGTGCCCAGCGCCAAGAAAACTCCCGAACTGCTCTCCATCGGCGAGCTCGCGGAGGCCACGGGTCTCTCCCCGGACACCCTCAGGGTCTGGGAGCGCCGCTACGGCATCCCGCGCTCCGTGCGCCTGCCGAGCGGCCACCGCCGCTACACCGCCGAGCAGCTGCGCTGGCTGCGCCGGGTGGCTGAAGCCCTTTCGCTCGGCCACCGGCCGGGCCAGGTCCTGCGCTGCGACGAGCCGGCCCTCTCCCGGCTGCTCGAGACCCGCCCCACGCGGGTCGAGCCGCCCACCGACACCGATGGCTGGCTCGAGATGCTCCGGCGTTTCGACCAGGTGGGCCTGGAAGCCGCCCTGCGAGCGGCTTGGAACCAAAACCAGGCGGCCGAGTTCCTATCGGCCACGGTGATGCCCCTGCTCGTCAGCGTGGGCCGCCAGTGGGCCGACGGCCAGCTGCAGGTACGCCACGAGCACTTCCTCACCGAGTTGCTCCACGACCTGCTGCGCTCTCTGCGGCTTTCGATCGGCGTGCCCCAAGCGGGCCCCAAGCTGCTGATGGCGGCCCTCGAGCAGGAGCAATACGACCTTTCCCTGCAGATGGGCGCGCTGCTCGGTGCCTCCAAGGGGCTGCGGCCCCAGGTGCTCGGTCGCGACACCCCGCTCTCGGAGATCGCCCGCGCCGCCCTCGAGATGGGTGTCAAGGCGGTCGCCATCCCGACGCCCCTGTCGCACTCGAACGCCGCGGTCGAGAGCAAGGTCGACGAGCTGCGCCAATTGCTGCCCGACTCGGTGCGCTTGGCGGTCGGCTGGCACGACGCGCGCTTCTCGCGCCGCCCGCGCACGGGCGTGCGCCTGATCCGCGACCTGTCCGAGCTCGAGCAGTGGATGCGCGAGCTGCTCTGAGCGAGCGGCCGGCCGAAACGCACTCCGCCCTCGGAGGGCGGGCGCGACGCCCGCGGTCCAGCCGGGTCACGTCAGAGACCGGCGCCTGGACGAGGGGCTGCGATCGAGGCCTCGATCGGAATCGAGAACCGAGCGCCCCGGTACCGACCGGGGCGCTCGCTCTGTTTTGGCCCTGCTGCCGCGCGCCGGGTGTCGCCGCTGGCACGGAGCCCCCCCGGGCGGATCGCTGAGTCGCTGCGAGGATTAGCCTGTCGCGATGCAAGCCCAAGTGAGCCTCGAAAACCTGGAGTTCCTGAAGCGCCTGCCCAAGGTGTCGCTGCACGAGCACCTGGACGGTTGCCTGCGCCCCCGTACGGTCCTGGACCTGGCCCGCGACGCGGGCTACGGCGAACTGCCCGAGCAGGAGCCCGGGGCCCTCGGACGCTGGTTCTTCGCCGGCGCCGACCGCGGCTCCTTGCCGCTCTATCTGGAGGGCTTCCGGCACACCATCGCGGTCATGCAGACCAGCGAGGCCCTCGAGCGGGTGGCCTATGAGTACCTGGAGGATTGCGCCGCCGACGGGGTCGTGTACGCGGAGGTGCGCTTCGCTCCGCATCTGCATACCCAGGGTCTGCCCGCCATGGGCAAGCCCGGCCTGGGGCTCGATTCGGTCATGCATGCGGTGCTGCGCGGGCTCGAGCGGGCCGGCCGCGACTTCAACCTGGGCTTTGGCTTGATCGTGTGCGCGCTGCGCAACGAGCATCCCGACCTGTCGCTCAAACTGGCCGAGCTGGCCATCGCCTACCGCGAGCAGGGCTGCGTGGGCTTCGACCTGGCCGGCGAAGAGGCCGGCCACCCGGCCGCCGAGCACCTCAAGGCCTTCCAGTTCGTCAAGCGTCAGAACTTCGCCATCACGATCCACGCCGGCGAGAGCTTCGGCCCGGAGAGCATCTGGCAAGCGCTGCAATACTGCGGCGCGCACCGCATCGGCCACGGCACGCGCCTGATCGAAGACCTGGCCATCCACCAGGGCCAGGTGATCAAGGTGGGCACCCTGGCGCAGTACCTGCTCGACCACCGCGTGCCGATCGAAATCTGCTTGTCCTCCAACGTGCATACCGGCGCCGCCAAGAGCCTGCCGGAGCACCCCTTCGGGCTCTATCGCCGCCTCGGGTACCGGCTGACGCTCAACACCGACAACCGACTGATGAGCAACACGACCCTCTCCGAGGAGTATCGGCTCGCAGTCCGTCACCACGGCTGCGATCTCGACGACCTCGAAACCCTCAGCATCAACGCGATGAAGTCGGCCTTCGCCCACTACGACCAGCGCGTCAAGTGGATCTTCGAGCGCATCAAGCGGCCCTTCGCAGAGCTGCGCCGTCAGCACGGCCTGCCCCCCCGCCAGCCCTACGCCAGCGAGGCTTCCGGAGCCTGAGAGGCTAAAAACGTCTCGGGCTGGGCCCGAGACGTCAGACCAGCCCAGCCGCAAGCCGCGCCCGAGGCCAAGCGCTGGCCAGAGGGCATCGCACGGACGCATTGATCCGGTCAGGGCGCGACGTGGGTCGTTTCGACCACGGTCGTGATGCCGCCGCGCACCCAGAAGTCACCGATCACTTTGAGCCGACGGGGCGCCACGGCAGCCACCAGGTCGTCGAGGATCTGGTTGGTGACGGCCTCGTGGAAGGCGCCGCGGTCGCGGTAGGACCACAGGTAGAGCTTGAGGCTCTTGAGCTCGACGCACCACTCGCCCGGCGTGTAGACGATGCGGATCGTGGCGAAGTCCGGCTGGCCGGTCTTGGGGCATAGGCAGGTGAACTCCGGGCACTCGAAGCGGATCTCGTAGTCGCGGCCGGGGCGCGGGTTCGGGAAGCGGTCGAGGGCCGTGGAGGGGCGCGTGGTCATGGCGACTGTTGCGGGGGAACGCGAGGAGCGGGTGAGAGGAGCGACGGGCTTCGGGGTCGAGGGCTCTGGCGAGCGGTCGGGAACTTCCAGGCAGGCGGTTGAGCGGCGCGCCGCGGCGCCAGGGGAGGGTCGGGTCCCGGCAATTTCCGCCCGTCAGGGTCCGAGGGCCTCGATGGGCAATTCCCCTGCGGCCTGGCCCAGGGGTCGGTCGCCGTCGAAATAGAACAGCGCCCAGCGCAGCTCCAGGCGCGGCTCGGACTCGGCGTCCGGCCCGGGGGCGCCGAGCACGGCGGCGCGACCGCCGGCCAGCCCGCGCAGGAACAGGCCGACCTGGTCGACTTGGAAGTGGTTCGGGGCCAGGGACCGCGCCGGGAAACTCTGGCTCGAGAGGCTGCCCAGGTCGATCACCCGGAACTCGAGGCGCGGGCGCTCCGCGGGCGGCAACGCGGGGATCGATAGGCCCAGATCGAAGCGCGTTCCCGCCGGTTCGAGCTCGACCGGCAGGCGCGGCAGATCGAGCGGGGCGAATCCGGCGGCTTCGCGGCGGCGCAGAAACAGGTGGCCGCGCGGGGCCCCCAGCCCGACGCCGGCGTCCCCCGGCGGGACACCCAGGATCGTGTCCGGGGGCACCAGGGCGTCGAAGTCCGGCTGGGCGGCCAGCACCCCATAGCCTTCGCTCGACAGGTCGAAGACCGGCAGGGCCACGGCGGTCGAGCCGGGATCGGCGCTGCGCGGAGCGAACAGTGGGTGCAGCAGGTTGCGCGCGGCCGAGCCCAAGGGGTCGAGCCCCAAGACCCGGTGCGGGGCATCGAGCACGAGCAGGGGCGTGCGCGGCCCGAAGGCGCGGTGGGCGTAGAGCAGGTCCTGGCGCAAGCGCTCCAGCTGCTCCGCTCCGACACGCCAGGGCAGCGCGTTGCCGTGGGCCAGGACCGCGTAGCCCAGGGCCAGCCCCAGGGGCACCGCCAGGCGCTGCGGGCCCTGCATGGCCGTGCTGTAGAGGCCCAGGCCCGCGCAGGTGGCCGCCACCGCCGGCAGCAGTTGACGGGCTTGGGCCAGCCCCTCCAGGGAGATGCGCTCGTGCAGGCTGAAGAGCAGACCGAGGGACACCGCCGCCAACCACCACAGGGTGATCCAGCCCCACAGCCGCGGGGCCGAGCGCGCCGCGGACAGGGCCGGGCCCAGCACCAGCGCCAGCAGACCGGCGGCCAGCAGCAGCCCCAGGGCGCCCAGGGTCGCCGAGTTGGCGGGCAGCAGCAGGGCGCCGAACTTCTCAGCGCCGTAGAGCAGCGCGCGCTGGAAGCCCCCCGGCTCGAGCAAGCGCAGCACGCTGTAGCCCACCTGGGGGTAATAGCCGTGCTGGGTGCTGAGGCTGACCAACAGGGTGTTGAGCTGGACCAGCAGTCCGAACACGAGCAGCGAGGTGGCCGCCGTGCGCAGCCTGCGGCGCAGAGGCCGATAGCGGTGTGCGCTGGCCAGCTCGCCGAGAGCAACAGCGAATGGCAACATCAGCGCCAGCTGCCCGCTCAGGGACGCCAGCAGGGCCAGCCCATAGCTGATGCCGATGTGCAGCCGGCTGTGCTCCTGGCGGCCGCGCAGGAAGGCGGCCGCCGAGAAGGCGCCGAAGCACAGCGCCAGCAGGTCGCTGCGGCCTGAAAGGCTGGCCACCGAGGGCAGGCAGAGCGGGTGCAGGAACAGCAGGAAAGCGGCCGTGGCCGAGGCCCGCGCGGCCTGGGCCGCGCCGATCCAGGGGCGCACCACCCGCCGCAGGAAGCGCTCGGCCCCCAGACAAGCGAGGGCCAGCCAGAGCAGGTTCTCGATGCGGTAGAACAGCGCTGGGGAGAGCCCCAGGGGCCCCGGCGAAGAAGATCCGAACAGGCGCTGGGACAGGATCAGCGAGTAGCCGGAGAGCAGCGAGCCCACGTCGCCGGTGCGGTCGTCCCCCACGACCGACAGCACCTCGATGGCCGGTAGCCGGCTGAGGGTGCGGTTGCGTCCGAGCAGCGATTGGGCATCGGGGGCCAACGGCGGCGCGTCGGGCTTCGAGAGCTGCTCGAGGGCCTCCTGGGTGGCCGGCAGCCGGCCGGAGGCCTTGAGCAGGATCTCCAAGTCGCTGCCCAGGAAGCCGGCCCGCAGGAGCGGGCCCCAGGCCATCGCGACCACCAGCAGGGCCACCGCCAGATAGGCCCCGCGGATCCAACCGGCCGGCAGCTCGCGGAAGGTCCCGCGCGCCGCCGGAGCCGCGGGGCTCGGCGCCGGGCGCTCCGCCGCCCCGCCCGAGGCGTCGGGGTCCAGCGCGGGGGCTCGAGGATCGGCCGGCATGGCGCCAAGTTACGTTGTACGGCACACGCGACCAACCCGAGTCCCCGGCGACATGCTCGACCTCCTCCGCCCGCTGATCGACGCCGCCCGCGGCCTCGACCTGTCCCGCCCCACCGCCGCCCGCGCCGAGCTCGAGCGCCGCTTCGACCCCAAGGGGCCCGCGGCAGCCGGATTGGCCAAGGGCCTGATCGCGGCCTACCGCGCGGGCCAGATCGCCAACCGCGGCGATTGGCCGGTGCGCTACAGCCGCCTTTCGAAGGCCTTGCCGGAAACGGATGGGCACTCGATCGACGTGGTGGTCATGAACGGCGCCGGCCCGCGCCATCGCCACCCGGGCGGCGAGCTCGACTTCTGCGTGGCCCTCGAGGGCGCACCGACCTTCGACGGCCAGCCCCCGGGCTGGGTGGTGTACGGGCCCGAGTCCGTGCACGTCCCCACGGTGGCGGGCGGAACGATGCTGATCGTCTATCTGTTGCCGGGCGGCCAGATCGATTTCTCCCCAGCCGGCTGAGCTTCGGCGCGCCTCGCAGCGCCGGTCGCCGCGCCCGCCCCCGCCATGCCCGTGCGCCCGCTCTCCAATCCGCCCAATCCCTGGGCGAGTACCCAGCTCGAGTGGCTCGGCCCGCCGCCGCCGGCCGTGACCCGCGTGTACCTGGAGACGGCCCGCTCGCTGATCACGGCCAACGACAGCCCGGATGTTCCCTTCCATTTCAGCGCCAACGCCTACCGCGGCTGCGCCCACGCCTGCGCCTATTGTTATGCGCGGCCGACCCACGAATTCCTCGGCTTCGGCGCCGGCAGCGACTTCGAAAGCCAGCTGGTGGTCAAGGAGAACGCCGTCGAGCTCCTGGAAGCAGAGCTGGCGGCGGGACGCACCGGCGGCGAGCCCCTCGTGTTTTCCGGGGTGACCGATCCCTACCAGCCCCTGGAGGCGAGCTTCGGCCTGACCCGGCGACTGCTGGAGGTCTGCCTCGCCGCCGGACAGCCCGCGGTGATCCTGACCAAGGGCGCCCTGGTACGCCGCGACATCGATTTGCTCGCTGAGCTTGCGCGCGGACCGGGGCTGCGCGTGTACCTGACCCTGATCACCCTGGACGAGGAGCTCGCCCGGGCGCTCGAGCCCGGCGCACCGACCCCGAGCCTGCGCCTGCGCGCCCTGGCGGGACTCTCCGCCGCCGGCGTGCCCACCGGCCTGTCGCTCTCGCCGCTGATCCCCGGCCTCAACGATCAGGAGGGGCCGGCCCTGCTCGAAGCCGCCGCCAGGGCCGGAGCAGGGCGCGCTTTCCGCACCCTGCTGCGGCTGCCGGGCTCCGTGGAGGCGGTCTTCCTCGAGCGCCTGCAGGCAGTCCTTCCCGGCCGCGCCCGCAAGGTCTCGAGCGCCCTGCGGGAAGCCCGGGGCGGCGCCCTCGGCGAAACGCGCTTCCATGCCCGCATGACCGGTCTCGGTCCGCGCTACCAGGCGGCCGAAGCGCTGTTCCGTCTGACCGCTCGCCGGCTCGGGATCGAGCTCGGCGAAGGGGCCGGTCCGGCCCTTCCGGCCAGGGGCCGGCCCACGCAGCCCGCCCCGGTCCCGCGCGGCCGCCCCAAGGCCCGACCGGCGCCAGGCCAGGGCCTGCTGTTCGAGCCGTGACCTTGCGGCCGTTCGGGACTGCCGGGCAGCGGGCGGCCGCCTCGGGCCCGCCCGGGGCGCGCTCGACAGCCTGGCCCAGGGGCTCAGCCAAGGGCGCAACGGGCGCCCTGCCCCGGCCGAACCCGGGAGCGGCGTCGGCTCCCTCGGCGACTCCCGGCCGGGCACCGAGCCCGGGAAGTCGCAGCCCGAGTCCAGCGATCGGCGCCCGCGGACCGGCGGCCCGGCGATGATCCTGGACCCCTACGGGCGCCCTGCGAGCCGCCCGGCTTGGGCCAGGCGGCCGTGGACCTTCGCACCGCCGCGGCCCATTCCGCCTTCCATGCCGCCTTCGATCCCGTCGCCCCAGCCGCCGCCGATCCCGCGCCCGCGCGGCGCCGCCGAGCCCCGCCGTCGCAGCGGGGCAGCGCTGCGGACCGCTTGGCCCCTGGCCGGGTTGACGCTGCTGTTGCTGGCCGGCTGCCGCGCGGAGCCGACCCTCGACCGCCGCGGCCGCTCGGTGCTGATCACGCTGATCGACGCCGCTTCGGCCCTGCATCTCAGCGCCTACGGGTATCCGCGCTCGACCACGCCCTTCCTCGAGCGCTTCGGCGAGCGCGGCCTGCGCTTCGCCGATGTCAGCGCCGCCGCGCCCTACACGCTGGCCTCCGTGGCCTCCCTGTTCCTCGGCGAGCACGTCGATGTGCACGGCGTCGAGTGGGCCGGGGATCCCCTGCCGGAGGGCCTCGAGGTCCTGCCGGAGGCCTTCGAGGAAGCGGGCTATCGCTGCTTCGGTTTCTCGTCGAATCTGCACATCTCGCCGCGCTTCGGCTTCGAGCGCGGCTTCTCGCGCTTCGAGTTCGTCGACCCAGAGGTCGGCCGCCAGCCGCACCACGAGGTCCCGCCGGCCTTGCTGGCCGGGCTTTCCGAGGAGCTGCGGCGCGAGCCGGGACGTGCGCTGTTCGGCTACGTGCACCTGATGCCGCCCCATGCGCCCTACGACCCGCCGCCGCCCTTCGCGACGCGCTTCGGGGCCGTCGATCGGGCCTTCGGATCGATCGAGTTCCTGACGCCGCTCTCGCGCGGGGCCCGCGTGGCGACGCCCGCCGAACGCCAGGCGGTGATCGACCTCTATGACGCCTCCTTGGCCTACGCGGACTCGATCCTCGAGGGCATCGGCGCCGACCTCGAGCGCAGCGGCCGCGCCGGCGAGGTCGATTGGATCGTGATCTCCGACCACGGCGAGGCCTTCGGCGAGCGCAAACTGTTCCAGCACAGCTCGCTGGTGCTCGAGACCATGCTGCGCGTGCCGCTCCTGTGGCGCTTTTGCGATGGCAGCCTGGCGGGCCAGGTGATCGAACGGCCGGTCTCGCTGATCGACCTCCATCCGACCCTGCGCGAGCTCTACGCCTTGCCCGGGCTGGCGCCGGAGACGTCGATCTCGCTGGTGCCGCTGCTGCTCGGGCGTCCGCTCGAGCGCGAGCCCTGGATCCTGGCGCGCACCGCCAGCCCGGGGCCCTACACCTCCCTGCGCCGTGGGCCCTGGAAGCTGACCTTCGAAGCCCAGACCAAACGCCGGCGCCTGAACCACGTGGAGCGGGATGTCTTCGAACTCGACAACCGGCTGACGCAGGAGCCGGAGCGAGCGTCCGCCCTGCAGTCCGAACTGACCCGCTGGTGGGCGCGCCACCGACCGGCGGCCGCGGCCCGCTCGCGCTTGCCCCTGGATGCGGCCACCCGCGCGCAGCTCGAAAAAATCGGCTATCTGACCGGCGGCGAGTCCGCGGAAGCCGCCGGTGCGGAGGCTGAAGCCTTGGATCCCGCGCTATCGGAGCCGGCGCAGCCCCACGCCTCGCCGCCGATCGATCCCGCGCCACCGCCGTTGGATTCCGTCGGGGGCTGAGCCAAAAGCGCAGTGTGTGGAGCGCGCGCCCGGGATCCCGAGGCCCCACCAAGCGGGCGCGTGCGCGCAGGCCGACCACAGCGCGACGCCGATCCAAGGAGTGGCCCCCAGCAGCGCGCCGCTCGGATCGATAGCCTTGGGCCCGCGCCAGTCGGCCGTCACCCAGCGGAGCAGCTGCGCAGCAGCAGATAGCCGAGGCCGAGGAGCACGAGCAGCCCCAGTGCCAGACCCGGCAACAGGGCCTTGGCGTCGCTGGGCGGCACCTGGTCCATTTCGACCCAATTGAACATCTCGCGCACGCCGGGCACGAATTCGGCCCCGCAGTGCGGGCAGCGCTCCTGGCGCTCGCGATCGACCGGTTTGCGGCTGTCGTAGGCCAGCGGCACGACCCCGCGGCATTCGGGGCAATACTGATTGCGGTGGCTGCCGCCGCTCTCGACCCCCGGGGCCTTCGAGCGGCCCTGATAGAACTCGATCGCCTCCCGATTCTGGCCGCGGCGCGCGCGGGACCAGTGGTGCTCCGACATGTTGCCGAAGGATTTCGGCGGGGGTGTCGGTTCTTGATCTTGGGGCGCGGGCATGGCGGCTGTCCCGAGGCTGGCTCGCCCAGCCCGTCGGAATCTAGGGGCGGGCGGCCTGAAAACGGATCATAGGCCCTAGAAACCGCGCTGAGCTTCCCTCCGTGCTGACCCCGGTCCAAATCCCACGCCCGCTGCGCTTGGCCGCCTGCTGGCTGGCCAGCCTGGCCAGCGCCGCGGCCCAAAGCCTGCCCCCGAACTTCGCTTGGCAGCCGGTCTCGAGCGGCCTGCTGCAGCCGGTGGCCTTGGCTTTCGCGCCGGACGACGATCTGTATGTGGCCACCAAAGCGGGGCGGGTGCTGCGCTTGCCCGCCGCCGGAGGACCCGCGCAAACGGTCCTGGACCTGGCCGCGGAGGTCAACTCCCAGGGCGACCGGGGCCTGCTCGGCCTGGCCCTCCACCCCGGCTTCGAGCCCGACGGCGGCGAGCGCTCCTGGATCTACCTGTTGGCCACGCTCTCGCCGCTGGTCGGCAGCGACCCGCCGCCGGGGTTCGACGGCCTGGCCTCCTGGTCGGCGCTGCTGCGGGTGCGTCTGGCCACCGACGCCGCAAGCGTGGTGGCGCTGCCCGAGAGCCGCCAGTACCTGCTCGGCGAGCGCTTGGCCGACGGGCGCGCGCCGACCGCCATCGCCGCGCTGCAGGATTCCCACAGCAACGGAGCCCTGCGTTTCGGCAGCGATGGGACTCTGCTGCTCGCCGCCGGCGACGGCGCGCGCTACTTCGACGTGGACCCGGGCGGACTCGACCCGGAGGGCTTCGACGATTTCTTGCATCCCGAAACGGGCCTCGCCGGCCCGCTGCCTAAGGCGCAGGACACCGGCGCCTTTCGGGCCCTGAGCGAGCAGAGCCTGGCCGGCAAGGTGCTGCGACTGGATCCCGAAACGGGCCTGGGGCTGCCCTCGAATCCCTGGTTCGACGGCGCGGCGGACAGCCTGCGCTCGCGCCTGTGGGCCAAGGGCCTGCGCAATCCCTTCCGCATGGCGCTCGATCCCGGACGCGGCAGCCTCGACCCGGCCCATGGCCTGCCGGGGCTGCTGGTGGTCAGCGATGTGGGCAGCGCCCTGTTCGAGGAGCTCAACGCCTTTTCGAGCGGCGGCTTCGACGGCGGCTGGCCCTGCCGCGAAGGTCCCTGGGCCCAGCCCGACTATCAGGGCTTCGCCCTGCCGCCCGAGGCGCCCGCCCAACAGTTCGACTGCAGCGGCCTGAGCGTGCCGAGCTCGCCCCCGAGTCTGGCCTACAGCCGGTTGAGCCCGGCGGACACCTTCCCGGCCGGCAAGCACCTGCTCTTGAACGGGCAGCCCGGACCCGGATTGACCGGCGGCTGCGCGATCGCCGGGGCCTTCGTGGACGGCCCCGCGTATCCGGCCGAGCTGCAGGGCGCCCTGCTGTGCGCGGATTTCGTGCTGGGCTGGATCCGCGCGGCGCGCTTCGGAGCCCACGGCGAGCTGCTCTCCATCCAGGACTTCGGCGCGGGCTGGCCGCGCTTGGTCGACATGGCCCGCCGCCCCTCCGACGGCGCGCTGTTCGCCCTGTTCCTCGGCAACGGCTTCGAGCCCGCGTCGATCCGGCGTTTGGTGCACGGCGTGAACCTGGCGCCCCAGGCAGCCCTGACCGCCGCGCCCAGCTCGGGTCCCCTGCCGCTGAGCGTGGATTTCGACGCGGGCCAGAGCCTGGACCCGGACGGCGATCCGCTCAGCTATCGCTTCGAGTTCGGCGACGGCGTCGTGCAGGGCCCAGGTCCGGCCAGCGCCGCGCTGCACACCTACGGCAGCCCGGGGCTGTTCCTGGCGCGCGTGTGGGTCGACGACGGGCGCGGCGGCAGCGCCAGCGCGGAGGTGCCGATCGCCGCGGGCCTGGCAGGGGCCGAAATCGCCATCCATCAGCCGACCCAAGGCCAGCTGTGGAGCGGCGGCCCGCTGCGCCTCGAGGGTCTGGCCAGCGACGGCGCGGGCCTGCCCCTGCCGATCGACTGGCGCGCGGAGCTGTGGGTCGACGGCGCCTCCCGGGGGACGGTCTTCACGGGCCAAGGGACCGAGCTCGAGTTCGTGCCCGATCTCTGGCCGGCGATCGGCGAGGTGCGCTGGCTGCGCGTGGTCGGCGCTGCGACCGCGGCCGACGGCTCGAGCGCCGAGCTCGAGCGCTTCGTGCTGCCGGCCGCCGGCCTGGCGCGGATCTCCGCCGCGGGGCCGATCGAGGCCCTGGGCAGCGCCGACGGCGATCCCGAGCTGCTGCGCGACCTGGCGCCCAAGGCGCAGGGGCCGGCCCCGGTCGTCTCGATCGCGCCCGGCCAGGACGGGCTCGCAGGCGTTTCGGTCGCGCGGGCGGCCCCGGCGCCGAGCCATGCGCGCTACGCGGGCCTCGACCTGGTCACCGGGCCGCTGCCCGCTGCGGGCCTCGAAAGCCTGGCGGTCGAGGTCTGGTCGAGCGGAGTCTGGATCCCTGTGGACGGTCTGTGCGCCGACCCGCCCCTGGCGGGCCTCGGCCCCGCGGGCCCCCTGTCCGGCCCCGAGGCCAAGGCGGCGCCCTTCAGCCGGCATCGCCTGCGCTTCGCTCCGCGGGCGGGGGAAGCGCTGCGCCTGCGCGGGCAGACCGAAGCCGGTGTGCCGCTGGCCTTGGCGGAGCTCGAGGTCCTGGGCCTCGAGCCGCTGCCGCCCCCCAGCGTGCTGCATAGCGTCGCGGGACAGCCGATCGCCCGCGTGCTGACGCTGAGCCCGCCCGGACCCGCCGGCAGCGGCAACCCGAGCCTGGAGGTCGCCCGGGACGGCACGACTCCGCCGCCCGGCAGCACCAGCCTGTGGGCGCAATTCGACAGCCGCCACCCCGCTCCGCCGCCGGGCCCCGATTGGTTCGGGTATCGCTTCGAGGCCCCGATCAGCGTCGAGCGCGTGCGCTTCCAATCCGGCTTCCATGACGCCCAGGGCGGCTTCTTCGCCGACCTGGCGCTCGAGGCCCAGAGCCACCCGGGCGGGCCCTGGGTCGAACTGCCGGTCGGGCCCCCCGCGCCCGCCTACCCCGCCGATCCCTCGAACGGCGCCAGCTATCGCTCCTACGAATGGGCCTTCTCGCCGCGGGCCGTGTTCGGCCTGCGGGTCGCCGGCGAACCGGGCGGCGCGCTGCGCTTCGCCTCCCTGGCGGAGCTTTCGGTCCATGGCCCCGCCTGCCCGGATTGCGGCTTCGAGAGCTACGGCAGCAGCGAAGCCTCCGGGCTGAGCCTGGCCTCCGCTTGCAAACCCGCCCCGGGCCTGCCGGTGGCCTTGGGCCTCTCCGGAGCGGGCCCCTCCGCGCCCGCCTTCCTGGCGATCTCGACGGCGCCCGCGGACCTGGCCCTGCCGGGCGGCCAGCGCCTGCTGGTCGATCCTTCGGCGGCCCTGCTCGTGCCGCTGGCGCTCTCGGCACTCGGCGAGGGGGCCTTCCAATTCAGCTTCGCCGCCAATCCGGCCTTCGCCGGCGCGAAGCTCTACCTGCAAGCGGCGACCCTGGCGCCGAGCCTGGTCGGCGGGCTGGGCTTCTCGAACGGCCTCGAGCTGCACATCTGTCCCTGAGCCCCATCCAGGCCGGGCGCGGGCCGCGGCGGGGCTGCCCGCCAACCGGGGAGCGGCCACCATGGAACGGGCACCGGGCGCGCCGCTAGAGTCAGCGCTGCGCCCGGCGACCTCTCGAGCCGCGGGCGCGCGCCCCGATGACGCCCGCCAACCGCACGCTGCTGATCCCGCTGACCCTGATCGCCGTGATTCTGGTCGGCTGGGTGCTGCACCAGGCGGCCGGCATCCTGCAGCCGCTGGTGATCGCGCTGCTGCTGGCGACCTTGCTGGCGCCCCTGCTGCGGGCCCTGCAGCGCTTCAAGATCCCTCCGGCGGTCTCGGTGCTGACCCTGGTGGTGCTGCTGTTCTTCGGGCTGTTCCAGGTGGCACTGTTGACCCAGGAGAACATCACAGCCTTCCTGCGCGACACGCCGCTGCCCTCCGATGCCCGCGGAGCCCGCAGCCAGCCTCCGGCGCCAGCCGCCAAGACGGAGCCGCCGCCCCAGGCGGAGCCGACCGCGGCCGCAAAAGCGGTCGGATCCGGCCCCACGCCGGAGCCCCTCGCCGCGAGCGAGCTCTCCGAGCCGAGCGGCGACGGGGAAGCCAGCGCGTCCGATGATGGCAACGGCCTGTTGAGCACGGTGCGCGACCAGCAGGAGGCCGCCATCCGCGACGCTGGCGGCCTGGGCAACATCGTGGACAAGCTGGTGACGCGCATCGAAGGCTCGTCCTTGCCCGACCCGGTGGTCGGTTACCTGCGCACGGAGCTGTTCGAACTCAAGAATCAAAGCCGCGCCGCCGAGGTCGCGCAGCGCTTCCTGGGCGGCGGTTTGAACCTGTCGCGCACCCTGCTGCTGGTGGTGATCTACATGGCCTTCATCTTCGCCGAGGCCTCGATCTTCAAGCGCAAGATCCTGGCGGTCTCCGGCGAGAACCGCGACGAGGCCGAGCGCATCCTGGACACGATCGCCAGGGGCATGCAGCAGTTCCTGGGGATCAAGACGCTGATCTCTCTGGCCACGGGCGCCTGCGCCTACCTGTTGCTCGTGCTGCTCAAGGTCCCCTACGCGCTGCTGTTCGGATGCCTGACCTTCGCGCTGAACTTCATCCCCTATTTCGGCAGCATCATCGCCGGGATCATGCCCACGGTGGTGGCCATCGCGGTCGAGCCGAGCCTCGACAAGGCGATCATCTGCGCCGTCGGCTACATGGTGATCAACACCACCCTGGGCACGATCCTCGAGCCGCGCATCATGGGCCGCGAGCTGGACCTCTCGCCCCTGGTGATCATCGTCTCCGTGATCGTGTGGGGCTCCCTGTGGGGCGTGACCGGCACCTTCCTCGCGGTGCCGATCATGGCCGTGCTGCAGACCGTGCTGGCCAGCAGCGAGAGCACCCGGCCCCTGGCGGTGCTGCTCTCCGGCGGACCGCCCAAGGAGTCCGGTCGACGCATCTTCCGCCGCCCCCCCGCCCCCGAGACCGAAGCGGGCTGACCGGCTCGACCGGCCTGCTCGGCCAGCGCCGATCGCACTCCCCGGCCTCGCCGCCGGAGGGCGGCGGCGCCTCAACGCTTTGCGGGCGGCTCCTGGGCGGCGATCGGAGCGGTGTTCTGGGCTAGGAAGAAGCGCCCGACGCGCACGTCGAAGGCTTCGCCGTCGACCCACACGCAGCTGTAGCTGCCTTCCATGGTGCCCCAGGCGGTGGTCAGCGGGCAGGAGGAGTGGTACTCGTAGACGCCGCCCGGCTGGATCTCGGGCTTTTCGCCCACCACGCCGGGGCCGCGCACGTCGCGGCGCTCGCCGTTGGCGTCGCGGATGATCCAGTGGCGCGCCAGCAGCTTCATGGTGCGCTCGGACTGGTTGCTGATCACCACGCGATAGAGGAAGACCCACACGTTGGCGTCCGGGTCGGATTCCTCGGGCAAGAACTCGGCCGCCACCCGGACACGGATGCCCAGGGTGGTCACATCGGAATGTCCGGTTTCGGGGCTCATGGCGACTCGGCCGGCATGGACGGCGGGGAAGTCAGCGCCCGTCCGGCTGGAGGCTCAAAGTAACAAGTCGCCGATGATCCGCCCCGCGGGGACCGAGACGGCTCTCGACCAGGGCCAGCTCCTCGAAGCACAGGGCCGGCAGGGGCGCCGCAGGGTTCGGCAGCTCGAGCTCCCGCGGGGCGGGCAGGCGCAGGACGGTCAGGTGCGGCCAGAATTCCCCCGGGGAGGCCCCGCGCGGCCCGAGGCGCAGGGACAGCCGGCGCACGAGTTCCTCGAGGCTGGCGGGGCAGCGGGGCGCCACGGCGGCCACCAAGCGGGCGGGCCCGCGCTCCGGGAGGCGCTCCCAGCGCAGGTCCTCCAGGCGGAAAGCGCGCACCCCCTGGGCGGCCGCCTGCAGCGAGTGCTGCACGGAGGCGAGCCGGCGTTCCGGCACCGGGCCGATGAACAGGGCCGTGAGATGGATCTGCTCCGCGGGCACCAGGCGCACCCCCGGCAGGGCCAGGTCCGCAGCGGCTGCGGCCAGCGCCCGCGCCTGTACGGCGCTCGGATACAGGGCCGCGAATAGCCGCCGGGGTCGATCCGAAGATGCCATGCCCTCGATTGGCAGCATGCCAGGCCGCGACCTCGGGGCCCGGGGATTCCCGGCCGCTTTCCCAGGCCTTGGCCGCCCAACGGACGAGCCGCGGCCGTTCCAGGTCCGGCGCCCATTGGCACATGGCAACTCCCCTCGCATGAGCCGAGTCCACCCGTGCGTCGCGGGCCAGGCGCGCGAGGCCGGGGTGCGGCGACGGCCGAGATCCGGTCGACCGCACGGTCAAGACTCCGCGGCCTTGCCTTGCTGCCTTGCGCCAGCGGACAATCGCGCGCCCACCCCTCGATCGACTCCCATGGCCAAGCGCAGCGCCTCCAAGCCCGCCACCAAAACCACGCCGAAGCGAGCCGTGGGCTATCTGCACGGTTTCACCAAAACGGAACAGCAGCGCCTCTACCACCAAGCGCGATTCATGGAGCATCGCGTTCACGAGGGCTTGCCCTTCAAGCGCTGTCGGCGTCTCTTGGAGGTGGGCTGCGGGGTCGGAGCCCAGACCGAGATCCTGCTGCGGCGCTTCCCGCAGCTGCATGTCACCGGCATCGATGCTTCGCCAAAGAACTTGCCGCGCGCCAGGGAGCACCTGCGCCGCGTGCCCTGGGCCCAGGGGCGCTTCGAGCTCAAGATGGCCGACGCGACCCAGATGGACTTCGAGATGGACAGCTTCGACTCGGCCTTCCTGTGCTGGGTGCTCGAACACGTCGGGGATCCGATGCGCGTGCTGTCCGAGGTGCGCCGGGTGCTGCGCCCGGGCTCGCCCGTGGTGATCACCGAGGTGCAGAACATGAGCTTCTTCATCGACCCCTACAGCCCGCAGACGATGGCCTATTGGCTGGCCTTCAACGACCACCAGCTCGAGCTGGGCGGCGACCCGTTCGTGGGCGCCAAACTCGGCAACCTGCTGCAGGCGGTCGGCTTCCGGGACATCGAGACCCGCGTGCACGCCATCTTCCTGGACAACCGCGAGCCGGGCGAGCGCGCCGAGATGCTCGCTTATTGGAGCGACCTGCTGCTCTCCGGCGCCTCGGGCCTGCTGCAGGCCGGAAAGGTCTCCGAAGCGACCGTGGCCGGCATGAAGACCGAACTGGATCAGGTCGCCCACGATCCCAACGCCGTGTTCTTCTATTCCTTCGTGCAGGCCACCGCCCGCGTGATCTGAGGGCGACCCGCCGGTCGCTGGCCTCGAGACCGCGCGGGCCGCGAGCGGGCGGAGCCGGCGGCTCGGGATCGACCCAGGCCGGCCGCAGCCCGCCTGAATCGGCTCGCCGCGCTGCGCTCTTCAACCCGCGCCGGCAGCGCCAGCCGCGCCGCGCCGACCGCGCTCGAGGGCGGCGAACAAGCTCGAGCGACGCGGATCGGCGCGCTGGAAGGCCGCGCTGCCGTCGATCAGGGCTGCCTCCGGCGCCGACGGGGTTTGCGCATGCGCGGGGCGCGCGGACTCGGCGCGGCGCTGGGCTTCGCGGGCCTGCTCGAGGCGCTCGGCGATCTGCTCGACCTGACGCCAATCGAGCAGGCGACCCGCGGGATCGGTGCGCGAGAGCGACAAACGCTCGCGCTCGGGATCGACCGACAAGACCCGCAGGCACAGGCGGGCGCCGCGCGCCAGGGCCTGGCGTGGGTGGACGCCCTCGGGCAGGGCGCATTCACTGCGATGGACGAGGCCCTCGATCGGGCCGGGCAACCATTCCGACTCCTTGGGCTCGAGCACGCGTACGAAGGCGCCGAAGGGCACGGCCCGCTCGATCTCGGCGGCCACCAAGGAGCCCAAGGGGAAGGCGGCAGCAAAGGCCTTCCAGGGGCTCGGCTCGAGCTGCTTGAGGCCCAGAGCGATGCGCTTGCCTCCCTGGCGCACGGCCAGCACGACGACCTCCAGGCGCTGGCCCAGCTTCAGCACCTGACCGGGGTGTTCGGGGGCCTCGCGGCGGATATTGGACACGTGCAGCAGGCCCTCCACGTCGCCGTCCAGCCGCACGATGGCCCCGAAGGTCTCGAGGCGCACGACACGTCCAGGCAGCACTGCGCCGGGCCGCAGGGCCAAGGCCGAGCGCCGGCGACGGCTCTCTCGGGCGGCTTGCAGCACCCGCTTCCTGGAGAGCAGCACGCGCTGCCGCGCTGGGTCGACATCGAGCACTTCGCAGAGCAGCTGCTGGCCGAGCAGCAGCCGCGGGTCCTCGCGCCGCGCCAGACCGCTCTCGGCCTTGGGCATGAAGGCGTGCAGGGAACCGAGCTTGAGCTCGAGCCCGCCCGGGTTGACCGCCAGGGCGCGCGCTTCGACCACCTCGCCGACCTCGATCGTCTCCCAGCGCAGCGAGGGCAGGCTTTCCTTGAGTTCGAGCACCCACAGTCCCTGCTCCTGACCGCGCAGGGTGAATTCGAAGCTTTCGCCAAGGACCGGATCGTCAGCGAAGCGATCGCGCCGGATCACGCCCTGCTGCCGCGGCGAGAGCTCGACGAACACATCGCGCCCGTCGATCCCGACGATCGAGCCGCGCATCACCCGCAGGGTGTGGGCGCCGCGTTCGATGCTCCGAGACGGGCAGGCGGTCGCCGGCGGCAGGGGGCGCGGTTGGTAGGGCATGGGGGGGGCTCGCTAGGGAAGCGCTTCGGGAACCGGAATCGAAGGGCAGGCGGCGGGTCATCGGCGAGCTCGGGTCAGCCCTCGGGCTGGTCGAGGGCCGACAGCTTGGATCTAGGGGTCAGGCCGGGCCGCTCGAGTGCAGCTGGTTGCGCACCAGGACCCGGCCGACGGCGGTGGCGCGCGAGAGCAGGTGGGGCGAGCAGGCCCCGTCGAAGGCGACCCCCAGGCGCTCGCGGCCAGCGCGCGGCGTGCGGTGTACCAGGGTCCCCTGGGCGCTGAGGGGCTCGCCGCCGGTTTCGAGCACGAAACCCACGCGCAGGCGCTCCGCCAACGTGGGGGAATCTCCCAGACCGGCCCGAAATTCGAGGCCGATCCCGGCCAGGGACAGATCGAGCAGCGCGAGTCGCAGGGAGCAGCCCGGGGTAAGTACCCGGGCCAGCAGCGCCTCGCGGCTCAGATCCGCTCGGGGTTGCGCGCGACGATTGAAGAAGCGCCAGCCGGAGGCATCGAGCTGCACCGCCAGGGCCGACTCATCGAGCAGCCGGACGGCGATCAGGTCGGTCGGCTCGGCGGCCTTGCCGGGCACCGGCGATGGCGCGCCCGGCCCCTCAGGCCCCCGGCGCAGCACCGAGCCCCGGGCGCGCAGGGGCCGGTCCGAAGCCGGCAGGAAGAAGGTCAGTTCCAGCACATCCCCGGGCCCCACCCAGGGCAGCTCGTTGATCCCTAGGGAAAAACTTGCGCCGCCCAGGGACGCATCCCGCACCTGGAAGCGCCGCGAGGGGCCATCGGCCCGCACAACCGCCACCGCCAGGCGTTGGCTCTGATCCAGCTGGACCCGATAGTGGCGACGGCGCGCGGGCGTGCTCATCGGCGGCGCCAGCCCCGGGAGGCCGGCAAATTGGAGGTGCTCGGGGTTCCTGGAAG
>JBILNK010000063.1:0-21351 GCA_044375105.1 Planctomycetota bacterium
CCAGAGCGCCCCGCCCAGCACCTGGCCGCTGGCGTGCACGCCGCCGTGGCAGCCCGGGTTGGTGTCGCCGCAGAAGGGCGTGGTGTTGAGGCCGCTGCGGATCTGGGTGCCCGGGCCGAAGAAGCCGGCGCCCACGATCGGCGTGTCGTACAGGTACATGGCGAAGACGTCGGCGTTGCCCTCGCCGAAGCCGTCCGAGCCGTTGCCGCTGCCGTAGCGGTCGTTGAGCCAGTGCCCCTGCTCGTGGGCCACCACGGTCGAATAGGCCGTGTTGACGCAGCCGCCGCCGGGCAGGAAGTAGTTGGTCGAGCTGCCGTCGTAGTAGGCATTGCAATCGTCGATCACGAAGCCGCCGCCCAGATCGACGAAATCGCGGTTGGCGAAGGCTGTGTTGACCAGGTCCATCTCGAGGTCCGAGGCGTCGATGCCGCGGATCCAGTCGCGCATCAGGTTGATCGCCTGGAAGATGTTGGCCTGGGCCGTGATCGGGCCGTTGGGGGCCGGATTCAGCAGCACGTTGTTGTTGGTGCCGCTCAGGCTGGTGGTCAGCGAGTAGTCGCTGCCGGTCACGTTGTTGACGTCGTTGAAGGGGCCGACGTAGGTGAAGGTGACCGCCAGGGGCCCGTTGACGCCGGGGAAATTGAAGTTGCCGCTGGCGTCCGTGGTGGTCGTGCCCGCGGAGCTCGAGACCCGCAGGTAGGCCGCCGGGGCCGAGGTCGGCGGATTGGTGCCGCTGTCCGGTTGGCTGCCGGGCGTGGCCAGGGTGCGCACGTTGCCGCCCACGTCGAAGGCGAAGTGGATCAGCTCGTCGCTGCGCAGCAGGCGCGGCTCGCCTTGGGCGGCGATCACGAAGCGCTTGGCGTTGACCTTGCCCGGGCTGTCGTGGCGCAGCTCGAGCTCGAAGGCCAAAGTGCCCGCCAGCTGGCGCTGGTTGCGCTCGGGCTCGATGCCGAGGCGCACGCGGGTGAACTGGGTCACCGGCAGGCCCGTGGCTTCGAGGAACAGCCCGGCGGCGATCCGCCGCACGGCCGCCTCGTCGAGGGTCGGCTGCAGGTCCTCCGGGGCCGCGCCGGAGAGCGCTCGGTTGTGCACGGAAAGCAGGCGCCCGCGGCGATCCATCAGCACGTTGAACGAGCCGCCGAAGACCGGCAGGGCCCCGAACTGTTGCTCGAAGCGCACGGCGACCTTGTCGCTCGAGCCCCCGAAGGACAGCGGCAGGTCGCTGTAGGAGGGGCGCACCAAGCTCGCCGGGGAAATGCCCAGCAGGGCCTCGGCAGCGGACGCGAAGTCGCGCGCCGCGGCGATGAACTCCGCGCTGCCGCGCGGCTCGCGGGCGGGCTCGGCGCTGGCCCCGAACAGCAGCACGGGGCGATTGGTGTCCGGGTCGGTCTGGGCGCGCCAGCCGCTGCCGTGGGCTGCGCGCCAGCGCTCGAGCTCCCGATCGAGGAGGTAGTCGGATGCCGGGTCTTGGGGAGCCTCGCCAACTTGGGCGGGCAGGCTGCCTGACGCCAGGAGCAGCAGGGGGAGCGCGAAGGGGGCGCTGCGCATCGGGGGAGGAGCGGGGGTTGGGTTGGGGAAGGAGCGAGCCACGGGACGGACGGCACGGACCGGCAGGGGTCGGGGGGGGAGGCCGTCCGTTGGGCAGGTAGGGCAGGGGGAAAGCACGCCGGTCCGGCCTGAACGCGGACGCGCGACCCCGCCCCGACTGCCGGACGACCGGTTTGGGTTCCGGGTTCCGCCCGAACCCCGAGAACTCCAACCGGGGGCGCGGGGCGCGCCCCGGACGCCGCCGAGGATTGGATCCCTCCCGCCAAAACTTGACGATCCCGCGGAGGGGCCGGCTCCCATGGCAGCCCGGTTTCGAGGGCCGCTGGCTGCGAGCAGGGCGCGCGCTGGCCCGATCTCGCTGGGTGCCGAGGGCCGCCGGCCCGGAAGAGCATTCCGCTGGAGCGGCCGCCCGGGAGCAGCGATCCGCGCTCCAGAGGCCCGGCCGGAACGGGACGCCCCGCGGCCTCGAGGTGCCCAGAGGCTGGAAAAATCGTCGCGCCGCGACGATCCCAGGCTCTGCGGCCGCCGGATGGCGGCCAAGGGCACGCGGAACGCCTGGTCTTCGGGCTCGGGCGCAGTCCGGGCCCATTTTTCCCCTGGCTGCCAGGGCATGCGGCTCGCCGACCGCCCTGGGCCGGCCCGGCCTGCCTGGGCGACTTCAGGAGTCGAGCGCCCGGGCCACGGCCTCCAGCAGGCGCGCCGTGCCGGCCGCGTCCTCGAGGGTCACCGGGGCCGGGCCACCGGCGGCGATGGCCGCCAAAAGCGCCCGGACCTCGAGCTCATAGCCCGTCGCTGCGGCCAAAACCGGGCGCTGTGGGGCTGCGTCCGAAGCCGCGGCCGCGTCGAAGATCTCGAGCTCTGGCCCGGCGGCGCCGAGCTCGTAGCGCCAGGTCTGCCGCTCCCCCACGACCTCGTAGGCCATCTCGAAACGATGGCTGGGCGGCAGGTCCCAGCCGCCTTCCGCGGCCACCAGGGGCAGGCCGTCGAAGCGATACAGCGCCAGCAGATGGTCGCGGCTGCCGTGGGCGACCACGCCGCGCGGCTCCCCCAGACACCAGCGCACGAAGTCCGCGTCGTGCACGTGCAGGTCGAACAGCGCGCCGCCGGTCTGGGCCGCATCGCCGTAGAAACCCGGGCTCCAGTCCGGGCGCGAGGCTAGGCGCCGGAAGGTGGCCGAGCGCAGGCGTCCGAGCCGGCCCGCGGCGATGGCGGCGCGCAGCTCGCTCCAACCCGGCCAGAAGCGCATGCAATGGGCCGGCATGCACAAGCGGCCGCTGCGGCGCGCCACCTCGGCCAAGGCTTCGATCCGGCGCGCCTCGAGGGCCACGGGCTTTTCGACCAGCACGTGCTTGCCGGCGCGCAGGAACAGCTCGGCCAGGGGCAGGTGCGTGGGCGTGGGCGTGCACAGGCTGACCAGCTCGACCTCGGGATCCCGGGCCAGCTGCTCGGGATCGGCGTAGCCGCGCACCTCGGCCGGGTCGAAGGCCGCGCGCTCTTCGCCGGTCTTGAGGTTGCCGCCGGACCCCAGGCGCCCGGCGCGCCGCTCGGGGCTCGAGTCGGCCACCGCCACCAGGCGGTTGGAGCAGCCGGCCGCGCGGGCCGCCGCGTAAGCGGCCAGGTGCGTGCGGCCCATGAAGCCCAGGCCGCAGACCGCGACCTTGAGGCTCATCGGCGCGCCCCCGCGCGGCGCTCGAGCTCGGCCTGCACCAGTGCGCGGGCGCGCTGCACATCGCCGATGCGGTCCTCGCCGGCCTCGCGCTCGATCACCAGATCGACCGAGAGGCCGCGCCCGAGCAGCGTGTCGAAGAACGCGCCCCAGGCCACCTGGCCGCTGCCGACCGGCACCTCGCTGCCCCAAGTTCCAGGCACCTCCGTGCGGCGCGCGTCCTTGATGTGCACCTGGCGCACCCGCGGCGCGAGCAGCGCCAAGGCCTCGATCGGATCGCCCATGTCGTACAGCAGCATGTTGGCCGGGTCGAAATTGATGCCGACCCGCGGGCGCTCCAGGTCCTCGAGCACCTCGAGCAAGGTCGCGGCGCTCTCCTGGCCGGTCTCGAAGGCCACGTCGACGCCCTCCTGCGCGAACACGTCGGCGATGCGCCGCAGCCGTTCGAGCAGCACCGCGCGCTCCGAACCGGGGCCCTGGCCCTCGCGGTGCGGCAGGAAGCCCGCGTGGAAGCTGACCAGCGACAGGCCCAGCTGCCGCGCGATCCGGGCACAGCCCCGCGCGCGCTCCAGATTGGCGGCCCAATGGCGGTCGGGGCGCACGCCGCCGGTGCTCTTGATCGTGGCCAGCGAGGTGTAATCCTCGCCGACGCAGCCGAGCATGCCCGACAGGGGCCGCAGCCCGCCGGCGGCGAAGCGGCGCTCCAGGTCCTGGAGCGACCAGTGGCCGCTGCGCAGCGGCTCGAGGGCCAGCTGGACGTGCTGGAGCCCCGCCGCGCGCACGCGCTCGACCAGCGCGGCCGGATCGTTGGCTTGCAGGGACCAGGAACAGACGCCGATTTGCATGGGGAGCGGGCCTCCGGTGGGGAACGGAGGGGCATGTTAGGCTCGCGACCCGAAACCGCCCACCCGCCGAGCCCCCATGAGGACCCCGCCGCCCGCCCTGGCTCCCACCCGCCGCAGCCTGTTCGCCTCCGCCCTGGGCGGCGCCGGCGGCCTGATCGGGCTGTCCCTGGCCGGCCGCGCCGTGGCCCAGACGGCCCCCGCCTCGGCCAGCCCCGCGCCCGCCGGCGAGCGCAAGCCCCTGTTCGAGATCTCCCTGGCCCAATGGTCGCTGCACAAGCGGCTCTACAGCGGCGAGCTGGACGCGCTCGACTTCCCGCGCTTCACCCGCGAAACCTTCGGCTTGGGCGAGGTCGAATACGTCAACAGTTTCTTCAAGGACCACGGCGCCGACTTCACCTATCTGGCCGACCTGCGCCAGCGCTGCGCGGACCACGGCATCCGGAGCGGCCTGATCATGATCGACGGCGAGGGCAACCTGGGCGCCGCCGATCCGCTCGAGCGCCGCAAGGCCTGCGAGCGCCACTTCCGCTGGATCTCGGCCGCGGCGTTCCTCGGCTGCCGCGCGATCCGCGTCAATGCCGCCGGCACCGGCACGCCGGAAGAGCACTCCCAGCAGGCCGCGGAGTCCCTGCACGCCCTGGCGGAGGTGGCCCAGGATTTCGGTCAATTCGTGCTGGTCGAGAACCACGGCGGGCGCTCGTCCGACGGCTCCTGGCTGGCCGACACGATCCGCCGCGCCGACCATCCGCGGGTCGGGACATTGCCGGACTTCGGCAACTTCCAGATCGAAGCGGGCGTGTGGTACGACCGCTACCTGGGCGTCGAGCAGCTGATGCCCTTCGCCCAGGCGGTCAGCGCGAAATCCCACGATTTCGACGCCGAAGGCAACGAAACGGGCACCGACTTCCGGCGCATGCTGCGCATCGTGCTCGACGCGGGCTATCGCGGCCCGATCGGCATCGAATACGAGGGCTCGCGCCTGCCCGAGGTCGAGGGCGTGCGCGCCACCCAGCGCCTGCTGGAGCGCCTGCGCGACGAGCTGGCGGCGGCGAGGTAGGGACCGCCGGAGCGCCGGCCGGGGATCCGCGGGGGAGGCCTCCGGGAAGCATCTCAGGCACCGCGGCCTCCCCTAGCGTCCCGCAGCGCGGCACCCGCCAGCTTCAGACCGCCACGGTCGCCGCGAGGGGCGGGGTCAGGGCCGAGCTGGCGCTTGAGCAGCGGCCGGCAGCGAGCCGGCCGCCTGCAGGGGGCGCCCGAACCACAGGGCGCAAGCGATGGCCCAACCGCTTCCCAAAGCCGAAAGCCACAGAAGCTGCGGCGTCCCGATCGTGAGCGCGCCGAGCTTGGCGCCGCCCAGGTAGGTCGCCGGCCCGCCGATCAGGCCGAACAGGGCCGCGACCACCGGCCGGCCGTGCAACCAAGCCAGACCATGGCGCACGGTCAGGGCGAAGCCGAGCCAGAGCCCCCCCATCCAGGGCGGCAGCGAGCCCATCAGCCAGCGATCGTTGGGGAACCCGAAGCCGCCGCCGGCGGCCAGCGCGCTGTCGATCAAGACTCCGGGCAACACCACCCAGAGCCACAAACGCAGTTCCGCACCCCGATCGGGCAGCCAGGCCAGCTGCGCCGCAGCGGCCAGGAGCGCCAAACCCGGACCGATCCAAACCTGGCCCTCGGCCACGCTCAGGATCGTCGTCCACCACAGGCCCTGGAAGGCCAGGAGGTTGAGCCAGAGGGGCACGCGCTTAGGAGCGGAAGCGAAGGGAGCGAAGGTGGCCATGGAGCGCTGGGAAGCAGAGCGGGATCGGATGCGGAGACAGGAAGCTATTCGGAGCATCCGGCTCGGCGGGTTCAAGCTGTTGAGCTGCGCTCCAGGCAAAGGGACCCGGCGGCGACTCAGGCCAGGACGAAGAGCGCTGCGCTCGAGGGGGCTCACCGCCATGCTCCCGCCAACCGAGAAAAGCAAGAAATCCGGCCGCGAACAGGATCCGCGCCCGCGCTGCGACGAACGCTCGACGGGAGCCCGGGGCCCTAGCGGCAAGCGATCGATCAGAGCGCCGGCAACAGCGGGGCGCTGCGGTCGCCGGGCTTGGCGAACAGCATCTGCACGTCGTGGATCACACGCTCCTCGAAGCCGCCCTCGCAATAGCACAGGTAGAAGTTCCAGGCCCGCAGGAAGCGCTCGTCGTAGCCCATGCGGGCGATCTGCCCCTGGTGGCGGGCCACGTTTTCGCGCCAATCCCGCAGGGTGTGCGCGTAGTGCGGGGTCAGGTCCTCGAGCTGGGCCAGGCGCAGGTCCGAGTGCTTGGCCATGGCCTGACACAGGGCCGTGACCGACGGAATCGTGCTGCCCGGGAAGATGTAGCGCTGGATGAAATCGACCGAGCGCCGGGCCTGTTCGTAGTGCTGGTCCTGGATCGTGATCGCTTGGATCAGGGCCAGCCCTTCGGGCCGCAGCAGCCGCGACAAAGCCCGGAAATACGCCGGGTATTGGCGCCAGCCGATGGCCTCGACCATCTCGATCGAAACCAGCTTGTCGTAGCGGCCGGTCAGGTCGCGGAAGTCCTGCAGCAAGACCGTCACGCGCTCGCCGAGACCCGCGGCGCGCACCCGCTCGAGCGCCAGGCTGTGCTGCTCTTTGCTGATCGTGGTGGTGGTCACCCGGCAGCCGTAGTTGGCCGCCATGTGGATCGCCAGCCCGCCCCAACCGCTGCCGATCTCCAGCAGGTGGTCACGCTCGCACAGGCCGAGCTTCTTGGCCACGCGGTCGAGCTTGGCCAGTGACGCTTCGTGGAGGCTTGTGGAAGGCGAGGCATAGAGGCCAGACGAGTACATCAGGGTCTGGTCCAGCATCAGCTCGAAGAAGCGATTGCCCAGGTCGTAGTGGGCCGCGATGTTGCGGCGCGCGCCGGCGCGATGGTTCGAGCGGGTCCAGGACCAGGCCTTGAACAGGGGGCGCGCCAGCCAGGCCAGTCCGCCTTCGAGGCCGTCGAGGGCCTCCCGATTGCGGCAGAACAGGCGGACCACCGAGGTCAGGTCCTCGCTGTCCCAGGCGCCGTCCGCGTAGGCCTCCCCCGACCCCACCGAACCCCGCAGGGCCACCTGGGGGTAAAAGCTCGGATCGCGCACCTCGACCCGCGCGTGGGGCTCGTTGGCGCCCCCGGGGCCGAAATGGCGCTCGCGGCCCCCATCGACCAGGGTCAGGCGCCCGAATTGGATGCGCTCCAGCCGGTTCTCGACCGCCCGCTGGATGAACCCCGGCTTGCGCCCGCTCTCCAGCCGCCCGGCCCGCTGGCCCCCCGGGGGGGCCACTTCCAGGGTCGACTTGGTGGAGAGTTGGGTTTCGAGGGGATCCATGGGCGACGTCATCCGGTGCTGCGGGGCCGCCCGGAGTTCGACGGACCCTGCGGACCGGATTCGGAACCGGGCCGCGGGGCGCCAGACTGGCAGCTGTCGGGCGCCTTGTCTAGGAACTGGCGCGGGGTCGCCGCGCGGGCAGAGGGCGGCTGGGGGCCCGACTGGAGCCCACTCGGACCGGGCTCCTGGGCCAGCGCAGGGCGTGGGCCAGCGGGGGTGCGGGTCGTTCCGGCCGGGGCTCCCGGCCAGGCCAGCCTCGAGGGCCCCTCAGGCGCCGGCCCGCTTGGCCGGATGGGAATAGAACGGCACGCGCCGCAGGTACAGCCAGGCCGCGTGCAGGTAGATCGCCGCCACGACCAGCAGGGGCTGTACCAGGAGCCGCGGAAGCTCGGCCCACAGGCGCCCGAGGGGGCGGCGCTCGAGCACCAAGGTGGCGTCGAAGAGCTTGGCCCCCGGGGGCAGGCCGGGCTTGCCCGGCGGGCTCTGGAAATCCTGCATGTGGACCGCGAGGCGCTCGCCCGGGGCGTGGAAGGCCCAGCGGTATTCGAGATCGAGGTCCAGGAACGGCGAGACGTGGAAGACCTTGGGAAAACGCTGCGCCCCGGCGCCGGCGCGCAGGTCGAGGGCGTAGGCGTGGCGCTCGAGCCAGGGCGTGTTGGTGATCTCGGCCAGCACCGCTTCGAGAGCGCTCCGATCCGCGCGCCAGCAATAGTAGAAGCTGACCGGGTTGAAGGCCTGCCCCAGGGCCGCGGGCAGGGTCAACAGGCCGATCGGACCCGCGGGGCGAAAGCCCAGGCGGGCCTCTGCCGCGCGCCGCACGGCTTCATCGAGAGGCAGCTCGGCCGGGCCGAGCAGGTCCCTCCGCGCGACCCCGACCGGCCAGCGGCGCCCGAGCCGCAGCCAGGCCGGCAGGCGCCCCTCGAGGCGGCCGGACTGCCACTCCTCGAGATCCAGGTAGAGCCAAGCGGTGCGCGCCCCGAGCCGGTGCGCGCGCGGCAGGAAGCGCCGATGGCGAACCCGGCCCACGTACAGGGCGCTGGCCAGGTTCAGGGCGCGCTCCGACGCCGAAGGGCTCGCCGGATGGCTCACAGGCTCTCGGAAAAGGCCTCGGCGACCCGCAGGCCGCTCTTCACGCCGTCCTCGTGGAAGCCCCAGCTCCAATAGGCGCCCGCGTACCAGGTGCGGCGCACGCCGTACAGCTCGCGCCAGCGCGCCTGGGCCCGCACCGCCGGCGGATCGAACACCGGATGGTGGTACTCGAGCCGCCGCAGGATGCGCTCGGGAGCGATGTCGGCGGTTTGGTTGAGGGTCACGAAGTAATCCCGCTCGGCCGCCAAGCTCTGCAGGCGATTCATCCAATAGGTCACCCGCACGGGCGCCTCCGGCCGCGCCAAGGGGCTGCCCTCGGGAGCCGTGTCGGCGGCGCTCAGCTCGACATTCCAGGCCGCCCAAGCCTTCTCGAGCCGCGGCATGACCCGCGGGTCGGTGTGCAGCACGGTTGCGTTGGCCTGGTAGCGGATCGAGCCCAGGATCTCGCGCTCGGCGTCGCTCGGATCCTCGAGCAGCGCCAGGGCCGTATCGCTGTGGCAGGCCAGCACGACCTGGTCGAAGCGCTCGCTGCGATCGCCGGGCAGGCGCAGCCGCACGCCATCCGCTTCCCGGCGCACGCCGCGCACCGGCGTCGCCAGGCGGATGCCGGCCGCGAAGGGTGCGCTGATCGGCCCCAAATAGCTGCGGCTGCCGCCGGTCAGCACGCGCCAGGTCGGCCGATCGTCGACCGAGAGCATGCCGTGGTTGTGGAAGAAGCGCACGAAGAAGCGCGCCGGATAGCGCAGCAGCTCGGCCTTGCTCGAGGACCAGATCGCCGCGCCCATCGGGACGATGTATTCCTCGATGAAGGCGCGTCCGAAGCGGCCCGCGCGCAGGTACTCGCCCAGGCTCGGCCCAGCCGCCGGATCGGGCCCCTCCTCGCGCAGCAGCTCGGGGGCGCGGCGGCCGAAGCGCAGGATGTCGCGCACCATCCCGAGGAAGCGCGGACTGAACAGGTTCTTGCGCTGGGCGAACAGGCTGTCGAGGCTGGTGCCGTTGTATTCGAGGCCGCTGGCCGCGCTCTTGACCGCGAAGCTCATCGAACTCGCCTGATCCCGGACGCCGAGCTGCCCCATCAAGCGCTGGAAGTTCGGATAGGTCCAGTCGTTGAAGACGATGAAGCCCGTGTCCACGGCCAGGGTGCCGCGGGGGTCTTGCACCTCGACCGTATGGGTATGGCCGCCCAGGCGCGCTTCGCTCTCGAACAGGGTCACGGCGTGGCGCCGCGCCAGCAGGTGCGCACAGACGAGGCCCGAGATGCCCGAGCCGATGATGGCGATGTCCATGGGGGGAGGTCGGCGCCCGGCGGCCATGCTGGGCCGTCGGAAAGTGTGGCGGGCCGGGCTCGCTCTGGATCTGAGCCCAGCCGGATTCGTCCGGCGCTCTGGTCGGGATTCAGCCAGGCGCCCGGGCGTCGCCCAGCTGCGTGTGGGTCTGGGAAGCAGGTTTGCGGCGCCGTGGGTCCACGGCAGCCGTCCAGCGGGGGCGCCACAGAATCGCCTAGATTGCATCGCGGGGCGAACAGCCCGGGAAACGAATCGGCTCGGGCGTGGCCCGAGCCGTTCGCTCGTCCGCCGCTAGGCGGCCGATCCGCGCCTGACCGGACGCAGGTTCAGGCCTTGACCTTGCGCTGCGGCCGGGCTTCGCGGACCTCGCGCGGCACCGGCCGCAGGTCCCAGACGATGCCGAGCCAGGAGAGCAGCTTGAGGCCGTAGTAGGTGATGTCGTACTCCCACCAGTAGAAGCCCTGGCGCGCCGAGGACTGGTAGTAGTGGTGGTTGTTGTGCCAGCCCTCGCCCAGGGTCAAGAGCGCCAGGAAGGGGTTGTTGCGGCTGGTGTCCTTGGTCTCGTAGCGGCGCGTGCCGAACAGGTGCGAGAGCGAATTGATCGTGAAGGTGGCGTGGGCCAGGATCACGGTCGAGATGAAGTAGCCCCAGATCAGCATCTGCGGGGCCGAGGTGCCGAGTTCCGGCCAGAGCTTGTTGAGCACCAGGCCGAGCAGCCACATCGAGGCGCCGGTCAGGATCGGCACCAGGGTGTCGAAGCGGTCCAGGAAGCGCAGCTCCGGGAAGCGCATCAGGTCGCGCACCACGTCGAACTGGGTCGGGAAGTTGGACTTGGAGGTGATCCAGCCCATGTGGCTCCAAACGAAGCCGTGCTGCTTGGGCGAGTGCACGTCCTCGGGGCCGTCCGAGTGCTTGTGGTGCATGCGGTGGTGGCTGGCCCACCACAGCGGACCGCGCTGGGTCGCCGAGGCGCCCAGCAGGGCGAAAACGAACTGCCCAGCCCGGCTGGTCTTGAAGCTCCGGTGGCTGAAGTAGCGGTGGTAGAAGCCCGTGATGGCGAACATGCGCAGCACGTACATGAACGCGCACACGCCCACCGCCACCGGCGAGACGCCGACCCAGATCACGCCGAAGCAGACGAGGTGCAGGATCACGAAGGGGATCGAGCGCACCCAGTCGACCTTTTGCTCGGTCGAGGAAGCCAGGTGCTCGGCCTGCGCGTGGGTGTCGAACCAGCGCTGCACAGCGGCCAGGATGGACGTCACGTAGCCGCGCTGGGGGCGCTTGCGCGGGGCGGTGGAAGCGGGCAGGGCCGCCGCCGGGACGGCCACGGCGCGGCCTTCAGCGGCCAATTCGGCCTCGCGGCGGGCATCGATCTCGGCGATCGCTTGTTCGGCGGCCAACAGGGCTCGGCGTTGTTCTTCGGTGGTCGTGCTGGGGGTCATCCGCGGGCGGGCCCTGGGGCTCTGTGGGAATCGGTCCTCTGGATCGGTCGGGGTCAGGCGAGGCGTCGGAAGCGGTAGTGGGAAACCCACCACTCCTGTCCGCCGCGGTAGCCGAAGAGTTCGGCGCAGGCCAGGAAGAACACGCGCCAGCGTTCGAACCACTGGGCGGCGGCTTCCGGACCGTAGGCTTGGGCCAGCACGGGCAGCACCTGGGCTTGCTGGCGATCGAGGTTTTGCAGCCAGAGCTCGCTGGTGCGGGCGTAGTGACGGCCTTCGACGACCCAGTCCTGCTCCAGCTCGAGGTGCTGCGGGAAGCGGCGGAACAGGTCGTGGGACGGCATGATGCCGCCGGTGAAGAAGTGCCGGCTCATCCAATCGCCGGCGTTCTCCTGGTCGTTTTCGACCTCGAAGAAGTAGGGCGTCTGGCGGTGGGCGAAGATGTGGGCGAACAGGCGCCCGTCCGGTCGCAGCCAGCCCGCGATGCGCTCGAAGAGCACGCGGTAGTTGCGCAGGTGTTCGAACATCTCGATCGAGATCACCCGATCGAAGCGCCGCGGCGTCTGCCAGCGGTTGATGTCGGCGGTCTCGATCTCGACGTTGGCGAGGCCGCGCTCCCGGGCGCGTTCCAGGATGAACTCGCGCTGGGGCCGCGAGTTCGAAACCCCCAGGATGCGGCTGTTCGGGAAGCGCTCGGCCAGGTACAGGGTCGCCGAGCCCCAGCCGCAGCCCAGCTCGAGCACCTCCTGCCCGTCCTGGAACTGCCCGCGCTCGACGTACAGCTCGAGCATGCGTTCTTCGCCCTGGGCCAGGGATTCGCGGCCGGTTTCGAAGAAGGCACTCGAGTACTTCAAGCGGGGTCCCAAGACGGCCTGGAAGAAGGCCGGAGGGAGCTCATAGTGCTGTTCGTTGGCTTTTTCGGTCTCGATGGCCAACGGGCTGGCCTCGAGGGCCTTCACAAAGGCCTCCATGGCCCGTTCCTGGGCCGCGGGATCCGGGCCGGGCCCGGATTCGAGACGCTGGCGCAGCAGGCGGCGGATCCCCATCCGGATCAGGGGATCGGGCACCCAGCCGCGCTCGACGAGGTTCAGGGACAGGCTCATGGGCGAAAATCCTCCGCTGACGGCCTTCGCTCTGGGCCGCCGCCTCGATTCACGGGGAGGCGATCCCCTCGAAGGCAGGCGCGGAAGATCCGGGGAGCCATGACAACGGATAGGACGAGTATCCTATCCGCAGAGCGGCGGCCGGTTTGCATCCGCTGGACTGGGAATGGGAGCCGGGCATCTCCGTATGGCCGCCTCACCCCCTCAGCCCTCGACTTGGGCGCCTCCGTCCAGGCGGAGTCCTGGGCATTTCGTCCAAGGGGCCCCCCGGCCGCCCGACGGACCGACCTGCGACAGCCTGCCGCGCCCCCGCAGCGGCGGACCGCAGCCCGGCCCACAACCGACCCCCTGCCCGGCTCGCGGCGGGACAGACCATAGGTCCGGTGCGTCCGTGGCCGAGAATTACGCTCCCTGGGCCCCCGCCTGGCCAACGAACCATGACCCCGATGTTGCTCCCCGCTCTGCTGGCCCTGGCCAGCCCGGCTCAAGAAGCCGTTTCGAATCTCTCCCTGGTGCCGGCCGACGCCCTGGTGGTCGCCCACGTGGACGACCTGCCCGCGCTGCGCGGGGCCATCGCCCAGAGCAGCTTCACGCGCCTGCTGACCGCCCCGGACGGCCTCCTGCCCCAGGCGGACCTCGGCGACCTGCGCACGATCCTGGACCCCGCCCCGACGCCGGAAGCCCTGGCGGCTCTGCCCGACGAGCTGCGCCAGGTGCTCGAGATCCTCTCGTGCTTGAAGGGCCAGGCGACCGTCTACCTGACCCGCCCCGCGCTGGGCACGGAAGCGGGCGCGAGCGATGAGCCGGTGTTCGGTCTGCTGCTCGAGCCCAAGACCTCCGCCGCGGAGTTCCAGGCCCTGATGCAGCGCCTGGTGGCCGCCCAGGAGCAGATCACCTTCGTGGAGCGCGGCGGCATGCTGGCCGCGGTCCCCACCCGCTCGCTGATCGATCCCTCGGCCTTCGAGGCCGGCATGATCTTCGCTAACGGGCATTTCGCCCTCGTGGGCGGCGATGAAGCCGCGCCCGTCAAAGCCGAGTTCGAGCGCCTGCTGGCGCGTTTGGGCGGCGGCGCTGGCCAGGGCATCGAACAGAACCCGCGCTTCCAGGCGGCCCAACGCTCGATGAGCGGCCCGGCCCAAGCGCGCTTTTTCGTCGATCTCGAGCCCCTGGTGGACCTGATGATGGCCGAGATGGAGCAAGACAGCATGCCCATGCCGGCGGCCATGCTCATGTCGCGCAGCGGCCTCGAGCAGTTCAGCTACCTGTCCGCGCGCATGCACATCGGCGCCCTCGAGAGCACCGAGTTCGAGCTCTTCATGCCCTACCAGCAGGACACCATTCTGGGCATGCTGCTCGGCAATTTCGGACCGGCGAGCCTCGAGCACCTGCGGCGCGTGCCGCAGGATGCGATCAACGTCAGCGCCGGGTCCTTCGACGTGTTCGGACTCTACGAGGATGGCCTCTCCCTCGCCGACGAGATCGAAGAGGGCATGGGCGAGATGGCGCGCGCGCAGGTCGATGCGGCCTCCTCGTTCCTGGGCTTCGACATCGAGGCCGACCTGATCACCCAGCTCGCCGGACCGCTGGTCATGTACCAGCCGGCGCGCTCGGCAACCGAGCCGCGGGACGAGCTGCGCGAACTGCTGGCCAGCTCGGGCCTCGATTCGGTCTGGCTGCTCTCCCTGCGCGAACCCGAAACGGTCGAGGGCGTGCTGCTCGACCTGGTCGAGCTGGCCGCCGCCGAATCGGGCGAAGAATTCGGCCTCGTGGAGTTCGCTCAGGGCGGCCGCAAGCTGTGGCGCATCGAGGCCGGCTCCGCGGGCGAGCTGCCCCTGGCCCTGGGCTTCAGCCCCGCGGGTGAGCCGAACGGCGTCCTGGCCATCGGCATCGACACCAACAGCGTGGCCAAGTCCCTCGCCGATCCCGCCAGCAGCTCCACCTCGGTCCTCGACCATCAAAAGCTGGGCCCGCTGCTGCGCGCCAACCTGGGCCGCGGCCCCCTGGCCGTGGGCGACACCGCCCGCACCCTGCAGAGCTTCTACGAGGCGATCAGCAGCCTCGGCGCTGCCGCGGGCGCCTTGGAAGGGCTGGGGGCCGAGTCCTTCGGGGACGGCTCCGAGCTCGAGGGCTGGCTGTCCCAGGCCGATCCCTCCGCCATCGGGCGCTACCTCTCGGGCACCAGCCTGCAGGTCATGGAGACCGGCAGCGCCGGGCTGCGCATCAGCTACGTGACGCGCTGATTCGCATGCCGTTGGGCCGCCTGACGGCGGCCAGGGAGGGAGGCATCGGCGCGGAGCGCCGATGCCTCCCTCTCCGATGGTTTGTGAAGAAATCGACTCGGGCTGCGCCCGAGTCGATTTCTTGATTTTTCGGGTTTTCTGCAGATGGAAGCCGTCGGAGAGCGGCGACCTGCAGGGATGCGGGCGGCTGTGGGCCGCAGGTGCACTCTCGTCGGGGGGGAGCGATTCAGGCGCGCAGGCTTCGCTCCCGGCTCTGGACCTCCAGGGGGCCCCTGCGCTCCGCCGCCGCTCGCGCCGCCCCCGATGGGTGCGGCGGCGCGATCGGCGACGGAGCTCCAGGGCCTAGGGGGCGCCTGTGCTTGGGGTTGCATGGAGTTCTCCCCAGGGGCCGGAACCGGGCGGCCCTTCGCTGGGGAGCTGCGTCCGAAGCCGGCTGACCGATGCCAGGACCCCCACGAACGTTGGGAGCGCCACATTCGCCCACAGGATTCCCCGAAGCCCCGCTTATTGCTGCTGGCTGCGGGCTTGCCGGCCGGCCGCTGGGCTCTGCGGATCGGACGATCGCTGGAAGAACTGGGTTTCTCAGGCGGTCAGATCGAAATCTCCACGTCGGCACCGTCGGTCTGGCACTTGTAGACCCGCGCTTTGCGGCAGGCGGCGTTGATCGCCGCGCCGGTCTTCGGGTCGAAGTGGTATTGGTGCAGGGGGCAGGTCAGGTACTTGCCCTCGAGCAGCGGCCCGTCCTGGATGAAACCGCCGGCGTGGGGGCAGCGGTTGTCGACGGCGTGGATCTGCCCGTCCACGCGTGCCAGGATGATGTCGACCCCGGCGTTGGCCAGGGGATCGCCGATGGTGATGCGTCGCGATTGCCCCTCGGGCAGCTTGTCGACGCCCTGGACCCGGACTTTGGTGCGCTTGAAGAGGTCGAACAGGCGGCCGAACATGGCGGCCGAGGATAACCGCCCGCGCGCGCGGAGAAGACCCCGCTGGGACCCCCGGCGCGGCTATATCCTGCGCTCATGCAGCGGCTCCTGTGGATCGATGCGGTCGGTCTGTCCCTGGCCCAGATCGGCCCCCACACCCCCCACCTCGAGGCCCTGGCCCGGCGCGGGGCCCGGGCGCCCCTCGGAGCCGTGTTCCCGGCGGTCACCCTGACCGCCCAGGCGAGCCTGCTGACCGGCCTGCCCCCGCGGGACCACGGGGCCGTGGGCAACGGCTGGTACGTGCGCGAGGTCGGCGAGCCCCTGCTCTGGCGCCAGCCCAACGACCTGATCGCCGGCGAAAAGCTCTATGAAGCCGCCCTGGCCCAGGACCCGGGCTTCACCTGCGCCAAGCTCTTTTGGTGGTTCAACCTGGGCGCCCGGGTGCGCTGGTCCCTGACCCCGCGGCCCTTCTACCCGGCCGACGGCCGCAAGGTCCCGGCGGTCTACGGCTGGCCCCGGGAGTTCCCGGCCGAACTCGAAGCGGCCCTGGGCCCGTTCCCCTTCTTCGACTTCTGGGGCCCCAAGGCCGGGCTGGCCTCGAGCCGCTGGCTGACCGACGCCGCGCTCTGGACCCTCGAGCACAAGCGCCCGACCCTGACGCTGGTCTATCTGCCGCACCTCGACTACGACCACCAGCGCTTCGGGCCGGACAGCCCCCAGGGCCGCCGGGCCTTGATCGAGCTGGACGGCCTGGTGGGCGAGCTGGTGGCCGCCGCGGACCGGGCTGGCGCCGAGACGGCGCTGATCAGCGAATACGCCCTGGAGGCGGTCGAGCGCCCCGTGCACATCAACCGCGCCCTGCGCCGGGCCGGCCTGCTCGAGGTGCGCGAGACCCCCACCGGCGAGGTGCTCGACGTGTTCGGCAGCCGGGCCTTCGCCGTGGCCGACCACCAACACGCCCACGTCTACGTGCACGCGCCCGCGGACCTGCCCGCCGTCCGCGAGGCCCTGTCCTGCCTGCCGGGCCTCGAATCCCTGCTTGACCGACGCGAGCAAGCGGCCCTCCAAATCGACCACCCGCGCTCCGGGGACCTGCTGGCCATCGCCGCCCCCGGCGCCTGGTTCACCTACTACCACTGGCTCGACGACGCCCGCGCCCCGGACTTCGCCCCCACCGTCGACATCCATCGCAAACCCGGCTACGACCCGGCCGAGCTGTTCATCGACCCGCGCCTGCGCTTCCCCAAGCTGCGCCTGGCCCGGCGCCTGCTGCAAAAGAAACTCGGCTTCCGCTACCTGATGGACGTGGTGCCCCTCTCCGGCGACCTGGTGCGCGGCAGCCACGGCCGCCTGCCCACCGACCCCAACCGCGGCCCCCTGTTCCTCAGCACCGCCCCCTGGTCCCGCCTGGGCGGCGAGCCCACCACCCCCACCCTGCCCATGACCGAGGTCAAGTCCCGCTTGCTGCGGCTGCTGCGCCCCAACTGAACTCCCCATCCTGATCGCCCGCCCCCACGCAGCAAGCGCACCTCCGAGTGGACCCGCGCGCCTGAACCCGAAGGAAGTCTGCGAACCCGTTCAGACCCGCCTGGCACTTGCCGGAGCACCCAGAAGACCCCAGGACCGCGTGGACCCACCCAGTCGGGGTTACCCCGCACGCCAGCAGGGCCGATTCAGGATCAGCCGGATCCGGGTGCCTGGATCTATGGGGCGAGGACGGGTCCCGGCGGGGGTCAGGCTTGGCCGAGGGCTTGGAGCCAGGGTTGGCTGCGGTAGCGGTCCCAGGAGTCGCAGAGGAGGGTGATCACGGGGCCGTGCAGGCCACCGCGGGCGGCGATGCGCAGGGCCGCCACCAGGTTGGCGCCGGCGGAGCCGCCCACGCCGAGGCCTTCTTCGCGGGCCAGGCGGCTGACCATGGCGAAGCTTTCCCTGTCGGGGACGCGCTCGACGGCATCGATCAGGCTGCGGTCGAGGTTGCCGGGGATGCGGCTCGAGCCGATGCCCTCGACCAGGTAGGGGCTGTCCGGGCCGGGCACGCCGGTCTCGACCCAGTGGCCGAGGACCGAGCCGACGGGGTCGGCGAGCACCACGCGGGTGCGCGGGTCGGCGGTCTTGAGGCGACGGCCGACGCCGGTGATCGTGCCGCCGGTCCCCGCCCCGGCCACGAAAGCGCCGATCGGACCGCCGACCTGGTCGAGCAGCTCCTGGCCGGTGCCTTGCTCGTGGGCCAGGGCGTTGGCGGGGTTTTCGAATTGATCGGTCAGGAACCAGCCGTGTTCGAGGGCCAGACGCCGCGCGACGTTCTGGAAGTGCTCGGGACTCGTCGGGGGGGCGTTGGGTGTGATCAGCACGCGCACGCCAAACGAGCGCAGGGCGGAGCGCTTGTCGACCGACATCTTTTCGGGCATCACGCACACGAGCCCGTAACCCCGGGAATTGGCGACCAGCGCCAGCCCGAGGCCGGTGTTGCCCGCGGTGGCCTCGATCAGGGTCATGCCGGGGCGCAGGCGGCCGCGGCGCTCCGCATCCTCGACCATGGCCAGCGCGATGCGGTCCTTGACCGAGCCGCTGGGGTTCAAGTGCTCGCACTTGAGCAGCACCGGCACGGGCAGCTCGCGCCCGATGCGCTGGAGCCGGATCAGCGGGGTGCGGCCGATCAGCGCGAGCACGCCGGGCGGCGAGCCGACAGCGGGGCCGACAGCGGGGCTCGCACCAGCGCTCTCCGTTCCGCCGGACGCGGCGCCCAGCGCGGCGGCGCTGTGTCGCGGCGACTCAGCCACGGGGCTTGACCGCCAAGTACTGATCCGGCCAGGGCAGGCTGGTGTAGCCGTAGTGGGCTGCGGCGCGCTGGGTCAGGTAAGGATCGCTGAGGTGCGCGCGGGCCAGGGCGCACAGGTCGGCGCGGCCGGCGGCCAGGATCGTGTTGGCCTGATCGGCGTCTTGGATGGCGCCCACGGCCATCACCGGCACGCCGGCGCCGAAACGGATCGCCTCGGCGAAACCGACCTGGTACATGCGGCCGTAGTCGATCTTGGAGCGCGGCGTGTTGCCGCCCGACGACACGTCGATCACGTCCACGCCGGCCTGGTGCAGGCGCCGGGCGGTGTCGATCGATTCTTCGATGGTCGTGCCCGGCTCGCCCGGCGGCAGCCAGTCGCTGGCCGAGAGGCGCGCGAACAGCGGCATCCCGTCCGGCAATTCCGCGCGCACGGCACGGGCCACCTCGAGCGGGAAGCGCTGGCGGCGCTCGAGATCGCCGCCGTAGCCGTCCTGGCGCTGGTTGGAGGCGGCCGAGAGGAAGCTCGACAGCAGGTAGCCGTGGGCCATGTGCAGCTCGACCAGGTCGAAGCCGGCCGCGACCGCCAGGCGCGCGCTGTGGCGGAAGCGCTCGAGCAGCCGCTCGAGATCCGCGGGCGTCAGCTCGCGCGGCACGGGCTGGCCGCGGTCGAAAGCCAGCGCCGAGGGGCCGACCGTGGGCCAGGCGCGCGAATCGCCGAGGGGCTTGCCACCCTTCCAGGGCAGCTCGCAGGAGGCCTTGCGCCCGGCGTGGCCGATCTGGATGCCGATCTTGGCGGGGCTGTGCTGGTGCACGAAGTCCACGATGCGGCGGAAGGCCTGGGCCTGGGTCTCGTTCCAAAGGCCCGTGCAGCCCAGGGTGATGCGCCCCTCTGCCTCGACCCCGGTGGCCTCGACCATCACCAGCCCGGCGCCGCCGACCGCGCGCGAACCGAGGTGCACCAGGTGCCAATCCGTGGGCACGCCCTCCGGCGCCGAATACTGGCACATGGGCGAAACCACCAGGCGGTTGCCGAGCGTCAAATCGCGCACGCGGAAAGGCACGAAACAGGGCGGCGGCACCGGCAGCTTCGGATCCTGCGGCAGGGCCCCGTGGCGCTCGGCGAAGCGCCGGGTCACCTTTTCGACCAGGACCGGATCGCGCTGGGCCAGGTTGTCGTGGGTGATGCGCCGGCTGCGCGTCAGCAGGTTGTAGGTGAATTCGAGCGGCTCCTGCTGCACGAAGCGGCGCGCGTGCTCGAACCATTCGCAGGAGGTCTGCGCGGCGCGCTGCAGCTTGACCGTCTCGACGTAGCGCGCCGTCTGGTAGGCGGCCAGGGCCGCGGGCACGTTGGCGGGGTGCTGGTTGCAGGCCTGGGCCAGGGCGATCGCGTCCTCCATGGCCAGCTTGGTGCCCGAGCCGATCGAGAAGTGCGCCGAATGGGCCGCGTCGCCGAGCAGCACGTGCTTGTGGTCGTGCCAGCGCGCGTTCTTGACGCGCGGGAAACGCCGCCAGATCGAGCGATTGGCCAGCAGGCGGTGGCCCTTCAGGTACGGGGCGAACAGGCGCTCCATGTAGGCCACGGTGGCGGCGTCGTCGGCCCGGTCGAGGCCCGCGCGCTGCCAGGTGTCCTCGTGGGTCTCGACGATGAAGGTCGAGAGCGCGGAACCGTCCGGGTGGCGCTCGAAGGGGTAGGCGTGCACCATGAACAGGCCGTTTTCGTCCTGCTCGAAGATGAAGGTGAAGGCCTCGAGCGGCAGGGTCGTGCCGAGCCAGGTGAAGCGGCAGGGCCGCAGGTCCACGTCGGGCTCGAACAGGGCCGCGCGAGCCTCGCGCTCGGGGCTGTGGATGCCGTCGCACAGCACGATCAGGTCGTGGCTGTGCTCGAAATCGGCGGCGCGCACCTCCTTCTGGAAGCACAGCTCGACGCCCAGCCCGCGGGCGCGCTCCTGCAGGATCTGCAGCAGGCGCTTCCGGGAGAGGCCGCAGAAGCCGTGGCCCTCGCTGGAGACCACCTCGCCGCGGAAGTGGTTCTCGATCCGACCCCAATACACGAACTCACGCCGGATCGCGGCCATGGTCTCGGGATCGGCGGCCTCGAAGTTGGCCAGGGTCTCGTCCGAGAAGACCACCCCCCAGCCGAAGGTGTCGTCGGGCTTGTTGCGCTCGTAGACCTCGATCGAGGCCTCCGGGCGGGCCTTTTTCATCAGGATCGAGAAGTACAGGCCCGCGGGGCCGCCGCCGATGCAGACGATTTTCATGGAGGGGGCAACGCGGCTCAGCCGCGGTTGATCAGGAAAGTGGCCACTTCGTCGAAGAATCGGCGCAGGAACTCGGTCTCGGCGGGCGGCAGGCCAGCTTCGTCGAGGCTCTGGCCCATCAGCAGGATCCAGCGGTCCCGCGCGGCCTGGTCGATCGGGAAGGGGTTGTGGCGCATGCGCAGGCGCGGGTGGCCGCGGCGCTCGACGTAGCGGGCGGGCCCCCCGAAGCGGCCCACCAGGAAGTCGCGCAGGCGCTCCTCGGCCCCGGCCCAGTCGAGGGGCGGGTAGAGCGGCCCGATCAGGTCGTCCTGGCGGACGCGGCGGTAGAAGCCGGTCACCAGGCGGGCGAAGCCTTCCTCGCCGATCCGGGCGTAGAGATCCTGTTCCATGGGGGGGGCGGCCCGACCGAAAGGCCGAAACCAGCGTAGAGTGTGGCCGGTGTCGCGCTCCGCTTCCATCGATCTGCAGGCTGCCCGCGAGGCGCTGCACGCCGCCGCCCAGCGCGGGGGCCGTCCGACCTACCGGGATCCGGTCAGCGGCCTGCAGGTCCTGACCGCCGGCTTCCTGCGCGCCCAGGGGGCCTGCTGCCAGCGCGGCTGCCGCCACTGCCCCTACCCGGGAAATGGCCAGTGCCCGCCCCCTGGCCCCGGGCGTAGCCTGTCGAACTAGCGTCCCCGGCTCGTCCGGCGGCGCCCCCCCCCATGGGCTGGCACGACTATCAGGCGCTCAAGGACGTCTCCCAGGCCAACCGGGCCTTCTACGAGGCCTTTTCGGCGGGCGATTACGAGGCCATGGTCGAGCTCTGGCTCGACGAGGAT
>JBILNK010000064.1:0-21323 GCA_044375105.1 Planctomycetota bacterium
GCCGCGCGCGCGGGACCCGTCGAAGGCTGGTCCTTGATGGTCGACTTCTTGCCGGATCACAGCCGCGAGGCCCTGCGCGAGCGCTGCATCGAGGCCGCCGGACAAGCCGGCAACCCGCGGCTCGATCAGCTCTTCGGGCTCGATCTGCCGCGCCGCGTGGAGGGCCTCTTGGCGGAGCGCTGCGGCCTGGGCGGGCGAACGTTCCGGGTCGCGTCCCTCGACCGCGCCCGGCGCCATGCCCTGGTGGAAACGCTCAAGGGCTGGCCGCTGCCCGTGGATGGGACGCTCGATTACGACAAGGCCGAGGTCACCGCCGGCGGCCTGGCCCTCAAAGCCGTCGATCCCGCCACGCTACGCGTCCATGGCATCCCCGGACTGTACGTGATCGGCGAGCTGCTGGACCTGCAGGGGCCGATCGGCGGGCTCAACTTCCAGGCGGCCTTCGCAACCGCCGAGCTGGCCGGCCTGGATGCCGCTCGCCCGCCGGCCTGAGCAGAACCAGCCCGGGGCGCGTCGAGCGGCCTCGGTCGGTGCTTTATCGAGGCCTAAAAGGTCCGCCGTGGGTCGGCGTCGATGTAGAGCAGCGCGCGGGCGTCGTTGCTCTGCAGGCTGCTGCGCGAGCTGCCGCCGGAGAGCAGCCGCCCGTCCGGGTGGATCTCGAGGCAGCTCAGCTGCTCGACGCCGTTGTCGCTGAACGAGCCGTCTTCGATGAAGAAGCCTGTGCCGTTGAAGCTGTTGGAAAGCAGCCCTGCTTGGGAGAAGCGCCACCAGCAGGCGTCGAGGTGCCCTTCGGGATTCGGCCGGCTCCCGGCCAGCAGGATCGCACCGCCGGGGCCGAGCTCGAGGTCCACCACGCTGCCGCCCTGGCCGAACAGGAGGCTCGGGGTAGCGGTCAGCACGCCGCCCAGCATCACCAGGCCGACGCCCGGCGTCGGGCCGGTGCCCTTGAAGGGGTTCGAGGACCCGCCCACCAGCGAGCCGTCCGGCTGGCCGTTCTCCAGGCAGCGCCACAGGGTCGGCTGGGCGGCCGCGCCCGGCAGCCCCGGCGGGGTCAGCATGCCCGCGATCACCAGGCGGCCGAAGCTGTCCACCGCGCCCCGGCGCATCGAACCCAGGGCGCCGTTCGAGACGCTGTGGAAGGGGCCGAAGCTGCGCAGCACCCCCCCGGAGCCGAAACCCGCGTCCAAAGCGCCGCTTTCGGTCAAGGCGACCACCTGCGCGTCCGCGGTGCCGCGCGCTGGATTCCAGCCCACGCCGATCAGGTAGGTGCGCTCGCCGGCGGATAGCGACGCACTGGCCAGCCCGTAGACCGCATCGCCGCTGCCGGAAGGCGTGGTGATGTGCACGAAGGTGCCCGCCCCGGCGAAGCCCGGGTCGAGGCTCAGGTCCGAGAGCACGCGATAGCAGACCTTGCGCCGCGCCTCGCCGCTGGGCGGCCCGCCGATCGCGGCCACCAGCACGCGCCCCTGGCCGTCGATGCACAGATCCTGGATGCGCTCGATGTCCCCGAAGGGACCTGTGAGCGGCAGGGCTAGGCGCTGGAAGCTGCCGCCGGCGGAACGCCGCCAGAGCTGGGCCCCCGCGGGCCCGCCGCCGGCGGGGCTCGCCAGGCCGCCGACGAACAGGTTTCCGCTCAGCTCGTCGACCGCCAGGGCCAGGGGCTCGATCGAGCTGAACTCGGGACCGGCCGGCACGTCGATGCGGCCCGCGCTGCCGAAGCCCGGCAGTGCGGCTCCCATCGCGTCGAATCCGAGCAGCGCGAAGCCGCCACCGCTCGACGGGCGCGCCAGGGCCCGCCAGGAGCCATCCGCGGAGACCTCCAGGTCGACCAACTGGGCCAGTCCCGAGAGTTGGGCGCTGTCTAGCGGCGGCACGAAGCCCCCGCCGGCGCTGAAGAAGTCGGTCTGGAATTGGAGCTCGACCGGCGTGGCCCCGGGGATCTCGGCCACGCGGATGCTGAGGTCCTGGGGTCCCGAGCCGTCGTTCTTGGGGCTGATGTAGCCGACCAAGTAGTAGCTGTTGGCGGCGTTCGAGAGGTTGCTGGCGATCTGCTGGAAGGCCGCCGTCAGGCCGGATAGGTCGTCGGCGAAGGCGTTGCCATCGGGCCCCAGGGTTTTGAGTGCGTTCGGATTGATCTCGTTGCCCACGCCGATCGAGAAGGCTTCGATGTCCTCGGTCAGGGCCGCTTGGGCGCTGGCCAGGGTCAAGCCGTTGGCGTTGTGGCTGCCGTCGGTGAACGTCACCAGGGCCTTGGACACGAATTCGATCTGGCCCGCGGCGACCGCATCGGCCGCGGCCTCCTGCAGCATGCCGGCGGCGGCGATCACCGCGCCGTACAGGTTGGTCGAGTCATCGAAGACTTCGACCTCAGTGGCGTTGTCGAGGGCCTCGTAGAGCCGGTCCCTGTCGTTGCTGAACCCCAGCGGCACGAGCACCGGGAAACCGCCGATGGTCTGGCTGACCTCGGCGGGCACGATGTCGGAGATGCCAAAGAACCAGGAGACGGCCACGAAGGCCGCCGGGTCCTCAGTGACCACGTCCACGTAGGCCTTGGCGGCGTCGATCTCGGCCTGGAGAGCCCCAGGACTGCTGGCGATCGAAGAGGACAGGTCGAGCAGCAGGTGCGAATAGGCGCGATAGGCCTTGGGTCGCGGCAGGAACTGCTGCTGGCTTTCGGTGGGGGAGACGGGCACCCCGTTCTCCGAAAGTTCGAAGTCGATCGCTTCCAAACCGGCCACGGGCACGCCGCCGGGCCCGAAGGCGCGCACCAAGACGGAAACCCGCCCGGGCAGGTCGACCCGCACCTCGCCCGTGGGGGCGGTCAGCTGGGCGACCACCGAGCCTCCGGGGGTGACCTCGTCGGTCAAGCCGCCGCCGCAGCCGGAGGTCAGCAGCGCCACGGCCAGGCCCTGAATCAAGGCCAGGCCCGGAAGCAGGGCGAGGCGCAGGGGCCGAGGGCCGGGCAGGCACGGGCGGGCGTGGGATCGGTGCATGGGCGGATGACCCTCGAAGGGAGGAATCCGCAAAGCCTAGGAGCCGGGCTGCGCCAGCCCCAATGCTCTGGCCTGCTCGATTCCCGCTCCGCGCACGCTGCGGATCCCGCGCCGCGCGCGCTGCGGATCCTGCGCCGCGAGCTCGAGCACGGCGCCGACGGCGGCCCGCTCGGGCCGGCCTCCGGCGCGCCCGCCAGGAGAGCCAGGCTGCCCTGCGATCGGCGCGTGGGCAGGCGATCCTCGGGGCTGGTCAGCCGCGCCGGAAGGAACGCCTCGGCTTCGCTGCGACCGCGAGCTCGAGGGCCAGCAGCTCGCCGGCGCTGGCGCTCTCGAGCAAGGCACCGAAGGCAGCGGACAGGGCCCCCGGATCGCGGCTCCACAGGGCGCCGCCCGCCAAACCCACGGGCTCGGCCCCTTGGCCCCCCAGCCGCGCCAGCGCCAGCTCGGTCTGGGGCTGGGCCAGGATCGCCGCGACGGCGCTCAGCGCGTCCTCGCCCAAGGCCGCCAGCCGGGAGTCGTCCGCCAGCGTGGCGGCGCTGCAGTCGATCGCCAGCATGTAACTGTCGTGCACCGCGAGCGCCAGGGGCAGCGGCCGGCGATCGACCGATACGGGATCCAGCTCCAGCCCCTGCTCCAAGAGCGCGAAATCGGCAGGCGTCGGGCCATCGATCCGGTCCGGCCCGTCCCAGGCCTCGAGCCGCCATCCGACGCGCCCCGCCCGGCGGACCTCAGGCAGCGCGAGGGCCGCTAGTGCAGCGGGCACGGCGCCGCCGGCTCGCTGGGCCCGAGCGTCCCGCTACCCTGGGCTGTGCCTCTCCCGCCGCCGCAACCTGCAGGGACCGCGCAGGCAAGGGCCGACACGAGGGTCGCCGCGGATCGGTTGGATCGAGGCATCGCAGGCAGCTTGCCAATGCGTGGAAGACGGCAGGCAGGGATGGCCTGGGCCCGGCGGCTCGCAGCCCGGCGGCTCGCAGCCCGGCGGCTCGCAGCCCGGCGCTTGGTGAGCGGCGCTTGATGGGGGGCGCTTGCGTTCCCCAGGGGGCTTTGCGATCCAGCTGGTTGGGCCGCTGTGAGGCTGCGCAGCGCTAGTTCAAGGTCCCCGCGGACAGGCAACGGGCCAAGCAGCGGGAAGCAAGCGTGGGCCGTCGATAGGGACCGAGCGTTACAACGGCGTGAAGCCGAGGGCGCGCTGGCGGCTTCCGGCGGCTCGCTGCGGGATTTGGGCGTGTGTTCCCGCGGCACCGATCCTGAGCGGGAGCGTTGCGTCGCAACCTGCCGCGACCCGCTGCCGTAGGAACTGCGCAGGAACTGCGTAGGGGCTCCGCGGAGCGCCCCGCCGGCCGGTCAGGTGATCGAGGCCTGGAAGATGCTCTGGATGGCGCGATCCAGGCTGCGGTGGAAGTCCGCGTCGCTCTGCTGCGCGGACAGGCCTTCGCTGAGGGCCCGCGAGAACGAGGCGATCATGCCGTTGTTTTGGGCCAGCATTTGGTTCGACTGTTCGCGCGAGTAGCCTCCCGACAGCGCTACGACGCGCAGCACGCGGGGGTGCTGGATCAGCGCGCGGTAGAAGTTCGCTTGGCTGGGCAGCGTCAGCTTGAGCATCACGCTCTGGTTGCTCGGCAGCGTGTCGAGGTGCTTCCTGAGGGCCGCCTCGAGCAATCTCTCGCAGCCGGCCTTGTCGGGGCTCTTGATGTCGACCTCGGGCTCGATGATCGGCACCAGGCCCGCGGCCAGGATCTGCTTGCCGATCTCGAACTGCTGGGCGACCACGGCCTCGATGCCGCCGGCGTTCGGCTGCTTGATCACCGAGCGCATCTTGGTGCCGAAGACCAGATTCTGCTTGGCGCGCTGCAGCAGCGCATCCAGGCCAGGGATGGGCTTCATCAGCTGGACCCCGTCCTTCTCGTCCGCCAGGCCCTTGTCGACCTTGAGGAATGGGATCACGCGCTTTTCGAGCCACAGGTACTTGGCCGAGGGCAACCCCCGGATCTGCCGGTCCATGGTGTTCTCGAACAGGATCGCGCCCAGGATGCGATCGCCGTTGAAGGCCGGGTCGGTGATGATGCGCGTGCGCATCTCGTGCACCTTGGCGTACATCTGCTCCTCGCCAGAGTAGGCGCTCTCGGGCACGCCGTATTCCTTGAGCGCCTTGGGCGTGCTGCCGCCGCTCTGGTCCAGGGCGGCGATGAATCCTTGGGCGGAGCGGGCCTTCTCGAGCTGCTGTTCGAAGGACATGGGTGGGGGGGGAGAGGGAAGCTGTATTGGAACCCGCGGCGCGCTCTACATCAATCGCCGGCCCGCGGGGCGCCGGCTTTCGGATAGCGCTCGAAGAGATCGAGGTCCAGGGCCAGGACCAGCAGGCGGCGGCGCACGTGGGCCTCGCCCTGCTCGAGGCCGGCGCGGCGGTTGATGGCCAGCTGGTGGACATCCTTGTCCTTGTTGGTGCGGCGCGTCAGGTCGCTCAGGAAGGCCTCCCAGGCGGCCGAGTCCGGCAGGGTCGCGGAGACCTGGGTCAGGTCGGACTGGCGCTGCTCCCAGAAGGACTGCAGCGGCAGGTGATGGGCGGGCGTGAAACCGAACCACAGCTCGGACGCCGGGCTGAGGTAGCTGCGCGCCAAGGCCTCGCACAGGGCCCGGTGGCGTTTGGCCGGCAGGTAGGCCTGCTCGAGCTTGGCGTAGAAGGCCTTGTGCTCGCGGTCCGGCACCGGAGCCTTCCAAGCCTTGGGGTACTTCTCGAACAGGCTGTGCAGGATGCCCAGCGTGTCCACATCGGGCATCTCGATCTCGAGGCCCGAGCCCCAGGCGGTGAACAGGGACACCCCGGGATAGACGTTGCCGTCGCGGTCGGTGTAGCTGTGCTCGAAGACCGCCAGGGTGCGCCGCTCGCGGCCGTCGTCCAATTCGGCCAGGGCGATCGCTTCGGCCAGGTCCAGGTCCGGGGTGAAACCGAGGGCCGCGTTGATCAGCTCGCGGCGCGGATCGTCCCAACCGGGCAGGCGCACGATGCGCTCGCTGCCCCAGTCGTAGGCGTATCCGGAGATCAGCCGGCGGGGCGGGTTGCGCCGCTCGAGGGCGGTTTGGAGCGCGCGTGCCTTGGGGCTGTCGGCGGCCAGCAAGCGCCGCGGGATGGGCTGGGCCGGCGCATGCGCCACGGGGTCGAACCACACCGGCGCGGGGGCATCCGGCAGGAAGCCGGGGTCGGTTTCGAAGAAGCCGCGCGCGTGGGCGATCAGCTGGAGCTGGAAGGGGCCCCCGTTGCTCAGGTCGAGGCGTAGGTAGTCGAGCAGACGCCGTCGGTCGGTGGCCGAGAGGCGCTCGATCAGGCCGGGCAGATCGGCTTCGACGGGCGCGTTCTCTTCCTGCGGCGCGGCGGGTGCTTGGGCCAGGCTGCAGGGCAGGCAGGCCAAGACGGTCCCCAGGAGCAGGCGATGCATGCCCCTATCCTGCCAGGAAGCCCAGCGCGGGCCGCCAACGTCGGAGGGGCGGGACCCGTCTTTCGGCCCCGAAGGAGGCCCGTTGTCTTGCAACCGCCGAAAACTGCCCCACCCGCATCGCTCGGAGGACCGGACGCGGCCTCTTGGCCGCCGGCGCTGCTCCTGCGGGGGGGCGGCTCCTTTGCTCAGCAACCCTACCCCGGCCGCAAGCGGCTGGCCAGGCGGAACCGGGCCGGGCCGCGGGGACCATGCCCGGGAGCCGCCCTCGGCCAAGCGCTGTCCCGGGGCCGGCGTGCCCCCGGGGCGCCCCGGAGGCCGCCCGGGCCTGCGACGGTGGGCCTCCGGCGGCGGGCCTGCGACCGGGGAGCCGGGCTGCGACCTGCCGGGCTGCCGTCAGGCGCGGCGGCGCCGGCGGCGCCGGGACTTGAGGCGCTGCAGTTCCTCGCCTTGGCGGCCCTCCCATTCCTGATACAGGTCCAGGGGCCGGTCGGTGGCTTCGAGCAGGTCCTTGAGCAGGGCCAGGGACTCGGCGAATTCCGCGCTGCCCACGAACAGCAGCGGCCGGAAGCGTTTGCTGGGTTTGAGGTGGAAGCGGCGCAGGTTGGCCAGCAGGCGCCGGGCCAAGCCCGTGTCCCGGCGGGAGAGGCGCGAGACGCCGGCCAGGGGTGACAGCAGCTCGCCCGCCAGGGCCATGGCCTCCGTGTCGCCCTGCAGGGGCTCCGCCTGGGCCAGGCGATGCTCGTAGAGGGGAGCCAGCAGGTAGGCCAGGCACAGGCCGACCTCCTGCTCGCCGTGTCGATCCCGGCGGCGATCGAGGGCCGCCAGCAGCCGCCAGAGCTGGTCCGCGCGCCGGTCGCTCTGGTCTGCGTCGAGGAACGCGGCCAGGTCGGGCATCAGCACCGCCAGGGCACCGCAGCGGTCGAGCAGCTCGAAGGCGCCCGACGCGCAGCCGGAGCGCAGCAGGCGCGTCTGCTCCTCGACCAGGCGCGCCGGCGCCGCCCGCTCGAGCAAGCTGCACTGGTCGCACATCGCCTCCCAGGTTGCCGCCTCGATCTCGAAGTCGAGGCGCGCCGAGAACTTGACCGCCCTCAGGATGCGCACCGGGTCCTCGGCCAGCCGCACGCGCGGATCGCCGATGGTGCGCAGGACGCGGCCGCGCAGGTCTTCGATCCCGCCGACGAAATCGATCAGCAGGCGCTGCAGGGGCTCGAAGAAAAGCGCGTTGATGGTGAAGTCGCGGCGGCGGGCATCTTCCTCGGCCGTCCCGAAGACATTGTCGTCGACGATCAGCAGATCGTCCTGTTCCTCGCTTTCATCGCGCTCGGGGGGCGCGGCCCGAAAGGTCGAGGTCTCGACCACGTGGTCGCCGTAGACCACGTGCACGAGCTTGAAGCGCCGGCCGATGATGCGGCCGTTGTGGAACATGCGCTTGATCTGGCGCGGATGGGCTTCCGTGGCGACGTCGAAGTCCTTGGGCTGGCGCCCGAGCAGCAGGTCGCGCACGCAGCCGCCCACCAGATAGGACTCGAAACCACGGCGGCTGAGGCGCGTCACGACCCGCAGGGCATCCGGATCGATGCGCCGCTCGTCGATGCCTGGCACGGAGAGGATCCGGGCGCCGGCGGCGCGGGCCCGCTCGAGGGGATCCCCTCCGCGCGGCTCGAACTCCTCGGGGGTGGCCGCGCCGAGTTCGTCGATCACCCGCCGCTCCCGGTCGCGCGTCGACCGCCGGCCGCGGCGGCCCCGCCGGCGCCGGTCGTTCGGGTCGGCGGAGAGCGAATTCGCGTGACGGGCGCTCTTCACGTGTGGGCGGAGGTGGGGCTGGAAAACGTCGCTATCGACCCGGCCAGAATAGCCGCGCCCCCCGCCGTGCGGGCAAGCCCAGCCCCCCGGATAGGCCTCAGGAATCCGTGCGCGGCTTGCGGCACGGGGGCCCGCTGGCTACGCTGCCGCCCCTTCGTAGGGCAGTAGCTCCAACGGTAGAGCGGCTGATTCCAAATCAGTAGGTTGGGGGTTCGAATCCCTCCTGCCCTGCCACTGCGCGGCTCGGAAGGCGGCCCGCCCCGCACCGCGGGTCGCCGAGTCAGCCTGGACCCCGGCCAGCCTGCCGGCCGCCCCCAGCCCGTGGGGCCCGCGGCCGCCCACCGGGGTACGCTCGCCTCCGGCAGCGCCACCGCCCGCTGCGTCGCTGCCCCGCTGCTCGGCCCGAACACCCCGCACGCAAAGACCGCCCGACGCCATGCAGTTGAATCCCCTCGATGGCGGCGCGGCGTCGGAATCCGGCGAGCCCAGCGCCCGGGGGGCGGGAAGCGGCGCTGGCGCCCTCCGCGGGGCAGGGTCTGGTCGGAGCGGTGCGAGCGGCAAGGGGGGCGAGCGAACCGCCCGCCAGGCCGGTCCGCCAGCGGCGGGCGGGGGCCATCCAGCCTTGAATCCGCGCGCCCAGGCCAAGGCCGACCGGGCAGCGCCCGGGCCAGCCTCTCGGCCCGCCAAAAAACGCGGCGGAGCGTCCGCCGGCGAGCCGCCGGCCCTGGACTCCAAGCAACGAGAGGCCGATCCAAAGGGCCGCCCGATCGCCAACGCCGCGGCCAAGCCGATCGGCAAGGGCCCCCCGAAGGCCTCCGGTAAGGCCGGCCGCAAAGCGGGGGCGGGGAAAACCACCCAAGGAAAACAGGGGCCTGCCCGCGCCGCCGCCGGACCCGCGGCCTCCAAGCAACCCAGCGCAAAGGCAGGGCGGTCCAAATCCGCAAAGATCGCTCCCGCGCGGAACGCCGGAGCGATGGATTCAAAGGCGGATGCGAGCGCCCTGGCGGGGAGCGCCGGTCAGGCGCCCTCCGCGGCCGCAACGCCGAGCTCGCAGGGATCTGGACCGAAGCAGGCGCTCCGAGGCCTGTCCGATGGGGTCGAGGCGCTGCCTGCGGGTCAGGGGCCTCGGCCGTTGCCGGCCGCGCCGTGGGGATCGCAGGGCGAGCTCGAGCCGGCGACCGGAGGAAGTCCGGCAGCGAGGCGCGACGGCTCAGCGGCCGCCGGTCGGGCCAGCGCCGGGTCGAGCTTGGCAAACGGGATCGAGCCGCATTCCGGCGGGCACGTGGTCCAGCCGGATCGCGCCTCGCGCGTCCAGTCCGTGGCCTGGTCCGAACGGCCTCGACAGCCTGACCGGTCCGGGGCGCTGCCGCCGGAGACGAGTTCCGCCGCCGAGCCTGCCACGCCGAGCGCCTCCGGGAAGGCTCCGCAGCCCGGCAGCGAGCAGGGAACCGCTCCCGGCTCCCTCGATCGCGGCCCCCTCCACGGGCAGTCTGCGCCGAGAGCCGATGCCGGGCGATCGAGCGGCGCCGCCGAGTCCGCCCAGCCCGCCGAGTCCGCCCAGCCCGCCGAGTCCGCCCAGCCCGCCGAGTCCGCCGAGTCCGCCCAGCCCGCCGAGTCCGCCCAGCCCGCCGCAGAGGCGTCCGCGGCGGCGTCCGCGGAGCCTCCCAAATCCCAGGCCGAGGGCGGTTCCGTCGGCGCTCAAGCGACGCCCTGGCCGCGCCACCGCGGCCGTCTGCCGGCCCGCCCGCCGACCCCCGAGCAGGTCGAAGCCAAGGCGGCCTCGGAGGCGGCCTTGGAGGCTCGCGAGGCCGAGGGCGACGAGCCCGACCCGGAGCTGGCGAAGCGCCCGTTGCCCAGCGAAGACGAGCTGCTCGAGGCTCTGACCTGGGCGTTCCAGGGCGAGGAGGTGCCCAACGGGTTGCTGCCGGCCTTCGCGCGGCACGGCCGCCTGGTCCTGGAGGCCAACCGGCACCTCAACTTGACGGCCATCGTGGACGCCCGGGAAGTGGCCGTGAAGCATTATCTGGATTCCTGGCGAGCCACCCGCCTGCTGCCGATGCTTGGCAAGCACGTCGTGGACCTAGGTTCTGGCGCCGGCTTCCCCGGCATGCCCGCTGCCCTGGGCGAGCCCAACTGCCGGGTGACCCTGGTCGAGACGCGCAAGAAGAAGGCCGATTTCCTGGAGCAGTCGATCCGTCAGCTGGGTCTCAAGAACGCCCGCGCCGTGTGGGCCCGGGGCGAAGACTTCTTGGCGACCCAGCGCTGCGAGGTGGTTTTCATCCGGGCCCTGTCTTCGGTGCGCGAGAACGTGCGCATGCTGCGCAAGGTGCGCCACTCCTTTCTGGACCTGATTCTGTTCAAGGGGCCCTCCTGGTCCCGCGAGGTGCGCGCCAGCGAGCGCGAGGCCGAGCGCCTGGGCTTCCGCCTGGACACGGTCTGGGAGCACGAGCTGCCCGGCGGCATGGGCCAGCGCGCCCTGCTGGTCTATCGCTCCCCTTCGGCCCACTGACCCCGCCACCCGATGCCGCTCTGGGCTTGGATCGCTTTGGCCCTCGGGGCCCTGTTCCTGGTTTTCGTGGTGATCACGATCCAACACTACCCCGACGACAACTCCTTCTGAATCCCTGCGGATCATCGCCTCGCTCTGACTTCAGCGGGTATCGAGACGCCGCGGGAGGGCCGCGGGAGGGCCGCGGGAGGGCCCGGCAGCGTCGGCGACGCGCGACTGCGTTCTCAGGGGGTCCGAGGCCGGATGCCGAGACCCGGCGCGCTCGGGAGGGGTGCCCTTCGAGCTGGCCGCACGCCGGGGAGGACGCGCTGGGCAGGAGCTGCCCCTCGACCGGGTCCACAGCGAGACCCCTCAGCCTCGCAGCCGCCTGGGGTTGGCGACCGCTGTAGTTCCCAGGCGCTTGGAGCCCGCAGCCCAGTGCACCTCGCAGCCCAGTGGACAACCGCAACCCGTGCGCTGGGGCCTCTGGCGCACACCGCCAGACCCGGCCGCGCCTGGCCGTCGCGCTCATTTGTCTAGCCCTGCCGTCGCGCCTGTCTGTCTAGCCCTGCCGTCGCCTCGGGCGGCCGTCCCTATCCCGCCTGGGGCGGCCGCGAGCACAGCGCCGCGGCCGCCCCAGGATGGTGCCCGAGGGGGGACTCGAACCCCCACCTCCTTAGCGGAGACAAGGACCTGAACCTTGCGCGTCTACCAATTCCGCCACCCGGGCTAACCAGGGGGCGGGAACATACGCAGGCCCGGGGCTGCAGGTCAATCACCGAAGCCGGAATCTTCCGAAAAATCCGGGCGCGGCGCGGGTTCGCCGGCGCGTCCCCCTGCGCTGTCCTGCGCTCGCGTCGGCGCGGCGTGCGCCACCCTCGGCCTGCGGATCGAAGCCCGGCCCCTCGCGGGCCCGCACCCGGCCCGGACCTCCGCGAGTTCTTCGGGCGCCACAGGCCAAAGGCTAGCGAGCCGCCCTGGGGCGGGGCTTCACCAGGCCGGCCCCGAGGCAGCGCCGCCGCGTCCGTCAGCCGGCGGTCACCGAGATCCCATCGACCAGCGCCCAGGGCAGGCGCAGGGAGCCGGAGAGGCGCTCGCTGCGGCTGGACAGGGCCAGCAGCGCATTCAGCGCCTCGAAGGCGTTGCCTTGCAGCAACGTCTCGCCAGCCGCGTGCTGGATGCGGCCGCCTTCGACCCAGCGGGCGGACTTGGCCACGCCGGAGAAATCGCCGCTGACCGGGTCGACCGTGCCGCTGAAGCGGCCCACCAGCAGGCCTTGGTCCAGGCGTTCGAGCAAGGCGGCCTCATCGCCGCCCGTGCCCGGTTCCATCGCCAGGGCGTGCAGGCCGATGTCGGGCACCGAACGGGTCCCGCCAGCGGCGTGGCCCGTGGACCGGCGCCCCTCGACCGCGGCCGCGTAGGTGTTGTAGAGGAAGGTCTCGAGGCGCCCGGCGGACACCAGCGTGCGGCGTTCGGTCGGCACGCCTTCGCGGTCGAAGCTGCCGGCGCCGGCCAGCTCCCGGTCGCTGGGGTCGTCGTGCAGGGTCAGGTTCGGTCCGGCCACCGCTTGCCCGAGCTTGCCCGCCAGGGGGCTGCGGCCGCGCTGCACCGCCAGGGCCGACAGCCCCCCGATCAACGGGCTCAGCAGCATCGACAGCAGGGCCTCGGGCCGCAGCAGGACCGGGCCGCGGTAGGAGTGGGCCGCACGGGCGCCCAGGTTGCCCACGGCCGTGCGCCCGAACAGGTCCACGGCGCGCTCGAGGCCTGCTTCGAAGCCGTCGGCCAGCCGGCTCCAATCGCTGCGCTGATCGAAACCGCCCACGTCGGCGCCGTCGACCGCCATGCCGAACACCGAGGCGGACAGGCCGGTATCCGATTCGCTGGCCAGCACGCCGGCGCTGGAGGCCACGGCCACGGAATGGCTGCTGGCTTCCACGGCTCCCGAGTCGATCGACAGGCGCGGGTCGAAGGCGCGCACGCGGGCGAGCAGCGCGCGCGCCAGCTCCACGCAGCGCTCGATCGGCAGCTCCCAGATCTGCGGGTCCACGAGGTCCGCCCGCGGCGTTCGCGGGGTTCCGGTCGGCAAGCGGTTGTGGGGGTCCAGGGGCCCCTGGCGCGCCAGCAGCACGGCGTCGCGAGCCAGGGCCGCGAACGAGCCGGAACGCAGCTGGTTCGTGGAGGCGAAGCCAAGCCGCCCGTCGACGATCACGCGCAGCCCGAGGCCCGCGGAGGCCTGGGTGCGCGCGAGTTGGATGTCGCCCTTTTCGAGCGCCACCTCGCGGCTGTCGCGCTGGCTGGCATAGGCCTCGGCCTCCGTGGCGCCCGCGGCCAAGGCGGCGGCCACGGCCGCTTGGCAGCGCTCGCGCAGGCCCTGCTCCACCTCGAGGGGCGAGGGCAGGGAAGCGATCGCGTCCGGCCGGCTCACTGGCGGCCTCCCAGCACCACCTGGCAGCGGATCCAGGGGCCGCCGGCGTCGACCTTCATGGGCTGGCCTTTGCCGCAGTGACCCGAGCCCAGGTCCCAGATGAATTCGGAGCCCACGCCGTCGACGCTCGAAAGCACCTCGAAAGCCCGGCCCGACAGGTTGACGCCGCGCAGCAGCGGGCCGCGCTTGCCGCGCTGGATCCGGTAGGCCTGCTGGGTCCCGAACATGAACTCTCCGTTCGCGTCGGCCTGCCCGTTGGCGGCGCCGTCCAGCAGGTAGCCGTCCTGGATGCTGTCGATCAGCTCGTCGAGGCTCTGCCGACCGGGCTCGATGTAGGTGTTGCGCATGCGAATCAAGGGCTCGTCCTGGTACTCCCAGGCGCGCGCGTTGCCCGTGGGCCGCACCCCGAAGCGGGCCGCCGATTCGCGGTTGTGCAGATAGCTCTTGAGCACGCCGCGCTCGATCACCACGGTGCGCTCCGTGGCCACGCCCTCGTCGTCCACGGCCAGGCTGCCGCCAGCCCCCGGTGAGTACTCGCTGTGCCCCGAATCGCACAACGTGATCAGCTCGCTGGCCACCCGCTGGCCGAGCTTGCCCGCGGCGACCGACCCGGCGGTGACGAAATCCGCTTCGACCGTGTGCCCGATCGCCTCGTGGGTCAGCAGACCGACCAGGGACGGCGCCAGCAGCACCGTAGCCCGGCCGCCCTCGGGGTATCCGGCGGCCAGGCGCTCGACCGCCAGGCGCGCGGCATCCTCCGCCAGCTGCTCGGGGCTGGCCCGGCGGAAGAGGCAATCCCAGCCGCCGCTGACGCCCACCGCGCGGCTGGCCCGCTGCAGCTCGCCCGCCTCGCGGGCCACGGCGCCGACGCGGAACTCCGGCCGCACCCACCGGGTGTGGACCCGGGCGCCATCGCTGGTCAGGATCGCCTTTTCCTCCAGCAGTTCGGCGTACCGACAGCTGGCGCTTTCGATCTTCGCGGAGGCCGATCGGGCGCGGGCCTCGAGCCGCAGGGCCAAATCGATCACCTGCCCAAGGTCTCGGCTTTCGGCCTCGCCGACGCCCTCGCCCTCGAAATGCCCGCGCACCAGGGGGGCGGGCGGCAGGTCGCCGAGGCGCGTCCGGCGGGCGGCGGCGGAGGCCCGCGCGGCCGCCCGGGCCCGGTCGATGGCCCGGCGGATGGCGTTGGCCTCTAGCTCGGGCGTCGAGGCGAAGCCGAAGGTGCCCTGCTCCATGACCCGCACGCCGACGCCGGTGTGCTCGCTGCTCTGGGCCGTGTCGAGGCGACCCTTCTCGACCGCCACGGCGCGGGCGCGCTTGCTCTGGTAGCGGAGTTCGACGAATCCGGCCTCTCGGCCGGCCAAAGCCTGGTCGAGAACGGACAGGGGGTCGGGGCGATCTTGAGGCATAGGAGCGGTATCGGGGCACCGGGAGTATGGACTGGCGCCGCGGGGCTTCAAACCGGAGCGGTCCGGCCGGGGCGCCCCCGGCTATGCTGCGGGACCGGTGCGCCGGCGCTGCCATGGCGAAAGATCCCCAAGCCAAACGCTCCCTGGCCCAAAACCGTCGGGCACGCCACGACTTCGAGATCTTGGAGCAGCTCGAGGCGGGGCTCGTGCTCACCGGCAGCGAGGTCAAGAGCCTGCGCCTGGGCCGCGGGTCGATCCAGGAGGCCTACGGCCGCATCCAGCGCGGGGAGGCCTTCCTGGTGGGCATGCACATTCCCGAGTACGAGAACGCCGGCCACTACGGGCACGAGCCGGTCCACGATCGCAAGTTGCTGCTCAAGAAGCGCGAGATCGAGCGGCTTTCGAAGTCCGTGCGCGAGCGGGGCAAGACCTTGGTGCCGCTCGAACTCTACTTCCAGGGCGCGCTGGTCAAGCTGTCCCTGGCCCTGGTGCAGGGCAAAAAGCGCCACGACAAGCGCGAGGTCACCAAGGAGCGGGAAGCCCAGCGCGACATGCAGCGCGCGGTCATGCGCCGGCGTTGAGGGGCTCCGCGGCGCCTCGGAGGCCGCAGCCCAAGGGCCCAGGGTCCGGCCATCGATGGGGGGCCGGCCGGTGTCGTCGGCGAGCTGAAGTCGCTGCCGCGGGGCCCCAGCCCCCGCCTGACCGCGCCGGTCCCAGGGCTTTCCGGGGCCTCCAGGCGGCCTTCCCTGGGCCCGGTGGCCGAAGGGTGTGGGCCCATGGAAAGCGGGCTGATTCGAGCCCTGGCAGGGGCCCCGCTCGAGTCGATTCATTTTCGGCGCCTCTCCGTCCTTCGCCCCCGGGGCTGCAGCGGCTATAAGAGCCTCGTCCGGGGCGGCGGTCCCGGACGGCAGTTTCCCAACGGGGGCGTACCGGTTTCGACTGGTTCTGCGCCGCTGCGGGCTGCGTGCCGGGGATCTCGAGTCACCCCGTACCATCCTCTCGGGAAGGCACTCAAGTGCCAACAACTACGCTCTCGCTGCCTGATTTCGTAGGCAGCCGTCTCGGCCGGGAACGCCCGCGGCCTGGCCGGGACGACAACAGCGGGCTGGTCGAAAGGGTCCCGCCCCGGGGCCCCTAGGCGAGAACCCTTCCGGGGCTGGGCCCGAGGCAACCCGTCCGACGGAGGCCGAGGGTCGAGAACCAAACGCCGGACTACGCACGTAGAAGCTCGACGCGAGCCGGCTCCAGGACGCGGGTTCGACTCCCGCCGCCTCCAGGGAGCCCCGACGGGGCGCTCGATCGAGCGCCCCGTCGGCGTTTTTGGGGGCTTCTCTGGGCCTCCTGGGGGCCTCTGCAGGGCGGCTGAACCGGCTGGGGGGGGAGTGCGAAGTGGGGGGACCAGTTGCTGGGCGGGGGCCAGCAGCGGCCCGGTGTGCCGCGGTCAGGACCCCCGGACCGAGTGGCAGCCTCCCAGCGGCGCCCGGGGGAGCGGGGGCTCCGGACCCTTCGCCTGCCACCGTCCCACCGCAGTCCTGGTGGGCGCGCCGGGCCCGATCCGCGGTGAAGCAGGGCCGCCTGGGTGCTGCATGGCCGGGAGGGCAGAGCTGCACTCCGGTCGCCAGGCGAATCGCCCCTCCGGCTGGTTGACCCTCGGTTGTCTGAGCATCGGCGGCCGGCGCGCTGCGCCTGTTTCCGGGCTGTGGCCGCCGCCGTGGGAGCGGGCTCGATCCGAGGCCGACCCTGGGGTCCCCTGAACTTGCCAGGCATGACATCCCGTTCAGGTTCGGGGGGCCCTGCGCTGCCCGGCTGAGCGGCGCTCCTGTAGCGACATGCCGCGACTCGGGAAACGGGCGAGGAAAACGCGCCTTTGGTCTCCCATCCGACCTAGACCGTTGCCTAGCATCGTCGCCCAAATGCGACGGGACCCGCGCTTGGCGTTCGCCGAAGCGTGCCCCCCGCAGGCGCCGCCCTGAACCGCGGCGTCCCCCCGAACCGGCGCACCCCCCGATCCAAGCTCCATGTCCGCGATCAAGATCCGGCGCGGCCTCGACGTGCCGATCCACGGCGCAGCGGTCAATCGCACCCCCCTGGAACGGCGCGACGTGCGCCAGGTCGCCCTGCTGCCTGCCCAGGAGTCCCGCGGGATCAAGGCCCGCGCGCTCGTGGAGGAGGGGGCTCGCGTCCGCGCCGGGCAGCCGGTGCTGGTCGATCGCCGGGACGAGGGCGTGCTCTACACCGCCCCCGTCTCGGGCATCCTCAAGACCATCCAGCGGGGCGAGCGCCGCATCGTCCAGAACCTCGTCTTCCAGGTGGAAGGGCAGGACTTCGAGCCCTTCCAGGCCCCGGACCGGTTGCGGGCCTCGGCCGCGGAGGTGCGCGCCGCGCTGATGCGCTCGGGATTCTGGCCCTGCCTGCGGCAGCGGCCCTTCGACAAGGTGGCCCTCTCGAGCGGCACGCCGGGCGCGGTCTTCGTGACCGGCACCGATAGCGCCCCCTTGGCGCCGCGGCCCTTCGACCTGGTGGCGGGCCGAGAGGCGGGCTTGCGCGCCGGCCTGGAGGTGCTCGCGCGCTTGCTTGAACCGGCCGGTGGCGGCGAGCGCGGTCCCCTGTACCTGTGCGTGCCCCCCGGCGAGAACTGGTCGCCCTTCGTCGCCGGCGGCGCCGAGCTGCGCACCTTCGCCGGTCCGCACCCCTCGGGCAACGTGGGAACGCACATCCATTTCCTCTACCCGGTCGGTCCGAATCGCAGCGCCTGGCACATCGACGCTCAGAGCGTTGCGGACATCGGCGACCTGTGGCTGACCGGCAAGACGCCGACCGATCGCCTGGTGGCCATCACCGGCCCGGCCGCCAAGGCGCCCAAGCTGGTGCGCACCCGTCGGGGGGCCTCGACCCTGGAGCTGCTGCAGGGCGAGATCCAGGCGCAGCAGGTGCGCGTCGTGGCCGGGTCTGCCCTGGACGGCGTGCTGGCCGCTCCCGGCAGCGCCGGCGGCTACCTGGGGCGCTTCACCAACCAGCTGACCCTGCTCGAGGACCAGACCCAGCGGGAGCTGCTCACCTGGGCCTTGCCGATCGCCAAGCGCTTCTCGGCCACGAACCTGCTGTTCGACAAGTTTTTCCGCAAGCGCTTCAACTTCGACACCGACGAGAACGGCAGCCTGCGGGCGCTGGTTCCGGTGGGGCAGTACGAGTCGGTCATGCCGCTCGACATCCTGCCCACGCAGTTGATCAAGGCCCTGGCGTCGGGCGATACCGACACCGCGATCAAGCTCGGTGTGCTCGAGCTCGCCGAGGCCGACCTGGCCCTGTGCCAGTTCGTGGACAGTTCCAAACAGCCCCTGACGGAGTGGCTGCGCAACACGCTGACGGCCATCGAGAAGGAGGATTGACTTGAAGTTCCTGCGGGATTCGCTCGACAAGCTCGAGCCCCTGTTTCACAAGGGCGGCCGCCTGGAGCGGCTGTACCCCGTCTACGAGGCGGCCGACACCTTCCTGTTCACGCCCGGGTCGCGCACGAAGAGCGGCCCCCACGTGCGTGACGCCGTGGACCTGAAGCGCACCATGAGCATCGTGGTGCTCGCGCTGCTGCCGGCCACGCTGTTCGGCCTCTGGAACGCCGGCTACCAGATGCTACGCGCCACCCAGGACCTGGGCCTGCGCCCGGCCGACGTGCCGCACCTCAAGGCGCTCTGGCTCGGTCTGTACCAGTTCTTCCCGATCTACTTCGTCACGATCGCGGTAGGGGGAACGATCGAGGCCATCTTCTCGATCGTGCGCAAGCACGAGATCAACGAGGGCTTCCTGGTCTCCTCGCTGCTGTTCCCCCTGACCTTGCCGCCGGACATCCCGCTCTGGCAGGTGGCCCTGGGCATCGCCTTCGGCGTCGTGATCGGCAAGGAGATCTTCGGCGGAACCGGGATGAACATCCTGAACCCGGCCCTGACCGCGCGGGTGTTCCTGTACTTCGCCTACCCGGCACAGATCTCCGGCGACCTGGTTTGGGTGGCGGCGGCCAAGTCGCAGTGGGTCGACGGCTACAGCGGCGCGACGCCCCTGGGCACCATGGCCCTCAACGGATATGACCAGAGCCTGTACATCTACAGCTGGTGGGACTGCTTCTGGGGCTTCCTGCCGGGTTCCTTCGGTGAGACCAGTGTGCCCGCGATCCTGATCGGGGCGGGCATCCTGATCTTCTCGAAGATCGGTTCCTGGCGGATCATGGCCGGCTGCCTCTTGGGCCTCCTGTGGACCTGCCTGGTGTTCAACGCCCTGGCGCCGACGCCGACCCACTACCTGGCCGTCCCCGCCCACTGGCACCTGGTCATCGGATCCTTCGCCTTCGGCGCGGTGTTCATGGCCACTGACCCGGTCTCGGCCGCCCAGACCGACCTGGGGCGCTGGATCTACGGCTTCCTGATCGGAGCCTTGACCGTGCTGGTGCGCGTGCTGAACCCCGCCTACCCGGAGGGGGTCATGCTGGCGATCATCTTCATGAACGTCTTCGCGCCCCTGATCGACTACTACGTCATGAAGGCCAACATCAAGCGCCGGGAGGTCCGCCTTGGAATTCAGTAACCGGTACATCGTGCTGTTCACGATCGTGGTCAGCCTGGTCTGCGCCTTCGGGGTTTCCTCGATGGCCGTGGCGCTTAAGGAGCCCCAGTCGATCAACCGCGAGCTGGACCGCAAAGCCAACGTGCTGCGCGTGGCCGGCCTGCTGCCCGCGGGGGAAAAACTGACCAAGGAACGCTCCGACGAGCTCTTCAAGGACATCGTCGAGAAGGTCATCGACCGGGCGACCGGCGAAGTCCTGACCGGCGTCGATCCCCGCTCGGTCAATCCCTTCCCGGACTCCAAGGATCCGTCGAAGAGCGAGCCGGTGCCCTCGGCCTACCGCCTGACCCAGGTCTCCGGTCTGCCGAACCGGCTGCTGGTCTACGAGGTCAACGCTCCCGGCCATGAGTGCCTGATCCTGCCGATCTGGGGCAACGGCCTGTGGTCAACCCTGTTCGGCTATCTGGCCGTGGCCAAGGACGCCAGCCGCACCCTCGGCATCACCTACTATCAGCACGCCGAGACCCCCGGCCTGGGGGGCGAGGTCGACAGCGTCGGCTTCAAGAAGCAGTTCTCGGACGGCAAGCAGCTCTACGACGATGCCGGCCGTCCGATGATCGCCGTGGTCAAGGCCGGCACCTCGGTGGACGACAAGAAGCACTTCCAGGTGGATGGCCTCTCCGGGGCCACCATCACCGGCAACGGCGTCCACTTCATGTTGCAGCTGTGGCTGTCCGAGCACGGCTACGGCAAGTACCTGCAGGCCCGCCGCCCCAACGGAACCTGATCCCTGCCATGGACAAAGCAACCAAGAGCCTGTTGATCGACCCGCTGCTGGACAAGAATCCCATCAGCATCCAGGTCCTGGGCATCTGCTCGGCCCTGGCCGTGACCACCCAGCTCAAGACCGCGCTGGTCATGTCGGTGGCCCTGACGGTGGTGGTGGCCTTCTCGAACATGTCGATCTCGCTGCTGCGCAACAAGATCCCAGGTTCGATCCGGATCATCACCCAGTTGGCCGTGATCGCCTCGCTGGTGATCGTGGCCGACCAGATCCTGCAGGCCTACATGTTCGATGTGGCCAAGCAGCTCTCGGTCTTCACCGGCCTGATCATCACCAACTGCATCGTGATGGGCCGCGCCGAGGCCTATGCCATGGCGAACCCGCCGATCCGCTCCTTCCTGGACGGCATCGCCAACGGCCTGGGCTACAGCGTGATCCTGATCTACGCCGCCGTGCTGCGCGAGCTGTTCGGCTCCGGGAAGCTGCTGGGCTTCGTGATCCTGCCCAAGTTCGACGCGGCGACCGGCGAGGGCTGGTACACGCCCAACGGCCTGATGTTGCTGTCCCCGGCCGCATTCATCCTGATCGGCGTGTTCATCTGGGTCCAGCGCGGACTCTCCCCCAAACTCCAGGAGAAGGCCTGAGCCATGGAACTGGTCAATCTGGCGATCAAGTCGATCTTCATCGAGAACATGGCCCTGGCGTTCTTCCTGGGCATGTGCTCCTTCGTGGCCGTTTCCAAGAAGGTCGAGACCGCCATGGGTCTGGGCGTCGCCGTGGTCTTCGTCTTGACCTTGACGACGCCGCTCAACGCGGCCATCTACAACTACCTGCTGAAGCCAGGTGCGCTCTCCTGGGCAGTCAGCGCCGATGTGGCCAAGGACATCGACCTCTCGTTCCTCGGGTTCATCGCCTACATCGCCACCATCGCCGCGGCGACCCAGGTGGTCGAGATGTCGATCGACAAGTTCTCGCCGGCCCTCTACAGCGCCCTGGGGGTGTTTCTGCCCCTGATCGCTGTGAACTGCGCGATCCTGGGTGCGTCGCTGTTCATGGTCCAGCGCGAATACAACGTCACCGAGGCCACCGTGTACGGCTTCGGAGCCGGCGTGGGCTGGTGGCTGGCGATCGTGGCCCTGTCCGCCATCCGTGAAAGGCTCAAGTACTCGAACGTGCCGCCGGCCCTGCGTGGGCTCGGGCTGACGTTCATGATCACCGGCCTGATGGCCATCGCCTTCCAGATCTTCGGGGGCATCCAACTCTGACCCAGGGTTGATCTGCGCCGCGCGCGGATCCTCCTTCCCGACTCTCCCATGGACACGAATACGATCCTGCTCGGGGTGGGCATGTTCACCCTGGTGGTCCTCGCCCTGGTGATCGTGCTCTTGATCGCCAAGAGCAAGCTGGTCAGCACGGGCAAGGTCAAGATCATC
>JBILNK010000224.1:0-6015 GCA_044375105.1 Planctomycetota bacterium
GCTTCACGGCCACAGGCGTGCCGCCCATCACCCGCCTCCGGGCAGCACCAACAAGCCCTCGAGGGCTTGGAAGCCCCCTTGGCTCCAGCGCGCGCGCCCCAGGCCATCCCGTTCGATCAGCGAACCCAGGCGCACTTCGAGGTGCCGGCCGTCGGGCAGGCCGACCCGCAGGGGCTGGGCCGCGGGATCCAGGACGAACCCGGGCTCCAGGGAGCGCTCCCCGGCCCCGGGTGTGCGGAAGGGCCCCTGGCTTTGCAGACCCCCCCCGGCATCGAACCGGCAGCGCCACCAGCAGGTGGGCGCACCGCTGCCAAGGCCGCCGCCCAACCACACGGCGCCCCGCTCACCGGGTTCACGGGCCAGGGCCCGGGCCCCCGGGAAGCGGCGCTGGGTCAACAGGCGCCCGCGCGGATCGAGCAGGCACAGGCGCTCGGCGCCGCGGTCCGCGAGCCACAGGCTGTAGCCCTGGCCCCCGCAGCCGAGGGCCAGGGCGCAGGCGGTCAGCAACAGCAGGACCCTGAACGAAAGGCGCCGCAGCGCGGCTCGCCCTCGCTCGGAGGAACGAGGGAGCCCGCCTCGGGTTTCTAGCGTTCTCAATCCCATACCCCAGGGACCGGCCCGGGCCGCCCCGGTTTCACACCCCGCTCGGAAATCCGCCGCCCCGACCGGCGCCGCGCACGCCTGCTGGGCCGATCCCTGGCCCCCGGCCCGTCAACCCGGCTGGTACCGATACAGCGCCAAGTAGACCAACACCCCGGTCACCGACACATACAGCCACAGGGGGAAGGTGCGCTTGGCCCAGCGCTTGTGGCTATCCCAACGCCGGCGCGCCGCCAGCACGAAGGTGCCGATGACCATCGGCAGGTTGACGATCGCGCCGACCACGTGGGTCAAGAGCAGCACCAGGTAGGCCCGCTTGAGCCAGCCTTCGCCGGCGAAGCGCCGCGGCCCGAGCTCGCTCTGCCAGACGAAGTGGTAGTAGAGATAGCCGGCCAGGAACACGGCGCTGGCCAGGCCCGCGGCGATCATCAGGGCGCCGTGCAGGCGCTTGCGCTCGGCCTTGATCGCGACCAGCCCCGCGCACAGGAGCAGCGCCGCCGTCGCGTTCATGCAGGCGTTTAGGAACGGCCAGATGGGCTCGGCATCGCCGGCCACGGCGAGCGTCAGGAGCGGCATCGCGTGCATGGAAGGTTTGAAATCCCAAGGCCGCGGGGCGGCTCCGGGTCGGGCTGCATCCGACGGACGGGACCGGCGGCTCGGGCACGGCCCGAGACGAGGGTCTCTCGGAGCATCAAAAGGAGACCTGCAGCACCAGCCGGTCGAACCACAGGGCCGACAGCAGCAGCGGCAGGTAGATCAGCGAAACCCGCAGGAGCCGGCGCGCGGAGACCTCGGACTCGCGCGCCGCGAAGGCCGCCGCGGCGAGCACATACAGGAGCCCGAGGCCCGTGGCGACCAGCGCGTAAAACCAGGTCGCCGAGCGCTCGAGGGCCGGCACCAGCGCGACCGGCAGGATGCACAGGGCGTGCAGCAGGGACGAACGGCCCGCCACCCCTTCGGCCCCCGGCATGGCCGAGAGCATGCGCATGCCGGCGGCCTGGTAGTCGGCGCGGTACAGCCAGGCGATGGCGAAGAAGTGCGGGAATTGCCAGACGAACAGGGTCGCGAACAGGGACAGGCCGAAGACCTCGGGGCGCCCGACGGCAGCCGTGGCGCCGAGCAGCGGCGGCATGGCGCCGGGGATCGCCCCCACCAGGGTGTTGAAGGTCGTGTGGCGCTTGAGCGGCGTGTAGACCAGCACGTAGGCCGCCAGCGTGCCCAGGGCCAGGAGCGCCGAGAGCAGGTTGAAGCGCCAGGCCAACAGGCCCACGCCGAACAGGGCCAGGAGCGCCCCGCCGACCACCGCATCGCGCACGCTGACCCGCCCCGCCGGCAGGGGGCGATCCTTGGTGCGCCCCATCAGGGCGTCGACGTCGCGCTCGAGCACCTGGTTGAACACGCAGGCCGAGGCGCTGGTCAGCGCGACCCAAAGGGCCACCTCGAGCGCCCGCGCCCAGCCGATCTCAGGGCTCGCCACGATCGCCGCAACCCCGGCCGCGAAGGCCGCGAAGGCGGTGATGCGCAGCTTGGTCAGGGTGACCCAATCGGCCAGCAGGGAAGGCGCCGGCGCGATCGCGATGGGGCTGGATTTCTGCATGAGCGGGCGAAGAGTCTAGCGCCCCTGGGCCGGGGAAGGAGCGGCCCCCGCGTCGCCGCCGGCCAGGGGGGTGCCCTGGACCGCGCTCCAGCCCGCCGCCAGGGCTCCGGTGACCAGCGCAGCCAGCAAGAGCGCCCCGACCAGCACGTGCCCGACCGCGGAGACGGTCTCCAGCACGTTGACGCTGCCCTGACCAGCGCTGCCGCGATGGCCGAGCCAAGCGCCGAATCCGAGCACCAGCTGCAGACCAAGCAGCAGGTGCACGCGGCGGGCCAGGCGACGCGGCGCGGCGGCGGCGGGATGGCCCGCGGCCTGCCATTCGAGCGTCAAGAGCCGCAGGCGCCGGGCCAGGTAGACCAGCAGGCCCAGGACCAGGGCAGCCCCGCCGAGGTGCAGGTGGAAGCGCAGGTCGAGCTCGTATTCCCCGCCGCGCAGACCATGGCGGTACCAAGCCCCGAGCCAGATCTGGGCATAGACCAAGGCCGCCGAGAGCCACAGCAGGCCGGTCGGAGCCGGGCGGAGGCCGCGGGCTGCCCAGCCGCCGGGCGCGCGGTGCAGCAAGGCCGCCACGGCCAAAAGGGCGAAAACCAGTTGGGCCAGCCCGCCGTGCATGAAGGCCAAATCCCGGCTGTTCTCGAGCACCCGCTGGCCGCCGAGCCAGCCCTGAAAACAGACCGCCAGCAGCGCGATCCAACTGGCGCGGACCGCGGCGCGCGGCGCGCGGGCGAACCCGGCGCCCAGCGCCGCCACCAGGGCGAACAGCCCCACCAGCAGACCCCACAGCCGGTGTCCGTGCTCGACCACCGTGGCCACGTCGCGCAGCCACAGGTCGAGCGGGAAGAACGGCATGAAGTAGCCCTCCGCATCCCACCAGCCCTTGACCGCCATGCCTGCGCCGATGGTGGTCACCACGCCGCCGATCAACACCAGGGGAATGGCGCACAAGAAAGCGCCCCAGGCGGACAGGCGCGGGATCGATGAGCTGGACGGCATGGATGGCAATGTGGCTGCGGTGCGGATCGAGCGGGGCGCGCGCGCCGGAACACCCAGCACGGCGGCCTTGCCGGTTCTGCCTTCAGGGATTCTCCCGGACGGCCTCCGGGGCGGCGCTGGGCGGGTCTTCGGGCGGGACCCAAGCCAACCAGGCGGCGGCGTAGAGCTGGTCGGCGAGGCCCGCGGGCAGGGTGCCCTCCGCGGCGATCGCCCGCGCCAGCCCGAGCTCGACCTCGCCGCGGATCGACAGGAAGCGCACGTAATCGGAGAGGCCGCTCAGCACGGCCGCGGGCCGGCTGCGCCAGCTGGGCATGCCGGTGCCGGAGACCCCGTTGAACAGCACGCCGATCAGCGCCTCCTGATCGGGGCGCGTGCGCTGGCCGGAGCTGAAGTGCTTGAACTCCTGGGAACGGAAATCCCGCGGACGCGGGTCTTGGAAGTGGGCGCTCGGCCCGTCCCCGCCGCCTTCGCGGCCGTGGCAGGTCGAACAATCGCGCTGGTAGCTGCGCGCGCTGGCGATCAGCGCGGGCTGGGCCTGTTCGAGCCGAGCGGCCACCTCCGCGCGCCATCCGGCCGCATCGGCGCGCGCCCGTCCGATGGTCTCGGCGTCGAGTTCCGGGGCCTCCGCGGGCCAGTCCAAGCGCTCGAAGGGCGCCGTCTCGAGGGCCGCGAACAGCTCGGCCCAGCGCCGGCGGTTGTCCGCGGCGAGGGCCTCTTTGAGGGCGGGCGTCAGCGCTCCGCCGCCGGCCTGATTCGGGTCGAAATCGGGCCGCCCGGGCAGCGGGGCGAAGCGCGGCGCGCTCGGGGGCCCGAACAGCCGCTCGAGCTCGGCGGACAGGGCGGCGCGCAGGTGCGGGGCGCCGATCAAGGCCGCGGAGGCCGCCGCGGACAGCCCCAGGGGCGCCGGGGGCCGCTCCGAACCGCCGCAGGCGCAAAGGGCCAGCGCGGCGGCCAAGGCCAGGCCGCTTCCAAGCACTCTCGGGGCGATGAACGGGGCGATCTGCACGGCCAGGGAGCATGGCCCAGGGGCCGGCCCGGGGCAGCGGGCAAATTGTCGCAAGCGCCGCCCCTTGGACGCTTCCGGCCCGGCGCCGGGGTCCTATTCTCTCGGGTCCGCCCCCGGTCCGCGGACAGCCCGCACCCCCCATGCCGACCCCCCTCCAAGCGCTCCAGCAGGCCTCCGGGGCCCGTTCCAACCCCGACGGCCTGCTGCTCACCTACGGCGACGTCCAGCGCGAGTACCGCGCCGGGCGCGAAGGCGCGGCCCTGTTCGACACCACGGCGCGGGGCCGCCTGCGGGTCTCGGGCGCCGACCGCGCCGAGTTCCTGCATCGCCTGCTGGCCAACCGCGTGCGCGGTCTCGAGCCCGGGCAGGGCAACCACACCCTGCTGCTCAATTCGAAGGGCAAGGTCCTGTTCGGCTTCGATCTGGTCGTGGGGGCCGACTGGATCGACCTCTGCACCGAGCCCGGCCAGGGTCCGGCGCTGCAAAAGGCCCTCGACATGTACCTGTTCGCCGACAAGGTCAAGCTCGAGGATCACAGCGGCGCGGCGGCGCCGCTGGCCCTGGTCGGACCAAAGGCAGCCGCGCTGATCGCCGCCCTGGCGGGCCCGCTGCTGCCTGCGGAGCGCTGGTCCACGGAGTTCCTCTGGCAAGGTCAACCCGTGCGCCTCGAGCGCGGCGTCCACGCCGGTAGCCCGGCTTGGTTCCTCGATGCGGGGCCCGCCGGCGCCGCGCCGCTGTTCGGCGCCCTGCGCGACGCGGGCGCCACCCCCGCCGGCCGCGTGGCCGAAGATTTCTTGCGCGTGGAGGCCGGGCAGGCCGCCTTCGGAGCCGACGTGGACGACAACATCTATCCCCAGGAAGCGCGGCTCGAGCGCTCTTTCGCGCTAGACAAGGGCTGCTACATCGGGCAAGAGGTGGTCGCCAAGATCGACACCTACGGCGGCCTCAACAAGCGCCTGTGCCTGCTGTCGATCGATCACGACGATCCCCTGCCGCGCGGGGTCAAGTTGATCGGCGAGGACCCCGAGCGCGGCGGCGAGCGCGAACTCGGCATCCTGACCTCCTGGGCCTACTCCTTCGTGCTCGACCGCGGCCTGGCCCTGGGCTACGTCAAACGTCGCCATCAGGCGCAGGGCCGCCGCTTCCAGCTGCGCGGCCCCGCCGACCAGCCGCTGCCCGGCAGCGCCACGCTGGTGCCCATGCCGGTGCGGCCGGACGGCCTGCCGGTCAGCGGCGAGTTCGAATGAGCACGGCGCGGGGCGGGGCGGGTCCCCCCGCCCCGCCAGAGCGGCGCTGAATGCGGCGCGATACGGCGCGGCCCCGAGGCCACCTATCGGGCTGATCGCCGGAACCGGCAGCGGACGATGAACGGACCGAGCGCTCGGCCGCGCCGGGATTGCCAGGGCCGCGGCCAGAGTTTCCGCGTTATCTAGGGACCGCGCACGGTCGAGCGGATCGGCGCGGGCGATCCGGGTGTGGGCGCCAGGCCCAAGGGTGGCAGCATTCCCGGCGGCTGAGGTGGCGAGCGCCCGAGGGGGCTCCCGCGAGGTGCCGCCCCCCGGCTCCCGGCAGGACGAAGCCAGGGCCAGGGCCGCGACGCAACGGGCCTCCCCGTGGCGAACGCCTCGCTGCGCTCGCTGCCAGGTGACCGTCCGCCGGTCGCTGTTTGGGAAGTTCCCTCGGCAGGGAGCGGCCCGATCGCGAGGCCCTCCGGCGCAGCGCTTGGATGTCCGTGCGCGGGCTTGGAGATCCCACGGGCTGGCTCGCTAGACCGCAGCGCAAGCGCGCTTGCCAGGCTCGAGGCTTGCCTGTCAGCGGC
>JBILNK010000065.1:0-21044 GCA_044375105.1 Planctomycetota bacterium
TGATGGAGGCCTTCCGCGACCGGACCATCAAGATCGACATCCCCTACAATCTGGCGGCGCCGGACGAGCAGAAGATCTATGAGCGGCAGTTCGGCCGGGGCCTTTCGAGCCCGAAGTTCGTGGCCCCGCACACGCTCGAATTGGCTGCCCTGTGGGCGGTGATGACGCGCCTCGAAGACCCCACCCATCCGAGCCTGTCGCTGCTGCAGAAGGCCCAGTTGTACGGCGGGCGCGAGGTGCCCGGGTTCGGACCTGAGGCGGTGCGCGAGATGCGCGAGCAGTGCCAGCGCGAGGGCATGCTCGGGATCTCGCCGCGCTACGTGCAGGACCGGGTCGCCGCGGCGCTGGTGCGCGACTCGGACTATGTGGGACCCCTGGACGTGCTCGAGGCTTTGGGCGACGGACTGCTGCACCATTCGCTGATCAGCAACGACGAGCTGCGCAAGCGCTACCTGCAGCTGATCGGCCAGGTGCGCGGCGAGTACGACGAGATCGTCAAGCGCGAGGTGCAGGTGGCCGTTTCCGCCGACCTGGCAGCGACCGACCGGCTGTGCGCCAAGTACATCGACAACGTCAAGGCCTACACGACCCGCGAGAAGGTCATCGACGAGCACGGGCGCGAGCACGATCCCGACGAGCGCCTGATGCGCGCGATCGAACAGAAGGCCGAGATCCCCGATGGACGCAAGGACGACTTCCGGCACGAGGTGATGAACTACATCGCCGCGCTGCACCTGGAGGGCAAGACCTTCGACTACCGTCAGAACCTGCGCTTGACGCGGGCGCTCGAACTCAAGCTCTTCGAGGACCAGCGCGACACGATCCAGCTGACCAGCCTGATCTCCTCGGTGGTCGACCCCTCGACCCGCCAGCGCATCGATTCGATCCGCGACCGGCTGGTGGAGCGCTTCGGATACAGCAGGAAGTCCGCCGAGGACGTGCTGCACTACGTGGCCGATCTGTTCGCGCGCGGCGACCAGAAGCGCGGGCCCAAGGACGCGGCCTGAGGCCTCCCTGCCCATGAACGGCCCGCTCTACCGGATCGAGTCCGATCATGGCCGTTTCCGTGAGATCGTGCGCGGGCGGCTGCGGGAGGACCTGCGGCGCTACCTAGCCAGCGGCGAGCTGATCGCGAGGGTGGGCGAGGGCGCCGTGTCGGTGCCTCTGCCGCAGATCGAGCTGCCGCGCTTTCGCTTTGGCGACAACCAGGGCGGCGAGGGCGAGGGGCAAGGACAGGCCGGCGAGCAGGGCCAGGGCCAGGCCCAGGGAGCGGGCGCGGGGCAGGGGGCCGCCGGCGACCAGGCGGGCAACCATGTGCTCGAGATCGAAGTCGATCTGGGCGAGCTGGCCGACATGCTCGGGGAGGAGCTGGGCCTGCCGCGCATCGAGCCGCGCGGCAACAAGCGTCTCGAGACCCTGGCGGGGCGCTGGAACGGCGTGCGCCGCTCGGGCCCCGACTCGCTGCGCCACTTTCGACGCTCGTACAAGAATGCGCTCAAACGCGCGCTGATGAGCGGCAGCTACGATCCGGCCGATCCGCGCATCGTGCCGGAGCGGCAGGATTTTCGGTACCGGGCCCGGCGCGAAATCCGCCAGCCGGATTCGTCGGCCGTCGTGATCCACATGATGGACGTGTCGGGCTCGATGGGCAAGGAGCAGAAGGAGATCGTGCGCGCTCAGGCTTTCTGGATCGACACCTGGCTGCGCCGGCAGTACAAGAATCTCGAGGTGGTCTACCTGGTGCACGACGCCTCGGCGCGGGTCGTCGACGGACACACCTTCTTCCATCTGCGCGAGAGCGGCGGCACCAAGATCTCCTCGGCATACGAGCTGTGCCTCGAGCTGATCCGTGAGCGCTATCGGCCCGAGGACTGGAACATCTACCCGTTCCACTACTCGGACGGCGACAACTGGTCGGCGCGCGATACGGAGCTGTGCGTCACGCTGCTCCAGGACGAGCTGCTCCCGCGGGTCAATCAGTTCTGCTACAGCCAGGTCAAGAGCGCCCACGGGTCCGGCCAGTTCAAGAAGGACCTCGACCTGGCTTTCGCCACCGAGGATCGCCTGGTCAGCTTCGCCTTGGAGGACAAGACCTACGTCCCGGAAGCGATCCGCGCCTTCTTGGGCCAAGGCCGCTGAGCCCCACCCCCGCGCCGCCCCATGCGCATCAAATCCAGCCTGCCGACTGCGCTCAAGTACCAGGCGGTGGTCATCGAGGCCGCCGCCCGGGACGCCGGACTCGACTTTCACGACGTGGTCTTCGAGCTGCTGGATGCCGCCGAGGTCAACGGCGTGGCGGCCTACGGAGGCTTCCCGGTGCGCTACGCCTCCTGGCGCTTCGGCATGGAGTACGAGCGGCTCGCCAAAGGGCACCGCTTCGGACTCTCGAAGATCTACGAGCTGGTGATCAACAACGACCCGGTGTACGCCTACCTGGTCAGCTCCAACAGCGCCCTGGAGCAGAAGCTGGTGATGGCCCACGTGTACGGCCACGCCGACTTCTTCAAGCACAACATCTGGTTCGCGCGCACCGATCGGCGCATGCTCGAGTCCATGGGACGGCATGCGGCTTTGGTGCGTCGCCTGATGGACACCTTCGGGCAAGACAAGGTCGAGCGCACGCTCGACGACCTGCTCAGCCTGGAAGGCCTGATCGATCCCTACCGGGACCAGCGCGGGCGCGGCGCCGGGCCGGTGGGACCCCAGCGGCCGCTCTCCGAACGCCGCCGGTTGGCCCTCGAGCAGTTCGGCTTCGAGGTTTCGCAAACAGACGCGGCCCGCCCGCGCTGGCACCTGCCGGATGCGGACGTGCTCGGTTTCCTCTTGGCCCACGCCCCGCTGGACGCCCTGGAGCGCGAGCTGCTGCCGATCGTGCGCGACGAGGCCTACTACTTTGCGCCCCAGCGCATGACCAAGGTCGCCAACGAAGGCTGGGCCTGCCTGTGGCACAGCCGGCTGTTGACCAGCGGCTTGCTGGAGCCCTCCGAGGTGATCGACTTCGCGGACAGCCACTCCGGGGCGACCGCGGCAGCGCCCGGGCAATGGAATCCCTACAAGCTCGGCCTCAGGCTTTGGCGCGAGGCCGAGCACCGGGGCATGGACCTGTTCCTGCTGCGCCGGGTGCACGGGGATCTGTCCCTGATCGACCTGCTGGTCGACGAGGAGTTCGTGCTGCGCTACCACGGCCTGACCCCAGCTCAAGGACGGGAGGCGAGCAGCGCCGGCCTCGATTGGGCGGCTTGGAAGCAGCGCCTGCTGTCGGAGCTCGCCTACGGCGGCTTGCCGCGCATCGAACTGGTCGCATGGGACCAGGCTCAACACGCGCTCGAGCTGGAGCACCGCCACGACGGCCGCGATCTCGAGCTGGGCACCGCGCGCGAGACCCTGGCCCGGCTCGCCAAGCTGTGGAAGGGCAAGGTGTCCCTCGGAACCTTGGTGGGGGGCCAGCGCCAGGTGCTGGAGGCCGGCGGGCGCAGCGGCCCTTGAGGGCCCGCCCGCCCGCGCGCGGTCTGCGCGCTCAGGACGGCCCCGGGGCAGCCCCCCGGGCGCGCCGGCAATTGAGGAACAGCAACAAGCCGAGGGCCGCAAGCCCTAGGGAGGCGATCGTGCGCTCGGCGCGGCTGCCCAGGTCGAAGACCAGCAGGCTGGCCTGGGGGTCGAAGCCCGGCAGGGCCAGGGAGAGCAGGCCCAAGAGCAGGTCCAGGAGCGCGCCTCCGGTGATCAGGCCTGCCGCCGCCAGGATGCCCTCCGAACGCCGCGGGTCGCCGCGCTCGGCCAGGCGGCGGCACAGGGCACCGAGCAGCATGCCGAAGCCCAGGTAGGGCGGCAGATAGAGACCCACCGCAAGCGCCATGGAGGGCAGCAGCAGGCCGCGTCGGTGCGCCAGCCATTCGAAGCCGACCGCGATCGAACCGATGGCGAGCCCGACCAGAACCGGCAGCAGGGGCAGACGTCCCGAGAGCAACAGGGCGTCGATCAGCGCCGCGAACAGGGTTCCCTGGGGCGCGGGCAAGCTGGGGCTGCCGAGCACGTAGGCCTGATGGGCCAAGGCCAGGGTCGGCGGCACCAGGAAGCAGCCCAGGGCCAGGCCCAGGGCCTGGGGCAACAGGCCCTCGCGCACGGGCTGGCCGCAGAGCTGCAGGGTGCGATAGTCCTGGCTCGAATCGTTGGCCGCGCAGATCGCCACGCAGGCCGCCACCAGCAGCGGCGTCAGCAAGGCCACGTCCGAAGGCGCGGTGCGCCCCAGCCACAGAGCCACTCCGGCAAGCCCCAGGGTGGTGACGAAAACCGTGCCCGAGACCGGCGACGCCGAGCTGCCGATCTGCAGCGACAGCAGCGCTCCCAGACTGACCATCACCGCCGCGGCCAGCAGCAGCGCCGCCGAACCGGCCAGGGCGAACGGGGTCGCGCCGTCGTTGCGCAGCAGCCAGCCCACGAGGCCGGCGCAGCCGAGCAGGATCGCCAGCATCAGGCCGCGCCGCCAGCCCGGGGGAATCCAGAGCAGGCTTTGGTCCTGGCCGGTTGCGGAATGCGAAGTCCGGGTGGGCCTAGAAAAACGCACCAGGGAAAAGGCCACGGCCACGGTCATGGCGGCGCCGCCCACCCAGCGCGGGGCCGCGGCGGGCCAGTCCGGGGCCCAGGGACTCTGCTCCGGCAAGCTGGCCGTCAAGGCCCCGAGCAGGGCGTGCAGCAGGCTGCCGGAGAACACGAGCAGCGCCGTGGGCAGGGTCAGCAGGGCGCCGATGCCGAGGTAGATGGGCGAGAGGTGCAGATCGGCGACGAACCGGCGGCTGGCGCCCGGGTTGGTGAAGGGGCCGGCCAGGATCAGGGCGCTGCGGGCCAGGCCGAGCTTCGGCAGCAGGCCCGCCAGGAGCCCCAGGAGCACGCCCAGGAACAGGGAACCGAACAGGCGCGGCCGCTGCTCTGGATGGCTGGCCGCCGCCTGCACCAGGGTCTTGCAGGCCTGGGCCTCGGGGGCCGGCAGGCTCGGATCGCTCAGGAAGCGACCGGTGGCCAGGCCGACGAAACCAAAGCCGATCGAGGCCCCCGCCAGGCTCATCCAAATCAGGGTCCAGACATCGAGAGGGGGCAGCTCCGCCAGCAGCTGGGCGCGCAGGCTTGCCAGGGTGGCGGCTGCCGCTTCGCGCTGGCCGGGCCCGGCCGCCAGGAGAGCGTTGTGGGCGGCGCTCAGCTCGTCCAGGCCTGGATCCAGGCGTCGGGCGCGCAGGATCGGCTCGAGGGGCGCGGTGAACAGCACGCCGGTGGCGATCGCCACCCCCGCCGATCCGGTCACCTGAGCGCTGTTCAGCAACCGGATGCCGGTCGGGCCTCGCAAGCGCCGGGCGAAGGCGCCCCACGCGATCAGGATCACCAGCGGGCTGATGCCCGGGGTGATTCCGGCCTTGAGTCCGGCCACGGTCAGGGTGCAGCAGAGCACCGCGGTGATCCCGAGTCCGAGGGCCAGGCCTGCGCGGGGGGAGGGCGCCCGGTGCATGGGGCCGAGCATACCGGCGGGGCGGCCTGGAGTTGGGCCGGCAGGCTTGACGATGGAGCCATCCGGGCACCTCCGGAGCCCGTGCGCTGCTCCCGCACGGAATCCGGGCACCGGTCGGCTCGGCTGCTGCAGCGCGCCTGCGCCGGCGCGCCGGTGGGCCGCGCGTTGGATCCCTGCTCCCCCGAGGCTCGCCCGCTCCGGCGCTGGGCCGGCCCCCCCCCGATCTCGGCTGCTAGACTCCCGCTCCGCATGCCCCCGCTGGTCTCCGTGATCCTGCCGACCCTCGAGGCCGAAGAGGACCTCGACCGGCTGCTGCCGGGCCTGGCCGCCCAGCGACTGTGGCCCAAGGCGGAGCTGATCGCGATCGATTCGGACTCCTCGGACCGTACCCGCGAGCGCCTGCAGGCCTTCGGCGCCGACGTCGCGCTGATCCCGCGCTCCGAGTTCCGCCACGGCGCGACCCGCAACCGGGCCGCGTCCCTGGCGCGGGGGCAGTTCCTGGCGTTTCTTTCCCAGGACGTGGCCCTGGCGGGGCCCGATTACCTCGACGAGCTGCTAGCGCCCTTCGCCGATTCCCGGGTGGCCGGGGTGACCGCGCGCGTGCTGCCCCACCCGGGCAGCGACCTGCTGACCGCGCGCACGGTGCTCGACCTGCCCGAGGCCGGCCACGAGCCCGCGCTGCGGGAACTGCCGTCTGGAACGGGCCTCTGGCAGATTCCGGCCGAGGAGCGCATGCGTTTGCTGCGCTTCAACAATGTGGCCAGCGCCGCCCGGGCCCGCGTCTTCAGGGAGATCCCCTTTCCAGACCTGGCCTTCGCCGAGGACTTCGCCTGGGCTGCGCGGGTCCTGACCGCCGGGCACCGCCTGGCCTTCGCGCCGCGGGCCCTGGCTTTCCACGGGCACAGCTACGGGCTGCGCACGGTCTTCGAGCGCTACGCCGTGGACGCCTGCTTCCACCGTCACGCGCACGGGCACCGCATCCGCCCGGGGCTGGCCTCGGCCCTCAAGGGTCTGTTGTTCGAGCTCGGCGCCGATTGGCGGGCAGCCCGGGGGGGGCAGGCTGGCGGCCGGTTCGGCGACCTGCTGCGAGCCCCCGGCCTGCGCACCGCCCAGATCGCCGGCCAATGGGCCGGCAGCCGCGGTTGGCAGCCGCGGCGCTTCCGACCGCGGCCGGTCCGCCGCGAGCTGCCGTTCCTGAGCGCCAGTCCAGGGTCCTGACTTGGCCGGTAACCCGCTCTCCAGGTCTACTGACGGGGCTTTGTCGACCGCCATCCGACCGACCGCCCCCCCCGCAGCCAGGCGCGCCCGCCCGATCCGCAGCCTGTCCGTGTTGATGCCCACCTACCAGGGCATCGATTTCCTCGAGCGTTCCCTCGAGGCCCTGGCGGGCCAGGTCTGCCCGTTGCCCTGGGATTTCCGGGCCATCGATTCCGGCTCCAACGACGGCACCCTCGAGGTGCTCGAGCGCTTCCGGGGGCGTTTCCCGGTGCCGTTCGTGGTCGAGGGCATCCACAAGTCCGAATTCGATCACGGCGACACTCGCAACCTCCTGGCAGCGCGCTCGAGCGGCGACCTGCTGGTGTTCCTGACCCAGGATGCGATCCCGTCGCGACCCAATTTCCTGGAGCGCCTGGCCAGGAACTTTGAGAACCCGCGCATCGGGGCGGTGACCTGCCGAAACGTGCCGCGGCCCGACGCACGCCCCTCGACGGTGATCCTGTGCCAGGACGATCCGGGCTATTCCGCGCGCCGCCGCGAGGTCGAGTTGCCGCACGACTACGCCAAACTGGGTCCGCACCAGCGCCGGTTGCTCTACAACTTCAACGACGTGGCCTCGGCCATCCCGCGCGAGCTGTGGGAGCGCCACCCGTTCCCGCGCACGGCCTTCGGCGAGGACATCCTGATGGCCCGCGCGCTGCTCGAGGGCGGCTTCGTGGTGGCCTACGACGCGGACGCCACGGTCGAGCACAGCCACGATTACGACGAGCAGGAGACCCTGGCGCGCGCGCGCATCGACGGGCGCTTCAACGCCGAGTGGCTGGGCCGCATCTGCATCGAACGGCGCTCGGACATCGACGTGCTGGTCAAGCGCTTCGCCGAGAGCGACCGCACCCGCATCGCCGGGCTCCGCTTGAGCCCCGAGAAGAAGCGCGAACTCGAAGTCGAGGTCTCGGCCCTGCGGCGGGCCTCGTTCTTGGGCCTGCACGAGGGCGGTGCGTCGACCGACCGGCGGCGGCCTCCGACGACGCTGCTCGACGAGCCGCGCCTGCGCGTGGCCCTGGTGGTGCACGGCTTCCCGCCGGACACCTGGGCCGGCACCGAGGTCTACACCCTCGAACTGGCCAAGGCCCTGGAGCGCCGCGGGCACGAGGTCGCCATCCTGGCACGCAGCCCGGGCGACCGGCCGGTCTCCGAAGGCGGCCCCGAGGAGTTCTCGCTGGTCGAGGACAGCTTCCAGGGCCTGCGCGTCTGGCGCCTGATCCACCGCCTGGACCACGGCAACCTGCAGCAGAGCTACCTGAAGCCCCACGTCGAGCCGGCCTTCCGCCGCTTCATCGACCGCTTCGAGCCGGACATCGTCCATTTCCAGCACCTGATCCACTTCTCGGTCTCGCTGGTCAAGCTGGCCAAGCAACTGGGCCTGCCGACGATCGTGCACACCCACGACTATTGGGCTCTGTGCGCGCGCGTGCAGCTGATCCGCCCGGACGGCCAGCGCTGCCACGAGAACATGGGCGCCGGCTGCCTGCTGTGCGTCAAGGAGAAGAACCTGGGCCAGATCGAGCGCTTCAAGCGTCTGGGCGAGCTGGGCGGGCGTTTCTTCGCGGGCGCGGTCGACAAACTCGGCCACAAGAGCGGCTCGGGCCTGGCGCGGCGCCGTTTCGAGGGGCTGCGCGATTTGCTGGCCCGCCAGGAGACGGTGCTGCCGGCCTTCGCCGCCGCGGACCTGTTGGTCTCGCCGAGCCGCTTCCTGCGCGAGAAGCTGCTGGCCACCGGGGCCTTCGATCCGCACCTGTTCGTCTATTCCGACAACGGCCTGCGCACGGACCATGTGGCCGCGCTCGACAAGCGCCCCGATCCGGAAGGCCGCCTGCGCGTGGGCTTCGTCGGATCGCTGGTCTGGTACAAGGGCGTCGACGTGCTGCTCAAGGCCATGCGCCGCCTGACGGGCAAGCCCGTCGTGGCGCGCATCTTCGGCGGCTTCGACCCCGCCAAGGACCCGCACCATCGGGAGCTGGCCGAGCTGGCCGGTCCCAACGTCGAGTTCCGCGGCCGATTCGACAATGCGCGCCTGTCCGAGGTCTACGCGGAGCTCGACCTGCTGGTCGTGCCCTCGGTCTGGTACGAGAACTCGCCGATCACGATCCACGAGGCCTACCTGACCCGCACGCCGGTGCTGGCCAGCCGCCTGGGCGGCATGGCCGAGTATGTGCGCGACGGCGTGGATGGCCTGCTGTTCGAGCCCGGCTCGGATGCCGACCTGGCGGCGACGATCGAGCGCTTCCTCGGGGACCGCGAGCTGCTCGGCCGCCTCTCGCGGGACTTCATGCGCGTCAAGACGATCGACGAGAACGGCGCCGAGACCGAGTTCCGTTACCGGGCCCTGATCGCGCAGCAGCGCGTGGTCACCTCGACTCTGCTGCTGGATGTGCCCGCGACCCAGGCCGAGCGCTTGAGCGGCCAGACCGAGGTGCAGGGCGGGGTCTGGCTGTTGATGCGGCCCGAGCGCTCCAGCGCCAGCTTCACCTTCCGCCTGCGCGGCGCGCCCAAGCACGTGACCGGCTCGATCGAGATTTTCGCCCTGGGGGCCGAGCGCGAGGTCGGCCTGGGGGGCAAGGTCGACCTGGACGGCCAGACCGTGCTCGAGATCGCGCCCTTCGCCGGGCAAGGCGCCGACCAGGTGCAGCGCTTCGAATGGCGCGCCGAGGTCCAGCCCGGGCGCCGCAGGCTGACCATCGAAACCGCGCCGGGCCATTACCTGCGCCTCGGGCGCGTGCGCATCGAGGAGGCCGGCTGAGCCGCCCATGGGAGTCTTCGACAGGCTGCTCGGGCGCCGCAATCGCTCTGCCGCGGGCCCCGGATCGGCGCCCGAGGGCGGCTCCAAGTCCGGGCCCACGCCGTCTGGATCGGGCGCGCCGCGCCGCGGCGTTACTGACCTGCCGCGGATCGCTATCGTGATCCTCAACTACAACGGTCAGCACCACTTCGCGGGCTGTTTCGGCAGCCTGGCCAAACTGGACTACCCCCGCGAACTGCTCGAGGTGCTGCTGATCGACAACGGCTCCAGCGACGGCTCGGTCGAGGTTCTGCGCCGCGATTGGGCCTGGGTGCGCACGCTGGTCAATCCGCGCAATCTGGGCTTCTCGGCGGGCTGCAACCAGGGGGCCCGCGAGGCCGGCAAGGCCGAGGTCGTGGTGTTCCTCAACAACGACATGCGCGTGGAACCGGGCTTCCTGCGGGCCCTGCTGGAGCCGCTGCTGGCCGGCGAAGCCGATGCGACCACGGCCAAGATGCTTTCCTGGGACGGCAAGCGCATCGATTCGGCCGGCGGGGGCATGAACTTCCACGGCATCGGCATTCAGAAGGGCTATCAGGAGCCGCCCAGCGCCGTGCACGACCAGCGCGCGCCCTCGCTGTTCGCCTGCGGCGGAGCCATGGCCATCCGCGCCGAGCTGTTCCGCGAGGTGGGCGGCTTCGACGAGGAATTCTTCGCCTATTACGAGGATGTCGACCTGGGCTGGCGCCTATGGGTGCTCGGCCATCGCATCCTGTACGTGCCCGAGGCGGTCTGCTACCACCACCACTCGAGCACCTCCAAGACCTTCCCGCCCGAGACCGTGCGCCTGCTGCAGGTGCGCAATCCGGTGCTGGCCTGCTTCAAGAACTACGACGACCAGCATCTGCAAACGGTGCTGCCGGCACTGCTCTCCCTGTACCTGCGCCGGATCTGGATCGGCGCCGGGCTGCACGACACGACTCCGTTCCGCATCGAGGCGACCGAGGCCCAGGCCCGCGGTGTCGTCGGACGCCTGGTCGACAAGGCGCGCCACGCCGTCAACGACAGCGTGCCGATCTCGCGCATCGCCGCCGCGGACCTGATCGGCATCAACGACCTCCTCGGTCGCTACGACCATTGGATGGGGCGCCGCGCGGCGGTCCAGGCCAAGCGCCGCCGCAGCGACGCCGAGATCTTCGCCCTGTTCCACAAGCCCATGTGGTGCATCGAGGAGGAGCCTGCCTACAAGGAGCTGCACCTCGGCCTGACCCGCTTCCTGGGCATCGATCTTTGGTTCGATGGCCTCGCCGGCCGCGGCGGGGATCCCCGTGGCTAGGCCCCGCGCCGGCCGCCGAAGCACTCCTCGACCCGAACCCGCCGCTCCCGCCCACCATGAAGCTCTCGGTCGTGATCCCGATCTACAACGAGGAGGCCACCTTGGCCGAGATCGTGCGGCGCGTGCAGGCCGCGCCTTACGACAAGGAGCTGATCCTGGTCAACGACTGCTCGCGGGATCGCTCCGCCGAGATCATGGCCGAGCTGGCCAAAAAGTACGACAACGTGCGCTGCTGCCACCACCAGGTCAACCAAGGCAAGGGCGCGGCCCTGGCCACGGGCTTCCGCGAGGTGCGCGGCGACGTGGTGCTGATCCAGGACGCCGACCTCGAGTACGACCCCGGCGACTATCCGGTGCTGTTGCGCCCGATCCTGGACGGCAAGGCGGACGTGGTCTTCGGCAGCCGTTTCCTGGGCGGACCCTACGTGCGGGTGCACCTGTTCTGGCACTATCTGGCGAACCGCTTCCTGACGCTGCTCTCGAACGCCTTCACCAACTTGAACTTGACCGACATGGAGACCTGCTACAAGGTCTTCAAGCGCGAGGTGGCCCAGAAGATCCGCATCGAGAGCCGCAGTTTCGCGGTCGAGCCCGAGCTGACCGCCAAGGTGGCGCGCCAAAAGGTGCGCATCTACGAGGTGCCGATCTCCTACGCCGGCCGCGACTATTCGGAGGGCAAGAAGATCGGTCCCAAGGACGCTCTGATCGCCATGTGGGCGATTGTGCGCTTTTCGCCGCTGTTCAGCCGGAGCTGAGCGAGCCGGCGCGCTGCCGCGCTCGGCTTCGCTGCCAAGCAAGCACCCCGGGAAACCCCGGCTTCTGCCCGCGGAGCCGTCCGCGGAGACGAGGCCGCTCCACGGCGGGCACGGGATCCGGCCTGGGAAGCAGGGGACCGTGCGGGACCGGCGCGGGGCCGGCGGGCGACGGTGGCGCCCGCCGGGTCTCCCGGACCCTCACTGCAGGGAGTCGGGGCGCAGGTTGCCGCTGCCGTCCAGGCGCGTGTCGGCAGCGCGCAGCGGGATCGGACCGGTTTCCTGGTAGAGGAACAGCTCGCGATCATGGTCGATCGCGATGTCGAGAACCGAGATCGTCGACCGATGGCCGAAGCTGCCGAGCTGCACGGGGGCTTCGTTGACCGTCGATACGCAGGTGTTCGCGACCTGGGTCAGGCTGGGGATCGAAGGGTCGAAGGCATACAACTTGTCGTCGCCTTGGAAGCCCTCGAGCATCCCGTGCCGCACGCCGCATGCCACGAACCAGGGCCCGTGTCGGCGCCCGCCAACAGCGGGTTGATCCGCATCAGGCGTTCGAGCCGCAGGGTCGGGATACTGCTCGTCGAGAGCGGGCCGACGGCCGGGCTGTGCAGTTGGTACTTGACCGTCAACTCGCCGTGCACCAGCGGTAGCACCTGGGTATCGACCAGGAAACTGGGGCCGGCGGGCGTCAGGGCTTGGTCGGGCGGCTGGCAGCTCAGCTGCCAGGGGGCGCTGGACAGCTCGGAAGTGCTCGGGGACAGAAAGGTTTGGAAGTCGGCGCTGCTGCCGACCAGACCAGGAGGGGTCTGGGGCGATTAGCGCGGCACGCCCTATGGGTCCACCAGCGTGGCCGTGGCGGGAGCGGGGTTCGAGAGGCTCTTCACGGCATTCGCTTCGTTGGGCGCGGACGAGAAGGCCGGATCGGGCGCCGTCCCCCCCGGGTCCATGGTGACCACAGCCGCGGCCCCCTGCGGATCAGGGGCCGCGAAGCGCCAGGCTGACCAGCGGCTCGCTCACCTCCAGGTTGAGCTCAGCTCGAGCCGATTTTTTTGCTCAGCCGGTCAGCCGTCGAGGACCGCGCCCTTCGAGCGAAAGAAATCCGCCAGTCCGACCCGCCAGGTCTGGTCGACCTTGCGGGCGACGCCGCGCGACCAGTCCCGGCCCGGCCGGCCCTGGGCCTGGTTCCAGGCCAGCATGGCCTGATCGTGCGTTTCGATCGCGGCGCGCTGGGTGTCCGGATCGCTGAAATGGCCGTCCGAGAAGACCGCCGCGAGCGGCAGGCGCGGTCGCGGCTCGCCCGGCTCGGCGGGGCGCCCTACGCAGCAGCCGAACAGGGGCAGCAGACCCGCCGGGACCTCCAGCAGCCGGTCGACTTCCGGGAGCCGGTTGCGCAGCCCGCCGATGAAGCAGATGCCGTACTCCTGGGCTTCGAAGCTGAGCGCCAGGTTCTGTGCGAACAGCGCCGCGTCGATGACCGCCACGAGGAAGCTCTCGAAGTTCTGCAGCGCCCGACGGCCGTGCAGGGCGGCCGCCAGCTCGAGCCGCCGCAGATCGGCGAGGATCACGAAGAACGCTCCACAGCCCGCGATCCAAGGCTGACCGCCGCACAGCTCGACCAGCTCGGCGCGCTGCTGGGCGGAGCGCACGCGCAGCAGGTGGTAGGCCTGCAGGTGGCTCGAGGTCGAGGCCATCTGGGCGGCCCGGATCGCGCGCTCGATGTCCGCCTGGGGCGGTTCTTCGGGCAGGAAGGCGCGTACCGAGCGGTGGGCGGCGATCCGCTCGAGCAGCTCGGCGCCGGCGCGGGGCGATCGGTAGGTCATGGGCGGGGGAGCTGTGGTGGGGTGGGGCAGCGCCCGGGTGCGTGCGGGGCCGCGGCCCCGCACGATCGCGGCGCCGCGTGCAACGGAGGCCGGCGTGGGCGCTCAGACCTCGCGGCGTTCGAGGAACTGGTCCTGGCGGGCGACCTCCAGGCGCGTGGCGCCGAGTCCCAAGGAGGCAAGGGCCTCGGCCGCGAGGCGCGCGGCCAGTTCGGGGCGGTTGTTGTGCTGCGAGAGGTGCGCCAGCACCAGGGTGCCGAGTTCGGGGCTGGCCAGGCGCCGCAGCAGCGCTGCCGCGTCCTGGTTCGAGAGGTGCCCGCGCGGCCCGGCGATGCGGCGCTTGAGCGCGGCCGAATAGGGGCCGGCGGCGAGCAGCTCGGGATCGTGGTTGAATTCGAGGATCAGCGCATGGCAGCCGGCGAGCTCGTGGTCGAGCCGCGCCGGGGCCGAGCCCAGGTCGGTGATCAAGCCCAGGACCCGCCCCTCGGATTCGAGCCGCACCGCGTAGGTCGGTTCCGCGTCGTGGGGCACCAGCACCGCCTGGGCGCGGATGTGGCCGCGGCCCCGGCTGGCTTCGAGCTCCAGCGGGCGGCCCGGCGACCAATCGCCGCGGCGCTTGTGGCGCCGGATCGAGCCGTTGTGGAACAGGGCCTGTGAGCAGTGCAGCACGGCGCCGGCGGCGCGCGCCAGTTGGCCGGCCGAGCGCGCGTGGTCGAGGTGCCCGTGGGTCACCAGCACATGGTCGATGCCGCTGGGGTCGATGCGCGCGGCCTCGAGCCGTTCGTACTGCTCCCGCGGCGGCAGGCCCGCGTCGACCAGGATGCGCAGATCGCCGCTCTCGACGAACAGCGAGTTGCCGCCGCTGCCGCTGGCCAGGACCTGGAATCGCATGGGCTCAGTGTGGGACCCGCCGCGGCTCCGCGGAACGCCCACGAGTCGATCGGGGCCCGGTTGCAGGGGCCCGCGACGGTCGGCGGCGGGAGGTTGCTGCCCTCAAGTTCGGTCCGGGTGGGGGCTCCGGCGCGCGGGGCCCGGCGCGGGGGCCAGGCGCCACAGACCGAGCAGCAGCAGGGCCGCTCCCAGGGCCAGCCAGCCGCCGAGGGCGCGGCCCGGCGCGGCGTAGGCGAGCTCGAGCCGCGCGGCGCCCGCGGGGATCTCGACCGCCAGGAAGCAGCCGTCGGCTTCGAACGGACGGGCCGGCCGCCCGTCGATGCGCGCGCTCCAGCCCCGATCGAATTGTTCGGAGAGCACCAGCCGGCCCGCGGGTCCAGCGCCGAGCTCGACCCGCAGGTGCTCCGGCGCCGGGCGTTCCACGGGCGGCGGCGGCCGGCTTTCGAAGCGGGTCAGCCGGGGCTCGCCGGCGGCTGGACCCGACGTCAGGCGATGGAGCCGTTCGCCCGGCTGCCAAGCGGGATCGGCGATCGCGGCCAGCAGCTCGGCGCGCGCTGCGAAGCACTGTTCTTCGGGCACGAAACGCGCCGGAGGCAGGTCCATGCGGCGCCGGTACAGGCACCAGCCGGGCTCCTCGCGCAGCGCTGCGAGCCGCGGATGGGCGAGCGGTGTCGTCGAGAGCACGGCCGTGACCCGCGCGGCATCCAGGAACGGCGCGCCGAGGGCGCTTGGATCCGGCAGCCCCGCGAAACCGCTGCGGAAGCGCGAGCCGGGCGCGACCGCCTCCAGGCACTCGACGAGGCTTTGCTGGTTGAACGCCACATAGGCGGAGAGATCCCGCAAGCCATAGGCGCCGGGCAGGTTGGGCCGCGCCAGCACGATCGCGGCCTGCTCCGGGGCGCGATCGCCGGCGCAGCGCACCAGGCGGCCATCGCCGAGCGCCGCCGAGAGCTCGGCAAGCAGCGGGCTCGCGGGCCAGATCGGCTGGCCGCCCAGGTCGCGGGGCAGTGCGTGCATCGAGCTGAACCCGCGGAGCTCGATCAGGCTCCACAGGCACAGGGGCAGAGCCCACAAGGCGCGGCGGCCGAGCAGCGCCAGCCCGGCCGCCAGCAGCACCGCCAGGGCGCCGCCGGAGAGCGCTCGCGCGCCCCGTTCGAGCTGCGCGATTCCGCGGGCTTGCGCGGCTTCGGGCAGCAGGGCCAGGGCCTCCTCGAGGGGGCGGCCGAAGCGCTCGGCGAGGGCCGCGGTCAGCCGGGCCGGATCGGGAGGGGCCAGCTGCAGCCAGGCGCCGAGCAGCAGCGCCGGCAGGGCCAACGCCAGGGCCAGCCGCGCGCCGCGACCGCCGCGCGACAGGACCTCGGCGCCGAGCGCCGCGCCCCATCCCAAGGCGATCCACAAGAGGGCCAGGGCCCGCGCCGGCGCGCCGCCGGCCAGGGGCGGCAGGTGATAGAGCAGCGCCACCCCGGGCCAGGCCTGGGCGAAGCCGAGCGCAAACAGCGCCAAACCCGCGGGCCACAGGGCGCGCCTCGGCTCCACAGCCAGGGCCACGAGCAGCAGCAGGAGCGCCGCCGCTCCGCCGTAGCAATCCCATTCGAGACCCTGGGCCAACTGGGCCTGGTCCCCATCCTGGGGCCGCGCCAGCCACCAGGCCGCCGCGGGGCCGAAGGGCTCCGGCTCGCTCAGCGGCGAGCCGAACAGGTCCGGCAGCAGCAGGCTCGCCAGGCTGGCCGGCGGCAGGGCTTCCGCCGACAAGGCCGCCGCGCCCTTGACCTGCCGCAGGGAATCCGCGCTGGCCGCCAGGGTCGGCAGGAGCTGGGACGCCGCCAGCAGCGGGCCGAGGCCGAGCGCTGCGGCCGCCGGCAGCCAGCGCGCTGGGCCCGCGCGAGCGAGGCGCCCGCCCGCGAAGCACAGGGCCGCGCACCAGGCGAAGGCGGCGATCGGCGGAAAGCCCGCCAGGAACGGCAGGCCCGCGAACAGGCCGATGGCCGGCAGGCAGGCGCGCCGGCCGCGGGCCCAGCCTTCGATCACCCACAGGGTCCAGGGCAACCACAGCACGGCATCGACCTTCATGCCGTAGTGCAGATTGCGCGGGCCGAAGCCGGCGGATTGCAGCGCCAGGACGCCGACCGCGGTCGCCAGCAGCGAGCAGCCCCGCGAGCGCAGCAGCAGCCCGAGGCCCAGGCCGGCCAGCGCCAGGGACAGGATCGCCAGGGGCGCGGCGGCCCGATCGCCGGGCAGCCAGCGCAGGAGCTGATTGGGCGGATAATCCGGGCCGTGGATGGCGTTGCCGAAGCGCGAGAGCCCGAGCCCCAGGTGCGGGTCCCAAGCGCCGCTTTCGCCGCGGGCCCAGGCGCGCTCGAAGCCGAGCTGGTCCGTGAGCACCGGGAAGATCCGGTCCGCGGTCCATTGGTTGGTGCCCCGATCCGCGGCCTGGGCCGCTTCGGGGTGGGCGCGCCGCAGGGGCTCGAACTGCACCGGCGCGAAGGGCAGGAAGCGCTTGCCCGGCGCCAGGCTCGGGCCGACCAGCAGCAGCGGCAGCAGCCAGACCCCGAGCAGCAGCGGCCACAGCCGCCACGCGGTAGGGCCCCGCGGAACCGGGGAGGGGCTGGGGGAACTCATCGGCGCTGAGGCTAACGCCGCGGGGGCCACGGGCTGCGGCGCGCGCACCTCGGAGGCCCCGTGGGCACCGGATCGGAGCCCGGATCGACGCGCCGCCGCAGGGCCTGCGGCGGCCGAGCCTGCGGGGCGCGCTCGGAGGCTGGCGGCCTGCGACGCAATCGCCGGTCGCCCGGTCCGCGCCGCCCATTCGGGCGGCCGGAGCCTGCGCGGCCCGAACATCCCTGGGCCTGACACCCGCGGCGCTGACAGCGGCGGCCCGGACCTCCGCGGCCAGCGGCTCCAGCGCTCCGGCCCCGAGGGCTCGACCGCCCCGGGCGGGAGCGGCCGCTTGTAGCACTGCCGGTCGAGCCCGGACCCGCTCCGCCGCGGGGCCGGCGGCGAGGCGCGTATGCTCTGAAGCGATGGCCCCCGCCGATCCCCGGGAGCGCGCTTGGCGGCGCGCGCTGGCGCTGCTCCTGGCGCTTTCCTTGGCCTTGCGCTGGCTGTATCTGCCCGATCCCTGGAGCGGCCTGCCGAGCGACTTCCACAACCACTTCGGGGCCTTCGCCGCCGGCGGGCCCGTGACCCACTTCCTCGATCGCGGCCTGGCCGACACCGGCGGCATGCCCTGCGATTGGGGCGTGACGCTGGCGGACGGCAGCAGCCAGCGCGCCTGGTACAGCCACCACCCGGCGGGCTTCATGCTGCTCTCGGCCGCCTCCATGGCCCTCTTCGGCCGCGAGGAGTGGGCCATGCGCCTGCCGGCGCTGCTCTTTTCGCTGCTCTCGGTCTGGAGCGTGGCGCGGCTAGGCCGAGCCTGGCGCGGCCCGCGCACCGGGCTCCTGGCGGGCTTCGCCATGGCCGTTTTGCCCTTCTCGGTGCACTTCGGCGTGCAGGTCTGGACCGAAGGCGCGCTGGTGGCCCTGGGAGCGCTGTACCTGCACGACTATCTGGCCTGGACCCGCGGCGCCGCCGGCCGGGGCCCCTGGATGTGCCTGTGGGTCGCCGCGGGGGGCCTGCTCGACTGGCCGATGCATTTCTTCTGGGCGCCGAGCGCTCTGCACGCCCTGGCGCTCCGCGGGCGCGCGGCCCTGGCGCTGTTCCCCGTGCCCGCCGTGGCGCTCGGCACGATCGCGCTGCACTGGCTGCACGTGCAGCTGACCGTGCCGGCTGCGGACCACGCCGTGGACCGCGCGGCGACCCTCCGCGCCGTGTTCACCTCGCCGGTGCCGTGGAGCGAGTTCTTCGCCAACCAAGGGCGCTTCTGGGCGCGCTACGCCGGTTGGCCGGCGATGCTCTTGGCGCTCCTCGGCATGGCTTCCCGCGCGGGCTTCCTGGTCTGGCTGGGCCTGCTGCCCGGCGCCCTGTACGTGGGCCTGTTCCCGGGCCGCAGCTTCGACCACTCCTTTTTCGGCATGCTGGCCCTGCCCGGGCTGAGCCTGGCGGCCGCCAGCGGCTACACGGCCCTCGAGGCCGCCCTGGCGCGGCGCCTGTCCCCAGCCATGGCGCGGAGCGCGGGCGCGCTGCTGCTGCTCTGCCTCGGCCTGGACGCCGCCTGGCAGAACCTGTGGCTGTGGTCGACGCGGCGCTCGCCCCAGATCGGGGAGCTGGTGTCGAGCCCCTGGCTGACCCCCTGGCTCAAAGACCGGGACGCCGTGCTCTTGACCCACATGGGCCGCGGCATGTGCCTGCCCTTCTACAGCCGCGCCGAGGTGGTCCACAGCGTCAACACACCGGCCGACCTCGAGCGCCTGCGCGAAAGCCTGGTCGCGCGCTTGCCCGCCGGCGTGCGGGCCGCCTTCTTCGTCGACGGCCAATACCTGGTCCAGCTGCCCGAGGGACCCGCCCTGCTGGACGCCCTGAGCCAGCTCGCGCCGCCCGAACGCCACAGCAGCCCCTGGGGCGAGTTCGCCCTGATCCCGCTCAACTGAGGCGGGCGAAGCGGGGACCTGCGGGGCTCTGCGGCTCGACGCGGGCCCGGCGGTTTTGCCGCCGGAGGCTGGCCAAACCCCGCCAGGGCGCGCCCTGCGCCGAGCGGTCGAGCCGCGCGAAGTCTGCCGGGCAAGGGCGGCCCGACGGCTGCCCGCGCCGGGCGGATTGTCCGCGCCGAGCGGCCAGAGGCCTCCAGCAGAGGTCCAGCCGCCGGCCGAATGCTGCGCTGTGGAGCTGCCGTTGATCAGCCGCGCGGGCTGGCGGCGGCGCGGCCGTTGCCCGCGCGGGTGCGGCGGGCGACGGGGGCGGGCTTGCCGGGCTTGGCGGCCTTCGGGACCCCGGAGGGCTTGCGGGTGGCTTGCTTGCCGGCGGCGGGCTTGCGGGCGGACGCTTTGGCGGAGCGCGCGCCCCCGGCGCCGCGTCCCTGGGCAACCGGAGCGGGGAAGGCGGCGGCCAGCACGTCCTCCACGTGGGTGCAGAAGTGCACCTCGAGGCGTTCGCGGACTTCCTTGGGCACCTCGGCCCAGTCCTTGCGGTTGCGCTCCGGCAGCAGCACCGTTTGGATGCCTGCGCGATAGGCCGCCAGGACTTTCTCCTTGATGCCGCCCACGGGCAGCACCAGGCCGCGCAGCGAGATCTCGCCGGTCATGGCCAGGGTCGGCCGCACCGTGCGGCCGGAGAGCAGCGAAACCAGGGCCGTGAACAGGGCCACGCCCGCCGAGGGCCCGTCCTTGGGGATCGCGCCCGCCGGCAGGTGGATGTGGATGTCGTGGCCCTCGAACAGGCCCGCGGACAGACCCAGGGCCTCGAGGCGCGACTTGACCACCGAGATCGCCGCGCGGGCGCTCTCCTTCATCACGTCTCCGAGCTGGCCGGTCAGGATCAGCTCGCCCTTGCCGGGCATGCGCGTGGCCTCGATGAACAGGATGTCGCCGCCCACCGGCGTCCAGGCCAGGCCGGTGGCCACGCCGGGCAAGGCGGTGCGGCTGCGCAATTCGCCCTCGTAGCGCGCCGGTCCCAGGATCTCCTCCAGGTCGGGCTTGGCGATCGCCTGGCGGCGTTTGTCGCCGCTGGCCACGCGCGTGGCCACGCGCCGCGCGATCGCGCCCACCTGGCGCTCGAGCTCGCGGCAGCCCGCCTCGCGCGTGTAGCTGCGCACGATCTCGCGCAGGGCCGCGTCCTGGATCCGCAGTTGGCCCGCGCTGAGCCCGTTGTCCTCGGCCTGGCGCTGCAGGATGTAGCGCTTGGCGATCTCGAGCTTTTCCTCTTCGGTGTAGCCCGGCAGCTCGATCACCTCGCAGCGATCGCGCAGCGGGCGCGGGATCTGGTCGAGCACGTTGGCCGTGGCCACGAACATGACCTTGGAGAGGTCGAAGGGCAGGCCCAGGTAATGGTCCCGGAAGGACTTGTTCTGGGCCGGGTCCAGCACCTCGAGCAGCGCCGAGGAGGGATCGCCCTGGAAGCCCTGGCCGAGCTTGTCCATCTCGTCCAGCATGAACACCGGGTTGTTCGCGCCCGCCCGGCGCATGCCCTGCACGATCGTGCCCGGCAGCGCGCCCACGTAGGTGCGCCGATGGCCGCGGATCTCCGATTCGTCGTGCACGCCGCCCAGGGAGATGCGCACGAACTGCCGGCCCATGGCCCGCGCGATGCTCATGCCCAGGGAGGTCTTGCCCACGCCGGGCGGGCCGACCAGGCACAGGATCGGGCTCTTGCCGTCCGGTTTGAGCTTCCGGACCGCCAGGAACTCGAGGATGCGCGCCTTGACCTTTTCGAGGCCGAAGTGGTCCTCGTCCAGGATGCGGCGGGCGCGCTCGAGGTCGATCTGGTCCGCGGTCGACTTGGACCAGGGCAGCTCGGCGACCGTCTCCAGATAGGTGCGCAGCATGCCGTATTCGACCGATTGCTCGGACATGCGCTCGAGGCGCTTGAGCTCGCGGCGCACCTCCTTGTCGACCTCGGCCGGCAGGCCGGCGCGATCGAGGGCCGCGGTCAGCTCGGCCAATTCCGGCGCGGCGCCCTCGCCCAGCTCGGCCTGGATGGTCTTGAGCTGCTCGCGCAGGAAGTACTCGCGCTGGGTCTTCTCCATGGATCCGCGCGTGCGCTGGCGCAGCTCCTTGCTGAGCGAGAGCACCTCGATCAGGTGGTTCAGCTTGGCCGAGACCTTCTCCATGCGCTCGAGCAGCGGCAGGGTGGCCAGAATGTCCTGCTTCTCCTCGGCGGG
>JBILNK010000225.1:0-5996 GCA_044375105.1 Planctomycetota bacterium
GGGGCGCCACTCTCTCTGAGCCTGTCAGTCCACGAACCAGCCCAGGGCCGCGAGCCAATCCTTGGTTGTGGGCCCAGCCGATCGCCGGTCGCTCTGGACCCTCGGCGGCGCCGCTGAAGAGCGCTGCGCGCGGCGCTCCAGGAAGGCTTCGAGTTCGTCGAGGCGCCCCGGCGCCAACGGGCGCGGGTCGAGTTCGCCGGGATCGAGGGTCAGATCGAAGTCCAGCACCTGGGGAGCCCCGCGCTGCGAAGCATGCTCCGCGGGGGGCCGGAGCACGACCTTGTGGCGGCCGCGCAGGCTGGCGGCCGCCGGCGCCTGGCCCGGCCACCAGGCGAATAGGCTCTGGCCGGCCTGCCCAGGGGGCAGGCGCGGTGCTCGGCTCTGGCCAGCGAACAGGTCGCGGCCGGCGAGCCCCGGAGGCGGCGTGAGCCCGGCTGCCAGCATCAGGGTTGGTGCCAGATCCAGTCCGCTGGCCAGCAGTTCGGTGCTCCCGGCCCCGCGGCCCGGCAGGCGCAGGAACAAGGGCACGTGCAGCTGCTCTTCGTACAGGGAGATCGCCGGCCCCAGGCGGCCGCGCTCGCCCAGTTCGAAGCCGGCGCTGGCCGTGAGGGCCAATGCACTGCGCTCGAAGAGTCCGCGGGATTCGAGGGCGCGCAGCACAGCGCCGAGCTCGGCGTCCAGGCTGCGCAGCAGGGCGTCGTAGCGCTCGCTGGCGCGCTGCCGTGCCGCTGGCGACAACCGCCCTGGCGCCTCGGCACGATCCAGCTGGGCGGCGATCTCCACATCCTCCGCGCTCGCTCCTGCGCTGTCGACCGCGTCGGATCGGACCGCCTCCGGCTGCAGGCGCGCCAGACCGGCCGCGTGGAGGCACAGGAAAAACGGCTGATCGCCGCAGCGCTCGACCCACTCGATCGCTGTTTGGGCCGCACCGCCCTCGGGCCATTCGGCCACCAGATCGAAGCCATGCCCCCAGCCAAATTCCGTCGCTGCCGAGCTCCAGACCGCGGTCTCGAAGCCCTGGCGAGCGAGCCAGATCGGCAGGGATTCTGCGGGCGTCGCGCCTGGTTCGACCCAGCGACCGAGCAGCAAGCTGGCGCGGCTCACGGCGGGATCCGGGCCGGGGGCCCAGCAGCGCTCGAAGCGCCACGAGCGGGCCGAGAGCCCATCGAATGCCGGCGTGGCCTGGCGCCGCTGGCCATAGGCGCCGAGCTGGTCGGCGCGCAGCCCATCGATACAGATCAGCACGATGTTGTCCGCGCGTCGACGGGGCCGCGGATCCTGGGGCAAGGGCCCGGGAGCGCCCACCAGGCGCGGTTCGCCCAGGGCGATCCGGCCCAGCCCCCCGAACGCTTCGAAGCCGATTTCCACCGTCGCGCCGACCCACGCGTCGGGCAGTTCGAGCTCCAGATCGCGCCAGCCGCCCTCGGCCGCGAGCCCCTGCGCCTCTTCGAACAGGACCCGGGACGGGCCGCCTTCCGGGGCGGCCTCGATGCGCAGCCCGGTCTCAGCCCCTTCCGCCGCAACCTCGCCCGGCGCTAGCCCGGGGGCTGGACAGGTCAGGGAGAGCCGCAGGCGGGGCGCCTCGAGGGGCAGGGGCGAGGCGCAACGCAGCGGCCGGCCCACCTCGATCCAGCGCGCGCGGCGACCGGCGCCCCCGGCGACGACCCAGTCCACCTCCGCCGGCAGCTCCAGGCCGCGCGCCCCGACCTCCCCTTCGGCGAGGGCCGCGGGCAATTCCAGTTCCGCCGGGCCTCGGCGCCACACGGCGCCGTCGAACAGGCGCTGCACGCCGCCCGCGGGCCGGGGCTCGCTGCAGCCCAGGGCCGCGGCCAACAGCGGGGCCAGGGCCCGGCCGAGGCGCCATGGGGACGGGCGTTGCGGGGCGGTCACAGCGGCAGGATAGCGGACCGGGCTGGGGGCCCCGGAGCCCGCGGACGCGGCCGCGCCGCGGGGCTATGCTGCGCGCCATGTTCGACCTGGAGCGCCTCGAGCCGAAGAGCCGCGATTTTGCGCGGGAACTGCTGCGCGCCCGGCCCCAACTCAAGCGTTTCGCCCGCGATGAGGAGCGTCCGGGCGGGGGCCGCTTCCTGCTGCTCTCGATCCCGCTCGAGTCGGGGCGCGCCGAGCGCCTGATCGTCGATACGGGCGACAGCGAGCGCATCGTGCTGCGCCTGGGGCGCTGGTCCGCGGAATTCCACGCCCCGCAGCGCGGCGGCCGCAGCAGCCAGGCCGGCGCGGCTTTAGACCTGCTCGAAGAGTTCCTCGACGGCGAGGCGATCCTGTGGGTCAGAACCCGCGCCGGCCGCTACGGCGGAGGCGGCGTCCTGCGGGAGGCCCGCGAAGGGGAGCGCCTGCGCGCCGCCCTGGCACCCGGAGAATCGCTCGAGTTCTTGTCCTTCGACGGCAGCCGCGACGACCTGCGCCATGGCCCCGCGGCCGTCCCCTAGCCCGACACCCGCGCCCGACACCCGCGCCCGACACCTCTGCCCGCCGCCGCCGCCGACCATGCCGATCGACGACCAGCAACTGGCCAGCCTCGACGAGTACAGCCGCGCTTTCGCCGCGCGCGCCTTCGCCGCCCATCCAGACTGGCGCGAATCCGCCTGGGCCGAGATCGAAGAGGGCGAGGACGAGCCCTTCCTGGTGATCCAGTTCGAAGCTCCGAGCGAGCGCGGCTTCGACCTCGAGCTCTCGACCTACGCCGGCGAGGCAACCCTCTCCAGCCACTTCTGGCACGCCCACGCCTCGACCCTCGAGGGCCTGGCCAACCCGGACGGCGATCCGGACGAAGTCGCCGCCATCCTGGCCCTGACCCAGCGGCTGCTGAGCGACAAGCTGCGCCTCTACACGCGTTTCGACGACGGCGAATGGCACTCCTCGGGCCTGCTCGACAGCGACGCCGCCGAGGCCGCCCTCGAGCGCGGGCTGCCGCCCAATGCCTGGGTGCAGATCCGCTCCCACAGCGGCCGCCTGGGCACCGACCGCGGCCGCGGCCCGCGCCCCGAATGAGCGCCGCAGCCGGCGACTTCTGAAGCTCGTGGCAGCAACAGCGGTCCGCAAGCGCCCGAAAGCCCGCAGGGTCCGACCTCACGGCCTCGCGAGAACCCAGGAACTCCAGCGCCCGGAGCGGAACCGGGGCAGGCCGGGCGCCCCTAGGCGGATGCCCCGATTCGCCCAAGGACGCGTGAACTCCAGCACAGCGCCTCTTTTCGCCAGCCCCGGAAGCTGGGCGAGCGAAAAATCTCGAACGCCCTCAGCCCCACGGGCCTCTGCGGTCATGGAGCGGCGCCGTGGGCCGATCGATGGATCCGGGGGCGCCTTCGGCAACCGCCCCAAACAAAGCGGTGCTGCTGCGGGGGGCAGCTCAGCGCTGCAGCAGATAGCGCGCCAGCAAAAGGCGATCGCCTTCGCTCAGGCTGCCCTGGGCGGCCATCGGCAGCGGGTACTTGGCCGCTTGCTGCGCCAAGCGCGCGTCCTGCTGGACGAACGGGCTCGGGTCGGCGATGAAGCCAGCCAGGCGCTCGGCGTCCCAGTGCGCCGCCAGGCCCTGCAGGGCGGGCCCTGCGACGCCCCCTTCGCCGTTCTGACCGTGGCACAGGGTGCAGCCGGCGGATTGGAACAGGGACTTGCCCCGGGCCAGATCCGCATCGCCCGCGCCGGGGGCCTCGGAGCTGGAGCAGGATCCGAGGGACAGCACGGCGAGCAACCAGGGGAGCGGGGTCTTCATCGGAAGGAACCGGTGTGGGGACCAGGCCGGAGCCTGGCGTGCAGGGTTCGCTGGCAGGCCGGGGGGCGCCGGTCTCAAACCCAGGCGTTGTTGAGCAGCTCGCCGATGCCGCCGGCGCCGGGCACGATGTAGCTGTGGGCGTCCAGGCCGCGCTCCTCGCTCCAGCGCTCGCCGGGGCGCAGGGCCAGGACCTCGCGCGGGGAGAGGCCGCGGTCCAGCCGGCCGGCCACCACGCACAGCTCGCGGTCGAAAGCGAGCACGCGGCGCAGGTACTCGGGCGTGGCGATCAGCGGCAGCAGCAGCACCTGGCGGGGACGGCCGTGGTGCTCGAAGTAGTGCTCGAGCACGCGCACGGTGGTGCCGCCGGTGGCGCCCATCGGATCGGGCAGGATCAGCAGCGCGCCCTCGACGGAGCCGCCGATCTTGCTGCCGGTGAGTTCGACGCCGATCACGCGCCCCTCCGCATCGGCGCGGCGCGCGAGATTGAGGTGGTCGAGGCGCAGCTGGTCCTCGGGCAGCAGCTCGCCGAGCAGCTCGAAGCAGGTCTGGGCCGGCACGATGCCGCCGCGGATCACGTCCACCAGGACGATCCGCAACTCGGGATCCAGGGCCTGGGCGGAGAGGCGGCCCGCAGGCCCGGCGCTGGCGGCCATGCGCGTGTCCACCTCGAGCGAGCGTCTCGGGAGACGGCGATCGAGGGCCGCGGACAGGAGCTGGGCGTAGGCGGCGCGCAGATGGCGCAGCAGCTCGGCGCGCCCGCAGGCGGGCTGCGACAGCTTGAAGAGGCGCGTCGCCAGGCAAGCGCTGTCCAGCAAGGTCACACGCGGACCGTACGCGTGGTCGAGCTCGCCCGTGCAGGCGGCGCCGGCGGCGGCGGCTCGGTGGGCACTGGGCTTGGGGTCCATCCCGGGGAGCTGGCTCACAGGGACGCCGCGAGGGCCTCGACCAAGCGCGGCACGCTGGCCGCCGGAGTCGCGCACAGGGCCACGCGCACGGCGCCCTGCAGCGGCACCAGGAACACGCCCTTCTGGATCGCCCGCTCGACGGCAGCGGCGCCGTCCTTGGCGAACACGGAAACGAAGAACCCGCCTTCGTAGCGCGGATAGGCCAGCCCCGCGCGGCGCGCGTGGGTGTTGAAGGCCGCCACGCGCGCCTCGAGCAGCCCGGTCAGGCGCGCGCGCTCGCTCTTGGCCCGCGCCGCCAGGGCCGGCTCGCTCAGCACGCGCGCCACCGCCGCCTGCCCCAGGTGATTGCAGTTGCTCCAGGTCCCGCGGCAGGAATAGCCGAAGGCGTTTTTTAGGCGGGTGCGCTCGGCGGGATCGGCGGACAGGGCCACCAGGGCGCCGACGCGGCCGCCGTAGAGCGTGAAGGCCTTGCTGGCGGTCCAGGCGATCAGCACGGTCAGGTGCTCGCTGAGGCGCGACACGAACGGCCGCCAGTCGACGGAATTCGCGGCGGCGAAGGCCGCGTAGGCGTGGTCGATCAGCAGGGTCACCGGGCCGCGCCGGTTGGCGGCGATCAGGGTCTCGCACAGGGCCTGCCACTCGGCTTCGTCCAGGGCGTAGCCGGTCGGGTTGTTGCAGGGCGTGTTGATGAAGATCAGCGCGCGGCCCTGGGCCGCCAGTTGGCGGGTCAGGCCGGACTGCAAACCGCCCACGTCGAAGCGCCCCGCGCCATCGAACAGGGGGAAGGTCTCGAGGCCCCGGTCGGTGTGATCCGCGAGGGTGCCGTAGGGACCCCAGTAGTAGGAGCCGGTCAGCAGGCGCTGTTTGGGCTCGAGGAAGTTCTGCAGCGCCATGAACAGAGCGCCGGTGCCCCCGGGGGTGGCGGCGGCCACGGCGCGCGCGGCCAGCTCGCCCTCGCCGAACAGGTCGCGGATCACCGCGTTCAGGAAAGCCGGGGCGCCGGAGATGGGGGCGTAGTCTGCGATCTGGCGGTCGGGCACCTGCCGCAGGGCCTCGAACAGGCTCGGCAGGACGGCCAGCTGGCCGTCGTCCTCGTAGAGCGCCCCCAGGGTGGCGTTGAGCACGTCCTCACCCCTCTGGGCGCGCTCCTTGGCGCGGGCGTTCAGAGCGAAGATCGGGTCGTCGCCAGGGCGGGCGCTGGAGCGCGGGATCAAACCGCTTTGGAAGGCTGAGACGGAGGACACGGGCGGTTGGCAAATAAGGAACGGGAGAGCACAGCCTAAGCCATCCCGGGGGTCGTCGCTCGCTCGGCGGGCACCCGAGGAGAACGGAGCGTGCCCAGCGAGTCCCCGTCCCCGCCGGGC
>JBILNK010000226.1:0-5967 GCA_044375105.1 Planctomycetota bacterium
GGTCCAAGCGGAAATCCGCCGCCCTCCCGTCCCGCCCGCCGGAGGCAAAAAGTCAACCGCCCGCCTCGCCGAGTCCGGGAACCGGAGTTGGGATCCCTCCCCGGGCCCCGCGCCTCGGCAAAACGCGCGGCGCGCGGGGCAATGCTCCGGCATCCTGTTCTCGATGCACGACACCGATCCGGTCCTGTTGCCGCCCGGCGGGGGGCGTTCGGTGGCCTGGAAAAACGGCCGGGGGGTGACCCGCGAGCTGTGGGTCTGGCCGCCGGAAGCCCGCTTCGAAGCGGGCGACTTCGACTGGCGCGTGTCGATCGCCGGGGTGGCCGTGGACGGGCCGTTTTAGAGCTTTCCCGAGCACGAGCGCCTGCTGCTGATCAGCGCGGGACCCGGGCTCGAGCTCGACCACGGCCCGGCCGCGCCACGGGCGCGCCTCAAGCCCCTCGAGCCCTACCGCTTCGACGGCGCCTGGCCGACCTCGGCACGCCTGCTGGGTGGACCGATCAGCGACTTCGGCGTCCTCATGCGCCGCGGGGCGATCGCTGCGGAGCTCGAGGTCCTGCCGCTCGCTCGCCGCCGCTGGCGCCTCGAAGCAGATCCGTCCACAGCCGCCTGCCTCTACGCCCTGCGAGGATCTGCACGCGCCCGCTTGGCGCGCGCCGACCAGCCCTTCGAACTCGCCCAAGACGCTGCGCTGCTCTTGCCGCCCACCTCCCGCGGCTTCGAATTGGATGCAGAGGGCCGCGCCGATGACACTTGCCTGATCGTCCTGCGCCTCTGGCCCACCCCCTGAACCATCCCGCGCTCGAAGTCTCCGCTTCAACGAAGCCGAGCGCGACTCGGACCCCAGGATGGCGCGCGCCCTCCGTGCCAGGCCGAAGCGCCAGAACCAGGCCGGCATCGACCGATACAGTCTCGCAGCCTCCCCAGCGATCGAGTTCGTCGAGATCCCCAAGACAACGTCAGTGGCTCGATCTGTATAGCCCACCTGGGTTGGGTTCGCCCTCCGCCCAGACGGGCGTAAGACCTGTGTAGAACCGCAAGCAGGGCTCGCCGTCCCCGCCGAACGCGAACTAGGTTCGCCTTCCAGGGCCTGGATTTCCCCGCACCACTTGTCCTTGTCCGGCCTCGACTACCCCTGCTCGGAGACCGCCATGAAACACCCCTTCCCCTCTCGCCGTCGCAGCCTGGCCATGCTCGCATTGCCCTGGGCCGCCTTCGGAATACTCACGCTGACCGGAGCCAAATCGGAGCCCGAAGGGATCCTGGGGGACAAGGATTTGCAAGGGCCAACCAAGCTCGGAGACATCCCTCCGGGAACGGCGCAGGCCTTCGGCGGGGTCTTCAAGGGCAAGGTTTGCAACAAGACGGACTGGTCTGCCAATGACCTGGCCTTCGAGGTCACCGGCGGCAGCGCCACGCGGGTCGAGATCTACTCCAATACGGTCCCGCCCACGAAGATCGGGGAGCAGAACTTCGGCGATCCACCGACCGCGCCGGGCGTCGCGCACTTCAAGTTCCCTGCGGGTGAGAAAATGGCCGATGATGCCTGCGTCCAGTACAAGCTCATCGGCGTGACCGGCACGGGTACCGGGCTGATCAGCCTGTTCTGTTCCCCCTCGGACGACCCGGGTCCGGGCGGAACCCTGGCCGGCCCCGTGGATGTCCTGGAGTCCTATCCGCTGGATCGCATCAGCAATCTGGCCCGCCGCGGAATCTCGCGAAGCTTCAACCCCGGAGTGGCTAGCAACGTCATCAACCGGGATACCTCCCAGCGACTCACGGCGCTCGCAGGCCGGGTCGCTGTCTTGGGCCAGCCCGAGGCGTCCATCACCGGGATCCGCTTGTTCCTTCCGAGCGGCGTGGAATGGACCGATGCTCAGGTCGCGTACTCGGGCCTGTCCTTTACGGCCTCCGACTTGCCGCCCCTCCTGACGGACGACTGGCTGCGGGGCTACGTGCAGCTGAACGCGGAAGTCGTAGGACACCCGATCCGCCTGGACCTGGAAGCCACCCACGCTCCCTAGTTTTCTTCGGAGGGGACGCCGCTTTCGGGACTGCGAGGTACCAGATTTCCCCTTTGGACAAGGTGGCTCCCGGCGGGCGAAGCGCCCTGCGCCTTGGCGTGCAAAGGCCCACACGGGTCACCGAAACGCCGGGTTACCGAAACGCCAAGCGACCGAGGCCCAAGGGGTCCGAGGCGATCGGAGGCTGGCGAGAAACCGCTCGAGAATCGGTGCGCTCTGCTGACCCGAGCCTTCGCGGCCTGCAGATGACGGTCCACTGGCATGCCGGTGGGCGGATCTGAGCGCTCGGCTTGCGTTCGAGCGCACAGGCATGCTCGTCAGCGCTCGATCGAAAGTATCGACCCGGCGGTCGGAGCGGGGTGACGGGAGAGCTCGCCATCGGGCCAAAGCACTTCGATGGCCTCGGCCTGCAAGCCCGGGGGCAGGGCGAAGCGGGCGCTCTGGTCGTCTTGGGAGAGGTAGCTGCCGCCGGCGCGGATCCAGCGGCGCTGGGAGCTGCCGTCGGAGAGTTCGAGGCTCACCCGGGCGCCGATGGCAGCGGGGTTCGGCGCTCCGGGGCGGCGGTCGGCGAGGCGCACACACAGCCTGGCGCCCGCCTGGCGCAGGCGGTTGATGCCGATGCGCAGGGGCCCGGCGGAGGTGCTCTGGACCCAATCGGGCCGGAGATCGCCGTCGAGATCGCCGACCGCCAGGCCGCGCGAGGACCAGGGCCCGGCCAGGAAGGGGCCGGCGTCGATCTCCGCGAAGCGCCCGTCCGCCCCTTGCAGCAAGAGCTGGTCGGCCTGTTTCCAGCCCCAGGTGGTGGTGGCCTCGTCCACGTGGCACAGCACGTGGCCGCAGACCGCCAGGAGATCCTCGCGACCATCGCCATCGAAGTCCTCGAAGGCCAGCCCGAAGGTCAGCTTGTGCAGGCTGGGGGCAGCGATGCCGAGCCGCCGCGACGACTCGACGAATATGCCCTTGCCGCGGGAGCGATAGACCGAATTGGGCTCGCCGGTGAAGTTGCCCACCGCCAGGTCCGGCAGATCGTCGTGGTTCAGGTCGGCCACGGCCACGCCCATGCCGGCCTCGAAGGTGCCGTCGCTGCTGGCGGAGGTTCCGCTGCGCAAGCTGTGGTCCTCGAAACCGCCGGCGTGGGCCAAACGGTTCAGGTACAGCCGGTTGGCGTCGGTGTCGTTGGCCAGGTAGATGTCCGGCGCGCCGTCTCGGTCCAGATCGAGCACGGCCACGCCCAGCCCGCGCTCGGCATGGGCGGGCAGGCCCCAGGCGCCGCTGACCTCGCGCAGGCGGCCCTGGCCCTCGTTGACGAACAGGTGGTCGGGCAGGCCGGGATAGCGCTTGAAGTCGCAATAATCGCGCAAAGCTCCGCTGCGGCAGCCCTCCTCGCGCCCGGGATGCCAGTCTACGTAGGAGGCCACGAACAGGTCGAGGTCCCCATCCAGGTCGAAATACGCGAAACCCGCGGCCGTGCTCCATTCCCCCTCGGCGGCGCGGCTCTGCGGCTCGTAGGCCAGCTCGGGACCGACCACGAAACGGGGCGCCTGCCCGGGCACGGCCAAGCACAGGCGATCGGGGCCCAGATTGGTCAAGAACAGATCGCTCCAGCCGTCGCCGTCCACATCGGCGACGGCCGCGCCCATGCCGTAGGAGCGATCCGCGGCCGCGCCGCTTTGGTCGGTGGCATCGACGAAGCGGGCCGCGCCGTGATTGAGGAACAGGCGATTGGGCGGCGCCTCGGGCCGCCCGGCGTCGCTGGCCTGTGGCCCTGCGGGCCCGGGCGGCAGGGGCCCGCCTTGGACGGCATAGAGGTCGAGGTCGCCATCCTGATCGGCGTCGAACAACGCCACGCCGGCGCCCATGGTCTCAGGGAAGCGGTACTCGCCCAGGGCGCCGTTTTCATGCTTGAAGGGCAGGCTCTGCCCCGCAACGAACCCGGGCCCGCCGCCGCAGGCGCTGGCCAGCAGGGCTGCGCGCGCGCTCGGCGCAGCCCTGCTCGTCGCCGCGCGCGAAGGCGATGCGGGCGCCGAGGGCCAGCTGCTCGGCGCTGGCGGCCGGTAGGCTGCAGAGGCGCGCGGCCGCCGTCTCGGCGCGCTCGAGGTCCCCGACGAACAGCGCCACCTGCGCCAGCCCATCCGCGACCCCCGGATCCTCGGGAACAGCCGCCAGGACGCGAGTGTAGGCCGCCAGGGCCTCCTCGAGCTGGTTTCAGAGCGCCGCCACGCGCGCGCTCCCGCCAAGCCGCCAGGGAGTCCGGATGGGACGCCGGCACCGCGCGCAGATCCGAAAGGGCGACGAGCGGATCGCCGCGCGCCTCGCGCTCCAGCGCCGCGGCCACGAACGGAGCCGCCTCTGGCGCGTCACCGAGGGCGGCCGGTCGGCCGCAGGACAGGGTCAGCCACAGGGCCAGCCAGGGCGTCAGCCCGGCTTCCGGGGCAGTGCGGGAGCCAGCGCCGCGCTCCTCGGCGGGCAAGCCGAAGGGCGTTGGCGTCGTGATCAACCAGGGCGCCGAACCGGGGCGGCGGAGCGCGGCGCGAATCGCCTGTCGAGCGCGGCCCGATTGTTTTTTTTTCGCAATTCGGCGCGGCCCAAAACCCCTTTTGGGGCGCCCGTGCGGGGTGCGAATTGTCGCTTTTTGCTCAGCCCCGCTGCCCGGGGGGCTCGGGCAGGCGCGCGAGCCAGCCGGCCAGCTCCGCGGCGTCGAAGGCCGCGGGCGGGCCGCCGTAGCGCGCCGCGGTCAGGGCCCAGAAGCGCGCGGCGGCCTCCCGGGCCACATCGGGGGCCAAGCCAGCGGCGGACAAGCGCGCTGCGAGCCCCGGGGCGAACAGCTCGGCCTCGGGGGACCCGAGCCAGGCGGCCAGGCGCACCCGCAGGGCGGCCTCCGGATCGGCCGCGGAAGGAGGCTGCGACGACCGTGCGTCCGGCGGGCCGACGCCGGGCGCGCCGGATCGGCCGGATTCGGAGCCCGGGTCCCAGGCTCCCGCTCCGGCGCGCGCGGCCGGCCCGTTGGAGCGGGGTCCAAGCTGGCCTGGCGACGCGCCAGCGGAAGCCGGCGCCTGCTGGAAGCTGGCCCGGCCGGCCGGTGTCGCAGCGGCGCCTGCGCGCCCGGCCGGCCCGCGACTCGAAATGAGCCGCTCGCCGGCGCCGGTGGAAGCACCCGGGGCGCCCCCGGGCAGGCCCGCCCGGTCCCCTCCGGCGCCCGACGCCTGCTGCGCGCCAGCGCCCGATCCCGAGCGGCGATCGATCAGCAGCGCGGCGACTCCGACCAGGCCCAGCAAACCCGCGGCCCACAGGGGCCAATCGGGCCGGGCCCGGGGCGCCGCGGCTCTAGCGGCATCGGCCGCGCCGTGGGCCTCGGCCGGACCGCTCGGTCCCGCGCTGGGCTGGGCCGCGGGCGCGCCGGTCGCTGCCGGGGCCTCGCCGGAGCCCACGCCAGGTCCTGGCCCGCGCGCGACGCCTGGCGCTCTGGAACCGGGCGCGGCCGCGGGGCCCGCCGGCGTGGCGCCCGGAGCCTCGGCCCCCGGGGCGGGAAGGTCCGGCCAGAGCAGCGCCATCGGCGGACTCGCCCAGCGTTCGTAGCGCTCGGCCAGGGGATCGAACCAGCACAGGCTCAGGGGCGGCAGCTCCGGCACCCCGGCCGTCAGGGGCTCGAACTCGAGCTCGAGCCGGCGCCGATCGGGGCCCGCCTCGATCAGCAGGGCGCCGAGCCCGTGGAAGGCCCCCCAGCCCGGCTGGGCGGCCCAGTCGGGCAGCGCCAGGGCGCCGAGGTCGCCGTCGCCCGACACCTCGAGCGCCAGGAGCAGGCTCTCGCCGGCCGCGAGCGTCGTGGGCGCGGCTTCGGCGGAGAATTCGAAGCGCCCGACCAATCCGCAGAAGTCCGCGGGGGCTCCGGGGGGCAGGGCGCGGACCGAGAGTTCGGCGCCCGGGGCGTCCATGCGGCGGCGTTCCA
>JBILNK010000081.1:0-18054 GCA_044375105.1 Planctomycetota bacterium
CCAAACGGATCTTCGTGTTCCAGGAGTACGGCATCTTCCCCTGGGCATCGGTCTGGGACAACGTCTGCCTGGGGCTGCGGCAGCTGCCTTCGGCGGAGCTCGCCGCGCGCGCCCAGGCGACCATCGACCTGGTCGGCCTGAGGGGCTTCGAGCGCTCCTACCCGATGGAGCTCTCTGGCGGCATGAAGCAGCGCGTCGAGGTGGCCCGCGCCCTGGCGGTCGAGCCCGATGTCCTGTTCATGGACGAGCCCTTCGGGGCCCTCGACTCCCTGACCCGCTTGACCATGCGCGCGGAGCTGATCCGCCTCTGGCAACAAAAGCGCCCCACGGTGCTGTTCGTGACCCACGATGTGGAGGAATCCCTCCAGCTGGCCGAGCGCATCGTGGTCATGACCCCGCGGCCGGGGCGCATCGCCGGAATCCTGGAGCTGCCCTTCGAGCACCCCCGGGACCCCTCCGATCCGCGCCTGGCGCCCCTGCGCCGCCAGCTGTTCGCCTGGCTCGGTGTGCATCCCTGAAAGCGGACGCGGCTCGGCGCGTGTTGGCCCATGCTCCCGGCCGAGGGGCCGTGTCGGCGGCCCGAGGCCTGCTGGGAGGCCGACCCCGGACCGACCCCTTGGGCAGTCAGCCCTTAGGGTCGAGTCCGATCAGCAATCGACCGGGCCGTCGGCCGCGAAGATGCGCCGCTGGTGCTGACCGGCGGGCACCGAGACCCCCGGAAGCACCAGACAACGCTCGAGCACGGCCCCTGCGGGCACCAGGGCGTCCCGACCGACCACCGTGCGCTCGAGCCGCGCCCCCCCCTCGACACGGGCCGTGGCATCGATCAACGTCGAGCGCCCGGACTTGGCCAGGACGTGCAGATTGAGGTCCAAGAGGTCCTTGGGGGTCGAGAGGTTCAGGTCGTCTTCGACCACTTCGGCGGCGACCACGCCGTAGCCGTACTCGATGAAGATCTGGATCGCATCGGTCAGCTCGTATTCATCGCGCAAGGCCGTGCGCGGCGTGCGCCGGATGGCGTCGAAGATCGCCGGATCGAACAGGTACAGCCCGCAGCCCTTGATGTCGGTCTTCGGGTGGCGCGGCTTCTCGATAACCCGTCGCACGAAGCCCTGGGCGTCGATCTCGACGGTGAAGTTGCGCCGGATCGCCTCGGCGCTCGGTTCGCGCTTGACGGCCAGCACCGCGTGCACGCCCGGCTGCTGGAAGCGGGTCAGGAGCAAGCCCAGATCCCGGGTCTCGAAAAAGATGTCTCCCAGGAACAGCAGGAAGGGTCGGTCGACCCCGCGCTCGAGCTGGCCCACCGCATGGGCGATGCCGAGCATGCGGTCCTGCTCCACATAGGACAGCCGCACACCGAAGGCCGAGCCATCGCCGAGGGTCTGCACGATCTGGTGGCCGAGGTGACCGATCACGATCGTGATCTCGCGGATGCCGAGCGCCACCATGGCATCGATCTGCCAGACCAGCAACGGCCGGCCGAGCACGGGCAGGAGGGGCTTGGGCAGGGTGTCGCTGAAGGGCCGGATGCGCGTCCCCTTGCCCGCGGCCAACAGCACCCCCATGGGCGCCTTGTGGACAGCTCGGTCAGCCGGGAGCACAGGCACGCCGGAAGGAGACGGGGTGGTCATCGCTGCGGGGGGGCTCGCTGAGACGGAGGTGGATGATAGCCCCCGCCTTGCGGCTGGCCGCGGGGCCGTTCAGCCCTTTCCCGGGCCGCGCCGGGCCGGCCCCCCCCGCTCGCCGAGCCCCACACCTACTGGCTGCGGTTGCGCGCGACCCACAGCTCCGGTGCCGCCGGGCTGACGCACAGGAGTTCGGGCAGCTGGTCGTGGTCGAGGTCGGCGAAGCGCAGGGCGCTCGTGGAGCTCGGCAGGGTGTACTTGGGGCCCGTGTCGGAACGCAGCCCCCCGCTCCCATCCCCCAGCAGCCAGGCCAGCTTGCCTTTGGCCAGGGCGGCGGCCAGGTCCAGGTGCCCATCGCGGTCCAGGTCGACCAGGCGCGCTGCACCCGGATTGCTGCCGATGGCCACGCTGAGCAGATCGAAGGCGGTCGGATCGGGAGTCGAGAGGAACACCGGCAGGTTGACGATCTCGGGCCCGCTCTGGGTCACCAGCAGGTCCAAGCGGCCGTCCTCGTTCAGGTCGCCGGTGCTGATCTGAACGCCCAGCCCCGGCAACGCTTCCACGAAGGCCAGCTCGAGCGGGTAGATGGAGCCCTCCACCGCACGGAAGACCAGCAAGGTCGGGTCGGTACCATTGGGCTTGGCGCTCGACACGATCAGCTCGGGTCGCGGATCTCCGTTGAGGTCGGCTGCATGGAGGGCCAGGGGCCTTTTGGGCAGGGGTATCTCCGCCCAGGGCTCGAAACCCAGCTTCCCGCGCCCGCGCAGCAGCGCCAGCCGGTTGACCGCGGGCAAGGACACGGCCACGTCCAGCAGTCCGTCGAGGTCGAGGTCCAGCAGCGCCAGATCGATCGGGGCTTCGCTAAGGTCGATCGACGGGCCGAGTTCGAAATCCAGTCCGCCGCGATTCTCGATGCTCTCGAGCCGTCCGACTGCATTTCCTGCCAGCAAGACGTCCAGGTCGCCGTCCGCGTCGAGATCGCCCAGCCGGAAGCCCCCCGGCGAGGTGCCGGGGGGGCTGCTCAGGGGCACCGCGTCGACCTGCTCGAACCCAAGGCCCGGAAGGCCCCGCATCACGAGCAGCGCATTGGCGCCCTGGTCCAGGATCAACACATCGGTGAAGGCATCGCCATCAAGCAAGCCGACCTCCAAGAGCACGGGGCGCTGGCCCGCCGAGTACCCGCGTGCGGCGCGCAGCTCGTAGGGAGCTCCGGACGAGCTCAGCACCCATTCGGCCTGCAGCCATCCGACGGGGTGCAGGCCGGTGACGCTGCCGACGTTCGGCAAATCGAGGCGCAGACACTGGGCCGGCGCCAGGTAGGTCTCCGGAGCGCCGAAACCGCCAGCGGGAAGACGAGGCAACCGGGTCAGACTCAGTCTGAAGGGCTCGGCGGCGAACAGGTCCGGCAAGGCGCCGGGGCTGAGCGCGATGCAGCGGGCGTCGCTGGGGCTGTTCGGTCCGGGAATCCAGACTGCGGCGGCGAGTCCAAGGGGCCCGCCGGCGCTGCGAAGGAGCCCGCGTTCGCCGCCCAAGACATCGCAGATCAGCAGGTCGGCGCGGCCATCCCCATCCGTGTCGCTGGGTTCGGCCAGCAGCGGCAGACCGAGGCCACTGGCTAGTTCGCCCGCGGGCTCGTAGCTGAGCTCCGCGCTCGGCCGATACCAGCGCACCCGTCCAGGCACGCCCGTGAAGCCGGGCTCGCTGATCGCCAGCGCGGGCCAGGGCACGCCCAAGGGCAACTGCTCCGCGGGGATCACGGCAATGTCCAGCGGGCCCCCCAGGAAGCCGAAGGACAGCGCCGATTCGAGCAGCAGGATGCCGCCGCTGAGGCGCAGCACCTGCACCGATCCAGCCAAAGGCAGCGGTACCAGCACGCGATCGGGTTGCAGGGCGCCGCCCAGAGCGCCGCTGGCGATGCGCACCGCGAGGCCCGAGAGCACGACGCTGGCCCGCAGGGTCAGCCCCCCGGGTCCGACCTGTTCATAGACGCTGATGCGGCTGTCGCCGGGTCCCTGGACCCGCGAGAGCACCGCCAGACCGAGTCTCCCATCGCCGTCGAAATCGCCGACGCACAGCCGCAAAGGCGTCCCGCCCGGCTGGAGAACCTGCACCGTTCCGCCCGATCCTGGGCCTTCCAGACCGGCGCTCCAAGCCACGCGCACCAGGCCCGACTGGCCCGATGCCTGGATCCACTCGAGCTTGCCGTCCCCGTCGAGGTCGCGGGCCAGTCCATCCGCCAGGACATCCGTGGAAAGCTCCGCAGCGCTCGAGAGGTCGAAGCGCACCTCGAGTTGCGTGGGATCGGCGCCCGGACTGGAACCACTGGGAGAGACCTCGCAGCTCGCGAGGAGCCCGGAGAGGATCGACAAGACCGCAGCGAGCAAGGCGCAACGGTTAGCGGTGAGTACAAACATGAGGGTGGCCGGCCCTGAGACCAGCCGGAGCGGGCGTCGGTCCGGGCCCCATGACAGACCCAGACCAGGCACCTCGGTCGCATCGAATCGCTCGCCCGGGGCAGAAAGCCCGCAGCGCAAGCCCCACGGCCAAGGGCTGCTTGGTGGGAAGTTAAGATAAATCTAGCCCGTATTGGGTTCCCTTCCAAAAGGCCAGTGGCCGGGTCGCCGCAGACCAAAGCCCTGCTGGCCGCCGGTTTTGAAGCCGGAAGGAATTTCCGTGATGGGGTGCCATCGGCCACGCCAGGGGTGGGGAAGGGACCTCCACGCTGCAGCAATCGCGTCCCTCGAGCGCTGGACGGATCCGCCGCCACCTGGCCGGACGAGGTCGCCCCGTGGGTCCCACACGGACCGCCGAATGGATCGAGACGAAAGCCGGCGGCCGGGCGCCTTCGGACCGACCCAGCACCGCGCGCCTCGGCCCGCCGACGACACGTGGACCCGCGACGAAGGCTCGGCCGATCGGGGCCGATGGGACCGACCCTCCCCTCACGACCGACCGAGCGCAGGATCCGCCGCCCCGGGTTCCAAGGCCGGGCGAACCAGCCGAAATCCGCGTGCGGCTGCCCGCGGGCCGGAGCGCGGCCCCCTGCGGCCACGGCCCTAGCCGCGGTAGAGCCGCGCCTTGTCGACGTAGCCCTGGGCGCTCTGCACGAGTCGCGCGACCTCGGCGTCCGTCAGGCTGCGCACCACCTTGCCGGGGACCCCGACCACCAAGGAGCGGGGCGGGATCAGGGCGCCCTCCTTGACCAGGGCGCCGGCTCCGATGATCGACTCGCTGCCGATCACCGAGCCCCCCAACAGGATCGCTCCCATCCCGATCAGGCAGCGGTCCTCGACCCGCGCTCCGTGCAGCACGCAGCGATGGCCGATGGTCACCTCGGCCCCGATCACGTTGGGCACGCCCGGATCCGCATGGATCATGGTCAGATCCTGGACGTTGCTGCGCGGGCCGATCGTGAGCGGAGCGTCATCGCCGCGCAGCACCGATCCGAACCACACGCTGGCATCCTCGCCCAGTTCGATCTCGCCGGTCAGCACGGCGTTGAAGGCGCGCCAGGCGCCGCCCTCCAGACGTTCCATCAGGCCGGCACGGGGGAAAAACGGCATAGCGGGTCAGGGGGATGGGGGTCAGCGGAGCGCGAGCCCCGAGGCGGTCCTGGTGCTCGGGGCCTCGAAGCGGTTTCCGTCGCCGCTCCGGCGCGTCCCGCGAGATCGCATGGGAAGGAACCAGGCGCCGCCGTCCAGTCCGGAGCAGCTCGGCGACCGATCCTGGGGACGGTCGCCGGCGAGGGACTCGCCGAGCCCCTAGAAGGTCGGCGGCAGATGGGCGCCCGGGGCCCCGCTCAGGTCCTGAGCGATGCACACAGCCATGTACAGGACGTGGGTCAGCCAGGCGGCCCAGGTCGAGTGAGTGCGCAGCTTGACCTCCGCCAGCACCAGTCCGAGGGCCAGCAGGACCGGAAAACCCGAGGGGCCGTGCATGGCCGCGAAGATCAGCGCGCTCAGCAACAGGCCGCCGCGCTCGGAGAAGTTCTGGATCAGCAGGGGCTGCAGGAACCCGCGCACGCACAGCTCCTGCAGCGCCGGGGACAGCAGCAGCGCGGCGCCCCAGAGCCAGAGCGGTCCGAGGTTCGACAGGCCGCTCGCGGCCTCGGACGGGTTGGCGGCCGCCGGGCCGCCGCCCAGGCGCTCGGCCAAGAGCCGCTGCAGCTCTGGCCAGGCCCAGGAAAGCCCAAAGAGCAGAGGCAGGGCCAGCGCCAGCGCCAACGCGGCGGCGCCCACCAGTCGGCCAGGGCGCTCCACCACCAGCCCCAGGGACCTCTGCGGCTCGCGCTGGGTCTTGCGGGAGGTCCACAGGGCGACCGCCGCGACCGCGGCCAGGGAGGCCAGGAAGGCGCCCTGACCCGCCGCGGGACCGGAGACCACGGCGCCGACCGCGAAGTTGGCCAGAGCCGCGGCCAAGGCGGCGATCACGACCTGGGAGAAGCCCCAGGAAACGAAGAACACGCTGCGCCCCGGGGCAGCCCACAGCAGCGCGCGCCTCCACAAGGGCCAGAGGCAGATTCCGGCCGCTGCGAGCAACAACCCGCTCCACAGGAAACCGCTCGTCGACCCGGTCTCGTGGGGCGCGCAGGGCAACAGGACCGCCAGGGCGGCAAAGCTCGAAACAGGCATGATCAGCCGGCATCCGGCGCGCCTTCGATGCGGCCGGCCCAGGGGGAAGAAGCGTTGGCGTAGAGGCGGCGCGGAATGCGGCCCGCGCGAAAGGCCAGCCGGCCCGCGCGGCAGGCCAGCGCCATGGCCTCGGCCATCAGCAGCGGCTCTTTGGCGCCGGCGATGGCGGTGTTGAGCAGCACGCCCTCGGCGCCCAGCTCCATGGCGATGGCCACGTCGCTGGCGGTGCCGACTCCCGCGTCGACCACCACCGGCACTCGGACCAGTTCCTTCAGGATCAGCAGCGCGTTGGGGTTCAGCACCCCGAGCCCGGAGCCGATCGGCGATCCGGCGGGCATGATGCAGGCGGCCCCGGCCTGCTCGAGGCGGCGGCCGAGCTGCGGGTCGTCCGAGGTGTAGACCCAAACCTCGAAGCCCTCGCGAGCCAAGGCCTCGGTGGCGGCCAACGTGCCTACGGGGTCGGGCAGCAGCGTGCGCTCGTCCCCCAGGACCTCGAGCTTGATCAGGTCGGTCTCGAGCAGGTCGCGGGCCAGGCGCGCGGTGCGCAGCGCGGAGTCCACGTCGAAGCAACCGGCGGTGTTGGGCAGGATCCGATAGCGGCTGCGATCGATGTGATCGAGCAGCGACTCGCCCCGTGCCGGGTCCAGGTTCACGCGTCGGACGGCGACCGTGACGCATTCGCTGCCCGAGATCTCGAGGGCCCGGCGGGTCTCCTCGAAGCTCTGGTACTTGCCGGTTCCCACGAACAGGCGCGAACGGAAGCGTTGGCTGCCGATCGCGAGCGGATCCGCGGGGTCGGGGTCGCCGGAAAGCATGGGGCCAAGAGGCTACGCAGGGCGCCGGTCCCAGCGCCAGTGCGGGCCCCGGGGAAGCGGGCCCGATCGCGCCGGAAAGCCCGCGGATCGGCAGGCAGCGAGATTCCGGAGTACTCGTCGAAGCGCCAGGCCTGCGGGGCGCCGAGGGAGGCCTACCGAGTCGAGTTCTGCCCCAGCCCGCCTGCGCTGACACGGCGCAGCCGTTTTTGATCACGCCGCCTTGCCCGCCCGGCGGGCACCAAAGGGGTGGCAGGGTCGGCGGCCAGGCCCCCGGCGCCGCTCGGGGGTCCAGGGCCAGGCCGCGGCGGGCCCCCCGCGTCTCGAGGCCGCGCGCGCCTCCCGTTGGGCGCGCGGTCGCCGCTGCCCCGAGCTCGGCGCCTGCCGGTTCCGAGCGCTCCTCCAGAGGCCCGCGGAAAGGGCCTGCCCGGACGAGCCGGAGCAGCGCGGCGGCGGTCCTCCTCTCGCCGCGCCAGCAGCGCCGCGATCGAAATTGGGTGGAAACCCGCCGACCCCAGCCTGTCAACCGCCGCCCACGAGCGTGACCAGCTCGACCGACTGACCGGGCTCGATGCGCCGCTCGCCCCAGGTCCGCCGCGGCACCAGCCGGCGGTCGATCTCCACCGCCACCGCGCCGGCGGGCAGACCGAGGGCCTCGACCAGCTCCGCCACCGAGCAGCCGGTCTCGACCTGCTGCTCGGCACCGTTCAAGCGGATCCAGACGCGCTCGGGCCCCTCAGCCATCGCCGCGGCCCTCGCTGGCGCGCCCGCCGGCCGGGTACAGCCGCAGCAGCAGGCACTTGAGGTATTCGCTCTCGGGCAGGTCCAGGGCCACCGGATGGTCGAGGCCAGCGCCGCGGCTCTCCTCGAGGAAGCCCAGCTGGCGGGCATCGTTGATCGCGGCGGCCACGTAGCCCTCGAATTCGCTGCGCGAGACGTTGTAGGAGCACGAAGCGGTCAGCAGATGGCCGCCCGGCTCCAGCAGCTTGGCACCGCGCAGATTGAGCTCTCGGTAGCCGCGGGCAGCGCCCTCTGCCTCGCGGCGATTGCGCGCGAAGGCCGGCGGATCCAGCACCACCAGGCCGTAGCTCTCGCCGCGCTGGGCGCGCTCGCGCAGATCCTGCATGGCGTTCACCTTCTCGAAGTGCACCCGCTCGGCGACGCCGTTGCGCTCGGCGTTGCGTCGCAGGCGCTCGCCCGCGGCGGCGGCCTGGTCCAAGCAGAGCACCGATTCCGCGCCGGCCAGGGCGCAGCGGATCCCGAACAGGCCGTCGTAGCAAAAGGCGTCCAGCACCCGGCGGCCGGCCGCGCGGGCCGCGGCCAGGCGACGGTTGTCGCGCTGGTCCAGGTAGTGGCCGGTCTTGTGGCCGGCGACCACGTCGACCTCGTAAGAGAGGCCGCCGGGTTCCTCGACCAGCAGCTCCGTCGGCCCGCCGCGCAGCCATTCCACCCGCGGCTCGAGGCCTTCGAGCCGCCGCACGGAGGCGTCGGAGCGATCGAGCACGTGCTGGATGCCGCCGCCGAGGCGCTCGAGCAGCAGCTCGATCAGGAAGTCGCGCATGCGATCCGATCCCTGGCAGCCGCTCTGCACCACCAGGGTGTCGGCGTAACGATCGACCACCAGGCCGGGCAGGCGCTCGGCGTCGCCGTGCACCAGGCGGCAGGCCCCGCGCGGGGTCAGCAGCCCGTGGCGCTCGCGCAGCGATACGGCCCGGTCGATCAGCTCGGCCCAGAAGGCCCGATTGGGCTGCTCGGGGCCGCGGGTGACCAGCCGCACGGCGATGCGCGATTCGCTTGAGAACAGGCCCCAGCCGAGCGGCGCATCGTTGGGCGCGAACACGGGCACCAGCTCGCCCGGCTGGGCGCTGGCCTCGGCCACGTCGTCGGCATACAGCCAGGGATGGCCCGCTTCGAGCCAGCGCCGGCCCTTGCCGGAGGTAAGGATCTTGCCCATCGTCGGTGGAGCGCTCGGGGAGCGCTGGAGGGCGCGGAGTCTAGCAGCGGAGGGCGCGCCGGCTCGACCCGGATCGCCGTTCGGGCCGGGCCGGACGCGCCACGGCGCGGCTCGGCTCGGAGGCCGGCTGCTCGGAGCCGGCCGCGGACTGCGGAAGCGGCGCGCCGCAGCGCCAACGAACGATCCGTGCAAGCAGCTGGGAGCCTGCGACGATCCTCGGCTTCGAAACCCTGAGTCGACCGCGGGATCGAGCCGGGCCGTCCCAGGCCCCTGGGCAGCGGCGGGTCGGGGCGTGGACCGGGCCGGAGTCGGGCGGCGCCTTCCTCGGGCCGGACCGCGCGGAGCTTCAGCGCGCGGTCTCGGCGGGCGGGGCCGGCTCGGTCAGGGCCAGGAAGCGCGCGTCCGCGTGCAGCTTGGCCAGGTCCGGGTCCCCGCGCGCCCAGGCCTTTTGGCGCTCCAGCGCCAGGGCGCCCATGCGGCTCGGATCGAGTTCGCGCGCCAGGTATTCGAGCGCCAGCTCCAGATCTCCGAGCAGGGCGTGGGCGCAGGCCAAGTTGTAGAAGAGGTCCGGCGCGGGCTCGAGGCGAGCCAGCAGGAAGCGCGCTTCCGCCAGCCGTCCGGCGCGGGCCCGGTAGCAGGCCAGCAGGGCGCGCATGAAGTCGTTCTGTTCGAGTTCGAGGGCCGACTCGAACAGCTGGCGCGCGCGCTCGGGATCCTGGAGCCGCACGTTGGTGTGCACCGCTTGGGCCACCTTGACATCGGATTGGAAGCGTCGCAGCAGGCGCTGCTGGGCCAAGAGGCGCTCGCGCTCGGCCGGATCGACCTCCTCGAACACCAAGGCTCCGAGGCGACCCTGCCCCAATTCTTCGAGGCGCTGCTCCAGCTCGCGCTGCATCGTCTCCAGGCGCTGGGAGGCGCCCTCCAGTTCGGCGCTGGCGCGCGACAGGTCGTCGCCGACCCCGCGGTCGGACAGGCTCGAGCCCAGCGCCCAGCCGATGCGCGCGCCGATCCATTCCTCGAAAAAGGCCCCCGCGGAGGCGCTGCCCGTGGCCCGCGACAACTCGGCCCGCATGCGCTCCAGCACGGCCACGGCGCGATCGGCGCGGCCGGTAGCGCGGTGGTCCACGGCCAGGTCCAGCGCGGCCAGCGAGGGCGTGCGCAGTTCGAGCGGTGCCACGTACCCGCGCTGCTGGTCGCGCTCGAGGGCGGCGAACAGATCCTGCTCGACCTGGCGCCACAGCATCCGGTTGCGGCGCTGGTCCGGGTCGGAGAGCCGGCGCGCGATGCGATCGAGCTCGGCCAAGCGCAGGGCCCGCAGACGCTCCTGGCGGGCGGCGCCGCGGGCCGGGCTGCTTTCGGGCAGGTCCTGGGGCGGGGGTGCGTCGGGGTCGAGGCCCGGCAGCTCGCCGGGCGAGAGCTTGGCCAGGGCCGAGAGCAGGCGCTCGAGCCACTCGAGGCGCTCCTCGCGCGGCCAGCCGCCGGGGCCCTCGGCGAAACACAGCAGGCGGCGCGGCGACAGTTCGCCATCGAGCAGCAGGTCGAGCCCGGCCGCGCTGGTCTGGCCGTCGTGGCGCACGTCGACCAGCTGCGCATCGAGCGCGGCCAGCAGCGCCCCTTCGAGCTCCAGGATCACTTCGGGGGTCTGCGCTGGCGCGCCGCCGCGCAGCAGCGCGCCCGCCGACATCAAACGGCACAGGGCCAGGCGAGCGTGGGCTTCGACGGCCCGCTCGGCTTCCGCCGGGGCCGGGGCGCCCTGCCGGCGGCGCAGTTCGGGGCGCTCGGCGAGCTCGGCCTCGAGGACCCGCGCGGCGCGCGCATAGGCCTCGCGGGCGGCCGGCACCTCGCCGGCGCACAGATCGGCGCTGGCCAGCAGATAGTGGCCAGCGAAGCGCCAGGCGCGCGCCTCGCCCGGCGCGCGCCCGGGCGCGGCAGCGAGCAGCGCCGCGGCGGCGCGGCGTGCGCCGTCCAGGTCGCCGCTGCTCGAAAGGCACAGACAGGCCAGCCGGTAGGTCAGCTCGGCCGCGTCCAGACCGTCCTCGGCCAGGCCCTCGAGCAGGGCGAACAGCCGCTCGCGCTCGCCAAGCCAGAGCAGCCGCTCGAAGGCGGCATCGAGGGCCTTCGCGGCCGCCTTGCGCACGGCCTCCGACGGATGCCGGGAAAGCAGCACCAAGGGTGCGCGCTCGATGGGCGCGAGCCCGCCCTCGGGCAGGCGCGGCAGACGTTTGCCGTAGGGCTCGAGCGCCGCGCTCCAGGCCCCTTCCGCCAGGCGGGAGCGCCCCGCAGCGGCGGCCTCCACCACCCGCCGGATCGCCGGCTGACCGGCATCGAGCTCGCCCAGGGCCGACACAGCCTCGCGCGCCAGGTCGGCCGGCAGCAGGGCGGCCAGGCCTTCGAGTTCGTCCGCGCTGGAGGGCGCATCGAGCCGGCCGAGCGCTCGTAAGGCGGCCCTGCGCAGCTCGCGCGGAGCGGGGGCCCGGGCCAGGGCCGCCAGGCCGGCGGAGCGCGCCCCCGCCCCCGCATCGAGCAGGTCCGCGCGGCCGAGGAATTCGACCAGCCGCGTGCGCACCTCGAGGCCCGGCTCGGCGAGCCAGGCGAGCGCCAGCGGGATATGTTCCGGGCGCCCGGCGCGCACCAGGAGCTCGGCGCGCGCCACGCGTCCCTCCGGCGGGGCCGCATCGAAACCCGCCAAGGCCGCATCGAGGGCCGCGATCGGGCCCGAGGACAACCGATCCAGGGCCGCCTCGACCCGCTCGCGATCGGGTTGATCCAGGTCTCCCGACGAAGCGAAGGCGCCCGGGGTGGCGCACAGCGCCCAGGCCAGAGCGGCCGCGACCAGGCCCCCGAACCGCGGCCGAGCCGCGGCGTCCCTCCAGGCCCGTGATGCCCGGCCGGATCCCGGACCGCGCTGTCGCGAACCCATCACGGGGCCGCCTCCGGCTCCTCGCCCGCCGGCGCCACAGGCCGGTCGTCCCCGCTGCCGGCGAGGCGCTGCAGCCGGTACTCGAAGGCGCGCCGGGAAAGCCCCACGGCGCGGGCGGCCGCGCTCAAATTGCCGCGCTCCTGGGTCCAGGCGGCGCGCAGCAAGGCGGCTTCGAAGCGCTCGAGCCCGATGCCCTGGGCCAGGGCCTGCAGGGCCAAACGATCGGCGGCGCCCAGCAGACCTTCGGAGAGGAAATCGAAATCCGAGGCGTCCAGGGGCCCCTCCCCGGGGCACAGCGCCAGGGCGCGCTCGAGTGCGTTCTCGAGCTCGCGCACGTTCCCGGGCCAGGGGTGGGCGCAGAGCCGCTGAAGGGCCCCCGGCGTCAGGTCCCGGGGTCGCACCTGGGCGCGGTCCGCGACGGCCCGCAACAGACCGGTGGCGAGCTCCGGCAGCTCGGCGCGCCGGGAGCGCAGAGCCGGCACCTCGATCGCCACCACGTTGAGACGCCAATAAAGGTCGCTGCGCAGGCGGCCGGCGGCGACCTCATCGGCGAGGCGCGCGGAGGTGGTCGCCACGAAGCGGGCGTCCACCGGCTCCGAGCGCTCGGCCCCCAAAGGCTCCACCACGCGCTCCTGCAGGACCCGCAGGAGCTTGACCTGCGACTCGCGCGGCAGGAGTTCGACGTCGTCGAGCACCACGGTGCCGCCCTGGGCTCGCCGGAAGGCCCCCAAGCGGGCCCGCTGGGCGCCCGTGAAGGCCCCCGCCTCGTGCCCGAACAGCTCCGACTCGATCAGGGTCGGCGATAGCGCCCCCAGATGGACCAGGACCAGGGCCCCCGGACGGCCGGACAGCTCGTGCAGCCGCCGCGCGGCCCGGGACTTGCCGGTGCCGCTTTCGCCCACCAGCAGAACCGTTGCGGTGCTGCCGGCCAGGCGCCTCAGCTGGGCCTCGAGGCCCTCCCGCGCGGTTTCCGCGGGGGACCCGGCCCTCGGGCCCCCGGCGATGGGGCTCTCCGCGGGCTGCCCAGGCCCGGGTCCCCCCGGGGCGGATCCGGGGCCCTTCGCAGGCGCTCCAGGGGCCGGGTCGAAGCTGGGAAGGGGACTAAACAAGGCTATCCCGATCTCTGGGGGCGGTTCGTCGGCGTTGACTTGGCTGGCCGGAGGCCACACAATACCAATTCCAATTACCAGGTCTTCGCGCGCGCTCGTCCGATCCAGCAAGCGGAATGACCCCCGGGGGGATCGCAGGGGCGGTCCCGACCGGGGGTGATTTTGTCCCAGGGGATTGCACAGGCCCACCAGACCAAAACTCCGCCCACCTCGATCCCCGAGTCAGTCAGCCCGAACCAAAGTCAGCCCGAACCAAAGTCAGCCCGAACCAGATTGCCCGACCCACAGCCCCGCTCGCTCGGAGCCCAAAGTCGCGGCCAGCGTCTGCCGCGCCTCGGCCCTCCGGTTTCCGACCGATGTAAGCGCTGCGCGGATCCCGGCGCCGGAGATCGAGCAGAGCGCCGCAACGCTCAGCGACACGACAGATCACCGACCGCCCCCTCCGCAGCCAACATCACCTCAGAAGCCCGCCCGCGCCCCGAACCGCCCGCCCATCGACCTCTGCAGCACACGCCGCGCACCCCACTCCCGCGCCCCACCATGAACCCCGAAGAGCTCGTCCGGATGGTCGACACCATCCATCGCAATCGCGACATCCCGAAGGAGGTCCTCTTCGAGGGCCTCGAATTCGCGATTGCGACCGCGATCAAGAAGCGGCTGGGCGCCGGCGAGGATCTGATGGTCCAGATCGACCGCAAGTCAGGCGAGATCCACATCGAGGACGATGAGGGCGAGTACGAGCTCGACCCGGAGATGCTGGGCCGAATCGCGGCGCAGAACGCCAAGCAGGTCATGCTGCAGCGTATGCGCGAAGCCGAGCGCGACGTGCTCTACGACGAGTACGAAGCCCGCGTCGGCCAACTGGTCCACGGCACCGTGCAGCGCTTCGAGGGCGATTCGTCGGTGATCAACCTGGGCAAGGTCGAAGCCTATCTGCCCCGTGAAGAACGCATGCGCGGCGAGAGCTTCCAGCCCGGCGATCGCATGCGCGCAATCGTGCTCGAGGTGCGCAAGGACGGTCCGCGGGTGCGCATCGTGGTTTCGCGCACCCACCCGGACCTGGTGCGGCGCCTGTTCGAGCTAGAGGTGCCCGAGATCGCCGACAAGATCATCGAGATCAAGCGCGTGGTTCGAGAACCCGGCTATCGCAGCAAGATGGCCGTGATCTCCACGGACCCGAAAATCGACCCGATCGGCGCCTGCGTCGGTGTGCGCGGCGCGCGCATCAAGGCCGTGATCGACGAACTGCGCGGCGAGCGCATCGACATCATCCGCTGGAGCGATTCGCTCGAGACCCTGATCCAAAACGGCCTCAAGCCGGCGCTGATCAACATCGACAACATCTACCCGGACGTCGAGAAGCGTTCGGCCACGGTGATCGTCGATGAGGACCAGCAGTCCTTGGCGATCGGCAAGAAGGGCCAGAACGTTCGCCTGGCCAGCCGCCTGTGCGGCTGGGACATCGAAATCAAGACCCGCGCCGAGTACGAAGCCGACCTGCTGGCAGCCGAAAGCGGCCAACCGGTGCCTTCGCGGCGTGGGCGCGCCAGCATGGCCATCGCGGGCAACGTCGATTCAGGGCAGGACGGTGGGGACGACGAGAGCTTCGACCCCACCGACCGCTTCGACGAAGACCTGCCGGGCAGCGGCGGTTTGGCGGAAACGCCCTCCGCCCGCTAGCGGATCGCCGTGAAGCGCCTCAGCCTCCGGCCGCCCGCCGAGATCCTTCCCGCAACCCGACCCGATCGCCCGGTGCCCCGCGCCGGCGCCCGCTCCACTTCCACCGAATCCAGCAACCGCCCCGCCCCGTGCGACGCTCGCTCGCCGGGCGGCCGCCGCTCCTGATCCTCTCCGGTCGGGCGGCAGCCAGGCTCTCCCCGCCGCCCCACCGTGACAGGCAAGAAGCGCGTACACGACATCGCCAAGACTTACGGCCTGACGGGCCAGGAACTGGCCCGCCGGCTCAACGACTGGGGCTTCCCGGTGAAGAGTCACATGTCGGCAGTCGACGACATGGACATGCTCCGCATCCAGGGGATGCTGGAGGCCAATGGATTCTCGAATTCGGCGGTCGTGCCACCCCCCGCCAGCAGCTCAGAAGAGCCGCTGGGGCAGCTGATCCGGCGCAAAAAGAAGAAGTCCGCCGAAGAGGGTGCCGTCGAGGCGAACCCGGTCCAGGCGGTCAACGAGGCCCCCGCAACGCCGGCAGCCGCCATTCACAAGCCGGCAGGCCGAGCCACGCCGAGCCCGGCTCCGGGCCTGGCGACCTCGGCTGGGGGTGAAGAGCCTCATTCCGAGGCGTCCGCTCCGGCTGCCAGCATCCCGTCCGCCGCCGAGCACACGGCGGCGGCACAGGGGGAGCAACCGAGCGTATCCCCCTCCCCGGTGCCCGTGCAGCCGGCAGCGCGCCCTGCGGCCCATATGCCGGCTACCCAGCCGGCGGCCTCGGATGTGAGCTCGCAGATCGGCGGGGAACCGACCTCGGTGGGTGCGGAAACCGGTCCGACCGCCCCCGCACCCACCCGTTCCTCCGCGCGATCGCTCGGCGCTGAGGAGCCTTCTGGGACCACGCAAGCGCCCCAGCGGCCAGCCGGCCGAGGCCCGACGGCGGCGGCCTCCGGAGAACGCCGCCAGCCCGTCGATTCGGAAGCCGGCGATTCGAGAACCGGCGATTCGAGAACCGGCGATTCGAGAACCGGCGATTCGAGAACCGGCGGCGAAGGCGGCCCCCCGCGCCGTCCGAGCGGACCCAAGCTCGGCCTGACGATCCCCGCCGGCAAATCAGCTGGCAGGGATTCGAGCGCCCCCCCGGCCCCCAACCCCGCCTACGTTCCCGTGCGGCCGGCCAGCAAGCCTGCGCCGGCTGCCGCCGGGAGCGGCGCGGGGCAGAGCACGCCCGCTGCTCCCTCCGCTGCCGCTGCCCCCTCCGCTTCCGGCCGCCCCTCGGTTCGTCCGACCGCGGAAGGGGTCAGCCCCCGCCCGGCGACCGAACCAAGCCCCAAGGTCGGCGCCGGCAGAACCGCCCAGACTGCCGCCCAGCCCGCAGCGCCTCCGGGGAACGCCCCGGCCAAGGAGGTCAGCCCCCAGGCGGCCGCGTTGGCCCCGACCCGCGAGGCACCGACCAGCTCGGAACCGGCAGCGGCTGCCGAAGCCGGGGCCGCCCCGGGCGGCGAGGGCGGTGACATCGTGCGCCCCTCGACCGCTCGACGGACCGGCAAGGTGGTCGGTTTCATCGACCTGTCGACCCGCCAGACCGACAAGCCGGTCAAGCGCGATTCGAAGCGCCTCGGCAGCGACGAGGACGCCACCCTGAACGTGCAGCCCACCCGCGGCGCCGCCGCGCGCCGGCTGCCGCCGCGCCCCGGCGAGACCAGCGGGCGCAGCGACCTGACCACTGCGCAGCTGCGCGAGCGCGAAGCCGGCCGCGTGTTGCGGCGGGGTGGACGCCCCAGCCTGCCCACCTCCGGGCGCGGCGGCCCGCGCCGCGGCGGCGGGGGCGGCGGTTCCTCGAGCAGCGGCTCGCCGATGGCGGGCGACAGCGTGTCCGTCGAGCATCCGGTGTCGGTCAAGAAGCTGGCCGACGCCATCGCGGTGAAACAGAACGAGGTGCTCAAGAAGGCCTTCGAGCTGCTCGGTTTCGGCGCGGTCAACATCAACTCGACCCTGGACGAAGAGACGGCGGTCCTGATCGCCAACGAATTCGACGTCGAGCTGAAGGTTTCGCGCGAGATCGCCGCGGAAGAGGCGCTGCTGGCCGATCTGGCCGAAAAACGCAAGGCGGTCGATACCGGCGACCTGGTCTCCCGGCCCCCCACCGTGGCCGTCCTGGGCCACGTGGACCACGGCAAGACCACCCTGATCGACGCCCTGCGGCGCAGCAAGCTGACCGACGACGAATCCGGCGGCATCACCCAGCACATCGGCGCCTACCAGGTGGAGACCAAGCTGGGCCACAAGATCACCGTGGTCGACACGCCCGGCCACGCGGCCTTCACCTCGATGCGCGCGCGCGGCGCCCGGGCTGTGGACCTGGTGATCCTGGTGGTCGCTGCGGACGACGGCGTGATGCCCCAGACCGCCGAGGCCATCAACCACGCCAAGGCCGCCAAGGTCCCGATCGTGGTGGCCATGAACAAGATCGACAAGCCCGACGCCAATCCGGACAAGGTGCTCTCCGATCTGGCCGCCAACGAGCTGGTCCCCGAACAATGGGGCGGCACCACGGCGGTCATGCCGGTCTCGGCGCTCAAGGGCCAGGGCCTGGACGAGCTGATGGAGCGCGTGTTCCTGGAAGGCGAGCTGCTCGAGCTCAAGTCCCACCCGACCGGTCCGGCCTCCGGCGTGGTGCTCGAAGCCGAGATCCAGCAGGGCCGCGGCATCATCGCGCACCTCCTGATCCAGGACGGCTCGCTCAAGCGCGGCGACGTGATTTTGGCGGGCGAGGGCTACGGCAAGGTGCGCTCGATCCTCGACGACCGCGGCAACACGATCGAAGAAGCGGGCCCGGCCAAGCCGGTCGAGGTCACGGGCCTCGACAAGCTGCCCGGCGTGGGCGAACGCTTCCACGTGGTGCCCGACCTGGCTGACGCCAAAGAGGTCGCCGAGGACCGCTCGCGGCAGCTGCGCATGGCCTCGCTGGCGGACCGCCGCATGGTCAGCCGCGACAACCTGTTCCAGGCCGTGGCCGACTCCGAGAAGAAGGCCATCAACCTGATCGTCAAGGCCGACGTGCAGGGCTCGGTCGAGGTGCTGCGTTCGCAGCTCGCCGAGATGCAGCACGACGAGGTCGAGGTCAAGGTGCTGCACTCCGGGGTCGGCCCGGTCAGCGAAAGCGACGTCGACCTGGCGATCACCTCGGACGCCACGGTGCTGGCCTTCCATGTGGGCACCAACGGCAAGGCGCGCCAAAACGCCGAGCGCGGCAACGTCGAGATCCGCAACTACGAGGTCATCTACGTGCTGCTGGACGATATCCGCAAGATGATGGAGGGCAGCTTGACGCC
>JBILNK010000334.1:0-2645 GCA_044375105.1 Planctomycetota bacterium
CTTGACGCCCGAGATCGTCGAGGAGATCACCGGCCACGTCGAGATCCGACGCCTCTTCCGCTCCTCCAAGATCGGCAACATCGCCGGTTCGCACGTCATCGACGGCAAGATCTTCCGCGACAGCAAGCTGCGCCTCCTGCGCGACGGGACGGTGGTCTTCACCGGCCAGCTGGCCTCGCTGCGCCGCGAAGCCGACGACGTCAAGGAGGTCCGCGAGGGCTTCGACTGCGGCATCGTGATCCGCGACTACAACGACATCAAGGAAGGCGACATCGTCGAGGCCTTCAAGCTGACCGAGGTCAAGCGCCGGATCTGACCGGCGGACGCCGGGCGACCCTCGACCGGGTCGCCCGGGACGGCCTCCGCGCCCCACCCATGACCAACCCGCGCACCCTGGCCCGGCTCGAGGCGCGCATCCTCGAGCGCGCCGCCCACTGCATCGAGTTCGAGCTCAACGATCCGCGCATCGGCATGATCACGCTGACGCGCGTCGAGCTCTCCGACGACCTGTCCTACGCCAAGGTCCACTATTCGACCCTGGGCGGCGACAGCCGCAAGCGCTTGGCCCAGGCCGCGCTGGATTCCGCCCGCGGCTTCATCCAGCGCCAGGTCGGCCGGGTGCTGGAGACCCGCAAGATCCCGCACCTCAGCTTCCATTTCGACGAGCGCATCGAACTGGCCGCGGAGATGGACCTCAAGATCCGCGCCGCCCTCGAGCGCGACAACCAGATCCGCCCCGGCGCGCACCCCGAGGACCCAGCGGACCCTCCGGCCGAGTCGCCGACCGGCGCCGCGGCCGCCGAGCTCGATCCCGAGATCCGCGACGAATACCGCGAGTTCCTCGACGCTCAGGACGAAGGCGAGCTGGATCGTTGAGCCCCTGACCGAGGTCGCGCGGCGACCCAGTCGGCTCGAGCAGGCGAGCCCGGCGCGGGGCGCGCCCGGCCGATCGATCGGAGCGCGCCCGCCCACGCGGCGGCCGCGTGCTCACCTGCGCCGCCAGACGACACCCTCCGGCGAGTCCTGGAGCAGGATGCCGCGGGCGTCGAGTTCCTTGCGCAGACGATCCGCTTCGGGCCAATCCTTCTGGGCTCGGGCGCGCTGACGAGCGGCCACCAGCGCGTCGATCTCCGCATCCGGCTCGGCGCTGGGGCGCAGGATCCCGAGGGCCTGGTCGAGGTGCTCCAGGAGCTGGAGGGCGGCCTGCGCCGCGCGCGGGCTGAGCGGCGCATGGATCAGGTCGGAGCGCAGGCTGAACACGGCGGCCAAGGCTTCGGGCACGGCCAGGTCGTCGTCCAGGGCGGCGTCGAACTCGCGCCGCGCCCGCTGGATGCGCTCGAGCTGGGACGCTTCGCCGACCGCCGCCGCGCCGGGCGCCTGTGCAGGAGACTGGGGGCTCGACTGGGGCCCGGACCGGGGGTGGCCCGGTGAGTCGAGCTGGCCGGCCAGGCGGGCGCGCAGCTTGGCGGCGAACTCCTCGAGCCCAGCCAGGGCGCTGCGGGCTTCCGCGAGGGCGCCCCAGGTGAAGTCCAGGGGCTGGCGATAGTGCCCGCGCAGCAGCACGAAGCGCAGCTCCTGGACGCTGTGGCCGCGGCCCAGCACGTCCGGCAGGCTATAGACGTTGCCCAGGCTCTTGCTCATCTTGCCGCCGTCGACGGTCAAGAACTTGCTGTGCATCCAGAAGTTGGCGAAGCGCTTGCCGGTGACCGCCTCGCTCTGGGCGATCTCGCACTCGTGGTGCGGGAAGATGTTGTCCTCGCCGCCGGTGTGGATGTCGAGCTCGGCCCCCAGGTGCTTGATCGCCATGGCCGAGCATTCGATGTGCCAGCCCGGGAAGCCGTGCTCGCCGAAACGCGTCGGCCACTTCATCAGGTGCTTGGGATCGCTCTTCCACAGGGCGAAATCCGCCGGATGGCGCTTTTCGCCGCGCACTTCGACCCGCGCGCCGGCCTCCAGGTCCTCGATGCGGTTTCCCGACAGGCGCCCATAGGCCGGGAAACGCTGCACGTCGTAGTACACGTCGTCGCCGACCCGGTAGGCGTGCCCGGAGGCCAGCAGGCTCTCGATCAGGGCCAGCATCTCGGGGATGTGTTCGCTGGCGCGGGGATAGAGGCGCGCCGGGCGCACGCCCAGGCGGGTCAGGTCCTCGAAAAACTCCGCGGTGTAGCGTTTGGCGATCGCCCAGGGGTCCAGGGACTCGCGGCGCGCCTGGGCCTCGAGCTTGTCCTCGCCCTCCTCCGCGTCCGCCAAGAGGTGCCCCACGTCGGTGATGTTCATCACCTGGTCGACCCGGAACCCGGACAGCTCGAGCCAGCGGCGCAGCAGGTCCGCGAACAGGAAGGCGCGCAGGTTGCCGATGTGCGGGCGGCCGTAGACCGTCGGGCCGCAGTTGTACATGCGCACGAGCGGGGGCTCGAGCGGCACGAATTCACGCTTGGAGCGTGTGAAGGTGTCGTAGAGGCGGAGGGACATGCACGCGGGCCGATCGCGGGCCGATCGCGGGCCCGGCGCGGGGAGTATAGGTCGCCCGGGGAGCGCAGCCGAAGCGAGACAGCGCCCCGCCGCCGGCGCGCCTCCAAGCGGCGCGCAGGCCCGCGGGCCGCCGACCGGTCGAGGGCGGCGAAACGCACGGTCGGGAACGGGGC
>JBILNK010000228.1:0-5791 GCA_044375105.1 Planctomycetota bacterium
ATCCCAGCCTCTGCGGCCGCCGGATGGCGGCCCAAAGGCATGCTGACAGGCTGGTTTGACCGCTCGGGCGCAGCCCGAGGCGATTTTTTCTCAGCCTGTCAGAACTCGACGCGCAGGGGCGCCGAGAGCTCCCCGCTGGTCAGGCTCAGGGCTTGGTAGCTGTAGCCCATGGTGGCGTCGTAGCCAAGGCCGGCCAGAGCGGGGCTCAGGTTGACCTGGAACTCACGGCGCCCGCTGCTGTCCAGGCCGAACAGGGGCAAGCCCTGGGACAGGCCCAGTGCAATCAACGTGTCGTTGGGAGCCAGGCACCAGGCACCGAAACCGGGCAGGTAGGAGACCGACTCGTAACCTGGGGTGCTGGCCGGCACGAGCGTCACGACCTCGAAGGGGTAGCCCTCGATGACACCCCGCCCGAAACCAGGGCTGCCCTGGGCTTCGAACCAGACGGTCAGCTGGGGGAAGTGGGTCGGCCAGGTTGTGAGGCCATCGAATTCAGCGCCGCCCAATCCGAGTTCCGACTCGGTGGCCAGCAGTTTCCCCTGTGGAGTCAGCTGCAGGATTGCACCGTCAAACGCGCTCGGCGACTGCACGGCCACGGCGATGCCGTTGCCAAGCCAGGCGATGCCCTGCACATCCCCCACCAGCGAGGTGCTGCCGGTCGCCTGATTGAGAGCTTGCTGCACGGCCGCTTCGGTGAACGGGCGGCTGAGCTGACCGGAGGCGGAAAGATAAAGCACGTCTCCGTCGGCCACGTCGCCGAGCACACTGCCGGCCAGGTCGCTTTGCAGGCTGAAGAAGAGCCCGCCAAACGGATCGAATTCGAAGGCGTCCACATCGATCGAGGAGGTCGGCAATCCGAGGGCGCTGGTCAGCGCGGATTCCGAGACGACCACGTCGAAGCCGCCGCCAGGACGCAGGGCCAGGATGTCGCCGTCGAGGAAGCCCGCCTCATCCGAGAGCAGCGAGAAGCGCAGGGCGGGAAAGGCGTGGGTCTCTGCACGATCGACGCTCAAGCCGTCGATATCGCCCGGGATCAGGCTGGACAGGGCACGCCAATGCCCGTCCGTAAGAAAGGGGCGCGGAGCGGATCCCGGACCGACCAGCAGAGCATGTTGGTCCGCCAGGAAGGGCAGCGCCGGAGAAATGGAGCCCGCGTCCGCGGTCGTGCTGACCAGGAACGGGCGGCTGGCTTGGGCGGCGGCCGCCGAAGCCAGGCAGGCCACGCCGGCGGCCACGCGGATCAGTGGGGCGCTGGGGCGGAGTCGGCCCACGGTTCGGGGCAGAGCGGGGAAGGAGCGCAGGATCGAGAGGGGCATGGTCGGTCGCTCGCCGGGCGAGCGGCTTGGGGTGCGGGCCGTGGTAGGGGTCGCGCGGCTTGGGAACGAGGACGGGCCCTGTGCCCGTCAGCAACAAAGACCGAGGGGCCCGCCTTCGGTGTCAGGTGAACCACGGGAATCCAGATGCTCGCCCCGCGTCGCCTGCGATCGGACAGGGGCCTTGGAAGAGCGCAGGGCCCCGCCCCCGGGGATCCGGCGTTAAGCTCCCGTCATGCCCATTCCGGATGCGCCTCCGCCCCAGGGGCTCCCCCAGCCCCCTTTCGGCGCCACGCCGGCCGGCTCGCGTCCGCCGGCTCCTAAACGCCTGAGCACCAGCGCCGTTGCGCGCGTCGGAGTGCTCGGGCTAGCCGCGATCGCCTTGGCCGTCGGAAGCCTTTCAGTGGAAGGCTGGCCGACCCTTGCGCCCTTGCCGCGGAGCGAACTCGAACGCGCCCTGGAGCTCGATGCCCCGCGCTTCGAGGCGTTCCTGCTCGCGCGTCTCCCGGGCCCGCTCCCCCCCGCGGAGCTCGCAACCCTCTCGGAAGCCTTCGGGTCCACTCCCCATCGCGCCACCCGGGCCGCGCTGCTGCTGGCCGCGAGCCGCAGCGCAGCGGCCAGCGAGGCGCTGCTGGCGCGCCTCGAGACGCGCGCGGAGGCGCCGGAGCGCCACGCGGATGCGGGCGACGTGACCGCCGCGGCGGCCCTGGCGCGCGGCCCCCTGGCGGAGCGCTGCGCCGAACGCCTGCTCGAGCTGGCCGATGGGCCGCGCCCCCATCCAGACCTCGAGGTGCGCACCGAATGCGCCATCGCGGCCCTGACCCTCGGCCGCTGGGAGGCGATCGACTTCTTGCTGAGGGTGCTACGCATCGACACGCCCTCGGCCAGCCGCCAAGGCCCGATCACGCAGTCCACCACCACCGCCTGGCCGCGGGGCCGGGCTGGAGAGGCCCTCTCCCGGGCGGCGGGCGTGCCCTTCGAGGACTGGAGCGATCGGTCCCTGACCGAACGGGAAGCGAACGCAGACCGACTGGAAGCCTTGCTGCGAGCACGCTGACCGCTGGCAGGGTCTGCCTGCGACCGGCGGCCTCGCAAAGAACCAGTCCGGCCCCCCCCATCGCGCAGTCCTGCAGCGCTCGTGGGCGAAGCTGCGGATCGGCGGCCCCCCCGCCCGGCGGAGTCCGGCTTCCGATGTCCCTATGTCCGGCTGCTCGGGAACGTCTGGGCATCGGCAGGTTGCGAGCTCCCCGGGAAGTCGCTGCCACCGCTCGAGAGCTCCCACCGAGGCCCGGGAGCGTCGGAGCCGGAAGTTGAGCCCCCGCACTTCGGGAGGGCCGAGGAAGATTCCTGCGATCGGCTGCGGAACGTGCAGCTCCTACAAATCGCCGACTCTCGCCCCCCCCGCACAGAGACGGGAGCGGCGAAGAGGACGGCGTACAGCAGCCATCCCTGGCTCCCCAGCCGCCGGAAGACGGCCGGATGCAGCTGCCCGAAGAGTCGGACCGCAGGGCCCAGCCCCGGTCGATCGCCACCTCAAATCATCAGGGCTCGATGCGCGTCATCATGCGCGGGTAAGGGATCGCTTCGCGAATGTGCTCGATGCCGGCGATCCACCCCACCGTGCGCTCGAGGCCCAGGCCAAAACCGGCGTGGGGCACGCTGCCGTAGCGGCGCAGGTCCAGATACCACTCGAAGTACTGCTGGGGCAGGTCGTGTTCGCGGATGCGCTCGAGGAGCTTGTCCAAGTCGTCCTCGCGCTGGCTGCCGCCGATGATCTCCCCCACGCCTTCGCTGCCGAGCATATCGAAGCACAGGGCCTTGGGCTGTGGCTCGTCGTTGCGCTTCATGTAGAAGGCCTTCACTTCCGCGGGGTAATGGGTGACCATCACCGGCCGGTCGTGCCGGTTCGAGAGGATCGTCTCGTCCGGGGCGCCGAAGTCGTCGCCGAGCTTGAAGCTCGACTCCGGATGCTGGGCCAGGATCGCCGCAGCCTCGGTGTAGGTCATGCGCGGGAAAGGCGTCTGGATGCGCTCGAGCTTGGTCAGGTCCCGCTCGAGGATCTTGAGCTCCTCGCGGCGCCGCTCCAGCACCTCCTGGACTACGCTGGAGACCAGGTCCTCGGCCAGGGACATGACCCCGGCCAGGTCGCAGAAGGCCACCTCGGGCTCGAGCATCCAGAACTCGGTCAGATGCCGGCGCGTCTTGGACTTCTCGGCCCGGAAGGTCGGTCCGAAGGTGTAAACGCGCCGGTGCGCCATGGCCGACGCCTCGGCGTACAGCTGGCCGGATTGCGTCAGGAAGGCCGTGCGCTCGAAGTACGGGACCTCGAACAACGTCGAGGTCCCTTCGCAAGCGTTGGGCGTGAACATCGGCGAGTCTACGCAGACGAATTCGCGCTTGTCGAAGAAGCGGCGGATGGCGGTGATGGTCGCATCGCGGATGCGAATGAGCGCCCATTGGCGACGTGAACGCAGCCACAGGTGCCGGTTGCTCAGCAGGAAATCCGGCCCGTGCTCCTTGGGGCTGATCGGATAGCCGTCGACGAACTGCAGGACGCGTCCGCCGCTGACCCCGACCTCGAAGCCCCCTGGGGCGCGTTCGTCGGCGCGGACCGTGCCGATCAGCTCGATCGAAGACTCCTGCCCGGCCCGCCCCAGGGCCTCGAACAGCTCCGGCGAGACCTCCTTCTGGAAGGCGACGCACTGGCACAGACCGGTGCCGTCGCGCAGTTGCACGAAGTGCAGCTTGCCCTTGGAGCTGCGGTTGTAGACCCAGCCCTGCAGACGGACGGTCTGACCGACGTGATCGCCGAGGTGCGAGATGGTAGTGTCGATGGCCATAGGGAAAGCGCGGACGGTTGGGAGCGCCGGAGGGGTCCCCAAGATGGGGCCTTTGGCGGCCGAGTCAAGCCAAGGGAAAGCTGGGTGGCCTCCGGAAGGCTCCCCCATGCCATCCCGAAGCGCTGGGCGGGGGGAGCCGCGGGCTACCCGGGGCCTTCCCGCGAGGGCGGCCCCCGGCGGGCTCAGGGAAACAGGGCATAGGGCGGTTGCATGGCCACGTCCAGGATGCGGCCCTCCACCACGCTGAGCTTACCCTTGTGGATCACGCCCCCACGTCGGGCCTCCACCAGGACCTCGCCGCGCCCCCCGGCCAGGGTCTCGAGCTGCTCGCGACCGCTGACCACCTGGACGCGCTCATAGCCCATGGCCAGGAGGCGGTTGTGCACGCGCTCGAGCAGTTCCTCGGCCGCGCTAGCCGTCGGCCGAGCCGGTCCCTCCACGGCTCCCGGCGAATGGCGCTGCACGCTGCGCAGCAGCGCATCCTCGAGGCGCACCTGCCCGTCGCGGGCATCGATCAGCAGGTGTTCGATGCGCCGCAGATCGACGCTCGCCCGCTCCTGCTCCATGCGCGCCAGCCGGTCGCGCAATTCCCCGAGCAGCAGCTGCTGGTTGCGCGCGATCGCGCGCTGCTCCTCGCCGGAGCGGGAAAGCCGCGCAAGGAGGAACACGCCGTAGGCGGCCAGACCCACCAAGCAGGCCAGCAGCCAGGGGGCCAGGGCTGACCAGCCGGGGCCGGACCCGTCTGGCTCGAACGAACTCCCCGGCCTTAGCAGGCCGGCGCCCGGAAGGGTTCGGAGAATCCAATAGCACGCCATGGAAGCAGCATAGCCGCTCGCCCCAGTCCCCCTTGCCACGGGGCGGCCCGGGTGAGCGCTAGAGTCTCGGGACCTCGATGGCCCCGCCCCAGCCTTCCCTACCGGGCTCGAACCGACGCCTCTCGAACGCGCTGGCTACCCTCCTGCTGGCGCTCTCCGCATTCTTGTGGGTCAGCGCCGACGGGTCCGAGCGCGAGCGCGATGCCCTGGCCTGCGCCGAGGCCTACCGCGCGCTGGTTTGGGTCGGCCCGCGGGCAGCGGACTCCCTCGGGCAGCGAGCGCTGGCCGGCTCCGTTCTCCCGGGGCCAGAGCCGGGCAGCGCCCGGCTGACCCTGGGATCGGTGAGCTTTCGCGATCCCTCCAGCCAGGCTCGACCGGAACTGGACCGCATCCTGCGCCGCAGCGTGGCGCGCGGGCTGCGCAGCGCGGCCGAGGCCGGGATCGAGCTGCCTGGGGGCGGCCGCGCGCCGAGCGTCAGCCTGAGCCTGGTCGGAGAGCTGGTTCCCGCCCCCGACGGCCAGCGCTTCGAACTGGAGCGCCTCCCGGGCGCTGTGCGACTCCAATGGTCGCCACCCGCGGGGCCACCCCGCTCGGTCGACTGGCCCTTTACTCCGCCGGACCAGCGCGCGCTGTTGCCGCCCCTGGTGGCGATCGCCCTGGCCATCGCCACGCGCAGGCCGATCCCGTCCCTGTTCGGCGGCGTCCTGGCGGGCTCGATCCTGGTCCGCCTGCAAGGCGGCAGCGGCCCGTGGGCGGCATGGAGCGAGGGCGCCCAGGGGGTCTTCACCCGTTACCTCTTCGAGAAGATCTCCTCCGCCGAAAA
>JBILNK010000229.1:0-5696 GCA_044375105.1 Planctomycetota bacterium
GCCGATCGGCACGCGGGTCGAGCCCGGGGGCAGATGCCCGCTCTGGATCTCGAGCTCGATTTCGTAGGAAACCACGCGCCCGTCCGCGTACAGCACGTTGGTGACCCCCGGGTGGTTCATGCCGGCGTGGTTGTCGCAGGCGACCACGGGCTCGGCCCCGGATTGGGGGTAGCTCAGCAGGGGGAAATTCTGATTGTCCCGGGCGGCGTAGGCGCTGTGGGCGCCGTCGAGCTGGCTCAGGTCCCGGTACCAGCCGGCCGGGTCGGCCGGATCGAGGCCCAGGGACTCCGGCGCGACCCCCGGGCAGGTCAGGAGCCGGGCATGCTGCGCGTCGTTGGGCCACACGCCGCCTTCGATCAAGGCGCCTAGGAAGCGCGCGCCCGAGCCCTCCGGCGGGTGGCCGTGGCGTTTGGTGTATGCGAGCAGGCCGCGGTGGATCTTGAGCAGCTGCCGGATGCAGGCCTGCGCGTCGTCGCTGGTCTCGAGGACCGGGGAACTCGCCGGGCGGGAGCAGGCGGCCAGCAGGAGCAGCGCGGCGATCGGGCGGAAGGAAGCGGCCATGGGCAGAGGGTAGCGGTCGGCGCCGCCCGCTCGCACGCGGGCGCGCGGGCCGGGCCGGGCGGCTCAAAGCGCTGCACGCGGCCGTGGGCCAGCGGCTGGCGGCTCAGGCCCCGTGGGACAGCCGGGTTTAGGAGCTCGAGGAGGGTCCGGGCCGCCGGCCCGCGAACCGGTCAGGCGGGAGGCCAGGGGAAGACCCCTTCCGCGGAGCATAGGAAGCGCCGCTCTCCGGGATCCGCTGGCGTCGGATGGATGCCGGTCAAGGATCCGAAGGCCGGAAGCACCAGTCCCGCGGGGCGCCGGGGGCTCCCGGGCAGCAGGCGGAAGCAGGGCGCGCGCACCCGGGCGCCGGAACGGCCGCGCAGGTCGACCCCCGGGTGCAGGTGCCCGGCCAGCCAAAGGCGCGCCGATTCGCCCGGCCCGGGCGGACTTCGATCCGCGCGCTCGCCGGGCGGGTAATGGTGCAGCTCGAGCGCACCGATCCGCAGGGGCGCGTCGCGGCAGTCGAGGCCCCAGCCGCCCGGGGGATCGCCGGCGCGGCGATCGTGGTTGCCGCGCACCAGCACGATCTCGAGGTCCCGGTGAGCGGCGAACCAGGCCGCGAGCTCGGCTTCGTTCTCGGGCGCCAGGCTGGTCTCGGAGTGGATCAGGTCCCCGAGCCAAACCAGGCTGCGGGGCCGGCAAGCGGCCAGCAGGCCGTCGAGGCGTTCCAGGTCGCGGGCCAGGGCCCCCGGGGGCACGGCCAGCCCGGCCGCGCGCAGGCTCTGGTCCTTGCCGAAATGCGCGTCGCTGGCGATCAGCAGGCCCAGCTCCGGCACGGCCAGGGCCCGCTCGCCGAACAGCAGCAGGCGCAGACCGGCCCATTCGAGCTCGAGGGGCTGCGCGGCGGGTGCGCTGGAACTCATGCCGGGGTTCCGCGCGGGTTGCGGCGGGGCCGGGACGCGGAGCGCGCATCCGCCGACGCCGGATGCGGCGGCCGATGGCGGCCCATCGGCCGGCGTCCGCGGGCCCGTTCGAGCTCGGCGGCCATGGCTGCCAGGCGCTGCTCGAAGCTCTCGCTCGACAGGCGCTCGCGGATCGCCTCGGCCCACAGGGCGAATCCGAAGGGCGAGAGCGTCGCGGTCTCGTGCACGTGCCAGCGCTGGCCGGCCAGACGCTCGAGGGTTGCGGAAAGGCGCTCGAATTCGAGCTGTTCCTCGAGCACCTCGCGGCGCGCCTGGGCCAGCAGCAGATGGTCGGGCTCGTAGCGCGAGAGGGTGTCGAACAACAGGCCACTCGACATCTGCAGGTCCTTGGCCGCGCGCCGCTCGCCCGGGAAACCCTGGAAGATCAAGCCCGCCACGCGGGCCACCTCGCGGAAGCGGCGGCGCGCGAGCTCGGAGCCGTTGAGGCAGCCCAAGAGGTCCGCGAGCAGGTCGCGCGGGGAGAGCAGCTCGCAGAGGAGTTCGCCGGTCAGGTCCAGGGGCTCGCGGGTCAGGAGGTGCAGCCCGATGTCGTTCACATAGGCGGCCACCGAACAGGGCGCGCGCCGGGTCAGGCGAAAGGCCATCAGCGCCGCCAGGCCCTCATGGCACGAGCGGCCGGCGAAGGGGTAGACGAACAGGTGCTGGCCCTCGTGGGTTTGGCTGAGTTCGATCAGCAGCTCGTCCGGCGCGGGTACGCGCGAGAGGCGCTGCTGCTCGGCCAGGGTCTCGGCCATGAACTCGAGCTCGGGGCTGTCCGGGCGCCCGGCGAGGTGCTTGGCCAGCTCGGCGCGCAGGCCGTCGGCGAGTTCGCTCGAGAGCGGCATGCGCCCGCCCATCCAGCGCGGCGGATCCCCATCCCCGTTGGCGCCCCGCACCAAACGCACGGTCGCTTCGAGCCCCTGGAGCCGCAGCAGCTCCACGTGCTGTCCCGCGAAGCGGAAGCGGTCGCCGGGCTTGAGCCGCGCCACGAAGCCCTCTTCGATCGTGCCCAGCCGGCGGCCGTTCTGGAAGCGCACCGCCACGGCCTGGTCGGAGACGATCGTGCCGATCGCCAAACGGTGGCGGCGCGCCAGGGTCTGGCTGCGGATCGCCAGGCGGCCGTCCGGTAGTTCCACCAGCCGCGCGAAGCGCTCGTAGGCCCGCAGGGTTTCGCCGCCGAAGCGCACGAAGTCGAGCACGAAACGCCATTCCGCTTCGCTGAGCTCCGCGAAAGCGTGGGTCCCGCGCAGCTCCTCCAGCAGCTCGGCGGGCGCCAGGGGGCCCGCGCAGGCCAGGGAAACCACGTGCTGGCAGAGCACGTCCAGGGGCCGCTGGCGCTGGCCGCCCAGGGGCGTTTTCGACTCCAACCGCCCGTTGGCCAGGGCGGCGCGGGCGGCCGAGAACTCGAGCACTTCGAGGGCCTGGGTCGGCACGCACAGCACGCGGCTGGCGCGACCCGGGGCGTGTCCCGATCGCCCGGCCCGCTGGGAAAGGCGCGCGACGCCCTTGGGGCTGCCGATCTGCACCACCAGGGACACGGCGGAGAAATCGACCCCCAGATCCAGGCTCGAAGTGGCCACGCAGGCCTTGAGGCGACCGGCCGCCAGCTCGCTCTCGACGAAGCGCCGCAGGTCGGCGTCCAGGGAGCCGTGGTGCAGCCCGAGGGCCCCGGCCCAATCGGGGCGCGCTTGGAGCAGGGCCTGGTACCAGCGCTCCGCCTGGGCGCGGGTGTTGGTGAACAGCAGCGCGCTCTGGCCGGCGGGCAAGGGATCGAGCCGCGTGAGCAGGTCCGGCAGCAGCGGCAAGCCCATGTGGCCGCCCCAGGGCAGGCGCTCGCCGTCTTCGGGCAGCAGGGTCTCGATCTCGAGGGCCTTCTGGGTGCGCGGCGCGATCAGGCGCGCGCGGCGCCGCGGACCGACCAGGGCCTGCGCGGCCTGCTCCAGATTGCCGAGCGTGGCCGACAGGCCCATGGTCACCAGCCCGGGGAAACTTCGGCGCAGGCGGGCCAAGCAGAGCTCCGCCAAAACGCCGCGCTTGCTGCCGAGCAGCTCGTGCCATTCGTCGACGACCACGGCCTCGAGCCCGGCCAGTTCGCCCGCGAATCCGGGCCGTGTCAAGAGCAACGCCAGGGACTCCGGGGTCGTCACCAGCACCTCGGGCGGTCGCTCGAGCTGGCGCTGCTTGCGGCCCGAGGGCGTGTCGCCGGTGCGGGCTTCGACGCGCCAGGCCGGCAGCACCTCCGCCAGGGCCTGGCCCAGGTTCTTGGCCAGGTCCTGGGCCAAGGCGCGCACGGGCGTCAGCCACAGGAGCCGCAGCCCGGAGCCGCCCGGCGCCGCTTCGAGCCCGCGCCAGACCGCGCCGAACAGCCCGGCCAGGCTCTTGCCGGAACCGGTCGGTGCGTGCACCAAGGCGTCGATGCCGGCGCGCAGGCAGCGCCAGGCCTCGAGCTGGAACTCGGCGGGCTCGCTGCCGCGGCGCTCGAACCAGGCCAGCAGGGCGCGCGGCGGTGCTGCGTCGTCCGGGAGCGCCGCGCCTGGGTCCGTGTCCCTGCGCAGGGGTGCGAGGCTCACGGGCTGGCCTCCCCGGCGAGCAGGGCCTCGAGGGTTTCGAGGCGCTCGGCGTCCGCGGGGCCCTTGTCGCGCCGCCAGCGCTCGAGGCGTGGGAAACGCAGCGCCAGCCCGGCCTTGTGGCGGCGGCTCCGCTGCAGCCCCTCGAAGGCCACCTCGAACACCAGCGCCGGCTCGACCGTTCGAACCGGACCGAAGCGCCCGGTCGTATGGCGGCGCACGAAGCGGTCGATCTCACCCAGCTCCGCTTCGGTCAAGCCCGAATAGGCCTTGGTCAGGGTGCACAGCTCGCCGCCGCGCCAGACCGCCAGGGTGTAATCGCTGTAGAGGTCGGCGCGGCGCCCGTGGCCTTTCTGGGCCGCCACCAGGACCAGGTCGGCCGTGTAGGGCGCGAGTTTCCACTTGAACCAGTCGCCGCGCACGCGCCCCACGCCGTAGGGGCTGGCGCGGCGCTTCAGCATCAAGCCCTCGGCGCCCGCCGCGCGCGCGCACTCCCGCAGGCGCGCGCGCTCGGCCCAATCCCCGGGCGGCAGCAGCGGCGCCAGCCGCAGAGCGCCGTGGGGCGGAAAGCCCTCGGCCAGGGCCTCGAGGGCGGCGCGGCGCGCGTGGAAGGGCTCGCCGCGGAGATCCCGGCCCTCCGCTTCGAGCAGGTCGTAGGCCAAGAGCAGCGCCGGCGAGCGCTCGAGCATGGCGCGGCTCGGGCGGCGGCGCAGGAGCCGCTCCTGCAGGCGCGCGAAAGGCAGCGGCCGCGCGCCGCTCCCGATCAGCAGCTCGCCATCGAGCACGGTGCCGAGCGGCAGGGCCATGGCCGCCGCCAGGACTTCGGGAAAACCGGGCGAGAGCAGCTCTTCGCCGCGGCTCCACAGGGCGGGCTCCGGGCCGCGCCGCAGCAACTGCGCCCGGGCGCCGTCCCACTTCCATTCCGCGGTGAAGTCCTCGGCCGGGCCGAGTTCCGCGGGGTCCCCGGCCACGGCCTGGGCCAGCAGGAACGGGTAGGGGCGCGCCGGATCGCGCTCGCTGGCGGGCGCCAGCAACGCCTCGAAAGCCGCGGCCGTGGGCTCGAATCCGCCCGCCAGGCGCTGGGCGATCAGGGCCGGCTCCAGGCCGCCGAGGCGCGCCAGGGCCTGACGCAGCAACCCCGCGCTGACGCCCACCCGGAAGGCCCCGGTCAGGAGCTTGTTGAACACCAGCCGCTCGCGGGTGTCGAGCCGGCGCCAGGTGTCGAGCAGCAGGGCCTCGCGCTCGGGGCGGGGCAGCTGGCTGAGGGGCTCGAGCCGCGCGGCGATCAGCTCGGCCAGCGAGCCCTCGAGACCGGCCTGTGGAGCAGGCAGCAACAGCGCCAGGGTTTCGGCCAGATCGCCGACCGTGTCGTAGCACTCCTCCACGAGCCACAGGGCGAGACCGCTCTCGGCGGCCGCCAGGCGGCGCAGATCGGCGCCGGACAGGGGGCGCCGTCCGCGCCCGCCGGACAGGAGGCATAGGGCCCAGGCGGCGTCGGCGGGCGGCGCGCTTTGGAAGTAGCGCTCGAGGGCCGCCAGCTTGTCGCTGCTGCGGCTCTGGCCATCGAGGGCGAAGAACAGGGCGGCGAACTCCCTCACGCCTGGGCCTCCCTCCGGGAACCCCGGTC
>JBILNK010000067.1:0-20073 GCA_044375105.1 Planctomycetota bacterium
GTGTTCGATTTCGGCCAGGCCGACCGCGGCCAAGCGCCGGCACTGTCGATGGTCGATCCCCTGCGCTTGTCGATCCCGGCCCGCGACGGGCTGGCCCTCGACGGGACCCTGCTGCTGCCCCCGGGCAACGGCAGCGACCCGGCGCTGCGCTATCCGATTTTCCTCGACACCTACTCGGGGCCGGACGCGCCCACGGTCGCCAACCGCTATCGGCCCTCGGCCTGGCTGCAGTTCCTGGCCCAGCGCGGCTGCCTGGTGCTGCAGGTCAACGTGCGCACCGCCAGCGGCCGCGGGCAGGCCTTCACGGGGCTCGTCTATCGGCGCTTCCTGGAGCTCGAATTGGCCGATCTCGAGGCCGCCGTGGCCTTCGTGCTCGAGCGCTATCAGGGCGATCCGAGCCGCGTCGCGCTCTCCGGCTGGAGCTACGGGGGCTCGATCACGGCCTACGCGCTGACCCACTCGAAGACCTTCAGCCTGGGCTTCGCCGGGGCCGGCGTCTACGACTGGCGGCTCTACGACTCGATCTACACCGAGCGCTACATGCAGACCCCGGACCTGAACCCGGATGGCTATCGGCAGAGCTCGGTGATCGAAGCAGCCAAGGAACTCTCCGGTCACCTGGTGCTGCTGCACGGCACGATCGACGACAACGTGCACCTGCAGAACACGATCCAGCTGGTCGATGAGCTGCAGAAGGCCGGCAAGCAGAACTTCGAGCTGATGCTCTATCCCAACGCGCGCCACGGCGTCTCCAGCAAGCACCGCTTGCCGTACATGTGGGGCGTTTTGCGGCGCGAATTCGGGCTTCCGGCGGCCCCGGCGGCCGCGCCGGCCCCCGCGGAAGCTCCCCTGGACGGCCGCTGATGGGCGCTGCGGAAGCGGATCGGGGGCCCCGGGCCGGGTCCGACCCGGGCCTCGCGGAGGCTCGGGAGCGCGCAGAGCAGCAGTGCGCGCCCGCGCTGCTGCTGGTGCGTCCGGCGCAGCCCTCGTCCAACGCTGAGACGCGGGCCAGCAACTCCTTCCAAGGGGCGGCGCCGCCCGATGCCGCGCGCCGGGCGCGCGCCGAGTTCGAGGGTTTCCTGGCCGCCCTGGCCGCGGCCGACATCCAGACCTGGGTGCTGGACGAGCCCGCCCTGGACCCGCTGCCGGACAGCGTGTTCCCCAACAACTGGTTCAGCACCCACCCGAGCGGCGAACTGGTGCTCTATCCGCTGCTCTCGCCCCTGCGTCGACGCGAGCGCCGCCCGGCCTTCATCGAGCGCATCGCCGCCCTGGCGGGCAGCCGCGAGATCCTGGATTGGAGCGCCGAGGAGCGCGCCGGCCGCTGCCTCGAGGGCACCGGCAGCCTGGTGCTCGACCATCCGGGTCGGCGCGCCTTCGCGGCGCTCTCGCCGCGCACGGAGCGCGCGCTGGTCGAGCGCTTCGGCGCGCGCTTCGGCTACCGGCCGGTGTGTTTCGAGGCCTGGCACCGCGGGGCGCCGATCTACCACACCAACGTGGTGCTGTCCCTGGGTGCCGAGCTGGCGCTGCTCGTGCGCGAGGTGCTGCGGGACCCCGGCGAGGTGCTGGCCGAGCTCGAGGCCAGCGGCCGCCGGGTGCTCGAGCTGACCGCGGCCCAGATGGAGCGCTTCGCCGCCAACGCGCTCGAGGTGCGCACGCGCACGGGCCAGCGCCGCTGGGTGCTCTCGAAGAGCGCCTTCGAGGCCCTCGACGCCGCGCAGCGCGCGGCCCTCTCGTCCGCCGGGCCGCCGGTGGTGGCCGAACTCGGCACGATCGAACTGCTGGGCGGCGGCAGCGCCCGCTGCATGCTGGCCGAGCTCTGGCCGCGGCAGGGGAGCTGACCGGCTGAGCAAAAAATCGGCTCGGGCAGCGCCCGAGCGGTCAGACCAGCCCGTCAGCAGACCTTTGGGCCGCCATCCGGCGGCCGCAGAGGCTGGGATCGTCGCTGCGCGCCAGTTTTCCCCAGCGCCTGCGCGGCGCACCGGCCCGAGTCCGCGGGTTCGAGGGGCCCGGCCCGGGCCCGCGCTCCCGTCGGCTCGCCGTCGATCGCGGGCCGTCCGCGGCGGCGCGCCCGGGCGGCAGGGCCGGGGAGCCCAGCCCCTGCGAACGGCCCGGACCCCGCTGGATCGGGGCCCGCCGGCCCGCTGGGTCCGAGCCCAGGCGATCGGGTGCGTTGCGGGGCGCTCGGGCGCGTCGACGGCCTTGCCGCACGAGCCGTCGCCGAAGCGAGCCATCGCTCCCCACGGCCCGCGCGGCCGCCGCGGCCGCGTTGGGCGCCGTTTCGGGTCGGAGAGCCCCGGGACCGCGGCGATACCCGGCTGCCCCTGGCGGGTAGGCTCTGCCGCAGCGCCGCCGCGACCCACCCCACGATGCCCGCCAACGACCTCGCCGGCCTGCTGATCCAGAGCCAGTTGATCAACGAAGCCGACCTGCGCCAGGCGGTCGAGCTGTCGAGGTCCCGCAACCTGAGCCTGTCGCAGGCCCTGGTGCAGGGCGGCAAGGTGGCCGAGGCCCAGGTGGCCCGGGCCGAGGCCAAGCTGGCCGGCCTGCCCTTCGTGGACCTGACCAAGGGCAAGCCCCAGCAGGCCCTGCTGGACCTGGTGCCGGCCGAATTCGCGCGCGAATTCGAGATCCTGCCGGTGGCCGAGTCGGGCGGCAAGCTGATCGTGGCCCTCGGGGACCTGTCGCGCCGCAGCCTCGCGGAGCAGCTCGAATTCCAGCTGGGCCGAGCGGTCGGCGTGGCCCTGGCGGCGCCCACGGCCCTCAAGTCGGCGGTCGAGGCGGCCTACGGGTCGGCCCGGGCGCCGGCGCCCGCGGAGGCCAAGGCCTCGGCGGAGGACGCGCCGCTGATCCGGCTGGTCAACCGGCTGTTCGTCGATGCGCTCAAGAGCCGCGCCAGCGACATCCACCTGGAGCCCCACGCGGGCGGCCTCAGGGTGCGTCTGCGCATCGACGGCGTGCTGCGCACCGTGGCCGATCAGCCGCCGCACCTCTCGGCGCCCCTGCTCTCGCGCCTCAAGGTGATGGGCTCGATGGACATCGCCGAGCGGCGCAAGCCCCAGGACGGCCGCATCGCCGTGGAGGCCGAAGGCCGGCCGATCGACGTGCGCGTCTCGATCCTGCCCAGCAACCACGGCGAGACCATGGTGATGCGCCTGCTCGACCGCTCCGCCAACCTGATCGGGTTGCCCGAGCTGGGCTTCCTGGCGGAGGACCAGGCCTGGTTCAACCGCCTGATCTCGCGGCCCCACGGCATCGTGCTGGTGACCGGCCCGACCGGCTCCGGCAAGACCACCACCCTGTACGGCGCCCTGGCGGCCCTCAACCGCTCCGACGTCAAGATCCTGACCGCCGAGGACCCGGTCGAGTACCACATCAGCGGCATCAACCAGATCCAAGTCAATGCCAAGCAGGGCCTCAGCTTCGCGCGCATCCTGCGCGCCATGCTGCGCGCGGCGCCCAACGTGATCCTGGTGGGGGAGATCCGCGACCTCGAAACCGCCGAGGTGGCCATCCAGGCGGCTTTGACCGGGCACCTCGTGTTCTCGACGCTGCACACCAACGACGCGCCCAGCGCGGTCACGCGGCTCGTCGACATGGGCGTGGCCCCGTTCCTGGTCTCGGCCGCGCTGCAGGGCGTGGTGGCCCAGCGGCTGGTGCGGCGCCTGTGCCCCTCCTGCGCCAAGCCGGCGCGGGCCAGCGAAGAGGAACTGCTCTCCCTGGGCCTGCCGCTGGTTCCCACCGAGCTCAAGCGCCCCGCCGGCTGCTCCCTGTGCGAAGGCAGCGGCTTCAAGGGCCGCATCGGCCTGTTCGAGCTGTTCGAGCTCGATGCAGAGGCCCGCGACCTGGTCTTCGGGCGCGCCTCGCTCGAGCGCCTGCGCAGCCACGCGCTCTCGGCCGGCAAGCTGCGGCCGCTGCTGGTCGACGGCGCCCGCAAGGTGATCGCCGGCCTGACCTCGCCCTCCGAGGTCCTGCGCGTGACCCGCGCCGCGGCCTCGCTCTCCGAATTGGCCGAACGCAGCGGCTGACCGTCGGAACGGGCCGCCCGGGCGCGACCCGAGCGGACCGATCCGACGGTCCGCATGCCTTTGGGCCGCCCTCCGGCGGCCGCAGAGGCCCGGCCCAGCCCAGCTTCTGTCGCTTTCCGCGACACCGACCCACCGGGCCGCCCGCCGCGGCCCAGACCCCGCCCCTCCGGATGGACATCCAGGCCCTGCTCGATGCCGCGGTCAGCCGCGGCGCTTCCGACCTGCACTTGAATCCCGGCCGCCCGCCGGTGCTGCGCATCGACGGCAAGCTGGTCGAGCACGGCAGCGAGCGCATCGGGCTGGAGGCCTCGCGCGCCATGGCCGAGGCGCTCTGCCCGCCGCGGCACCTCGAGGAGCTCGATCGGCAGGGCTCGACCGACTTCGGCCTGGCGCACCGCAGCGGCAACCGCTTCCGCGCTTCGGTGTTCCGCCAGCGCAAGGGCCACAGCGCCGTGCTGCGCCTGATCCCCGACCGCCTGCTCAGCCTCGATCAGATCGGTCTGCCCGAGCCCTGCCGGGCGATCCTGCGCCGGCCCCGCGGGCTGGTGCTGGTGACCGGCCCGACGGGCTCCGGCAAGACCACGACCCTGGCGGCCATGGTCGATTGGATCAACAGCCATCAGGACCGGCACATCGTCACGATCGAGGATCCGGTCGAGTACACCCACACCCACAAGCTGGGCCTGGTGACCCAGCGCGAGCTGGGCGACGACGTGCCCAACTTCCCCGAGGCCCTGCGCCGGGCCCTGCGTCAGGACCCGGACGTGATCCTGCTGGGGGAAATGCGCGACCTGGAGACGATCTCGGCGGCGATCACGGCCGCCGAGACCGGACACCTGGTGTTCGGCACCCTGCACACCACGGGCAGCGCGCGCACGGTGGACCGGATCATCGACGCCTTCCCCGCCAACCAGCAGGAGCAGATCCGCGCCCAATTGTCGGTGTCGATCCAGGCGGTGATCAGCCAGGTGCTGCTGCCCAAGAAGGGCGGCAAGGGGCGCGTGGCGGCCTTCGAGGTCATGCTGATGACCCCGGCGATCGCCAACCTGATCCGCAAGAACGAGACCAACAAGATCCAATCGACGATCCAGACCTCGCGGCGCTTCGGCATGGTGACCCTCGACGACCATCTGATCGAATTGGTCAAGCAGGGGCAGGTCGAGCGCGAAGCGGCCCTCGACGCGGCCCAGGACCGTGCCGATCTGGAGGCGCGCCTGTGAAGGAGGCCAAGAAGCCCATCGGGCAGGTGCTGAAGGGCCTCGGCCTGCTGGACGAAGCCGGCGTGCAGCGCGCCCTGGCCGAGCAGCGCACCCACGGGGGCCTGTTCGGTCAGCAGCTCTTGGCCCTGGGCCTGATCACGCCGGAGGGCCTCGCCCGGGGCCTGGCGGCCCAAGCCGGGCTGGAGTGGGTCGAGGCGCGCGCCCTGAGCCCCGAACCGGCCGCTCTGGAGCGCCTCGACGCCAGCCTGGCCCACACTTTCCGGCTGCTGCCATTGCGCGAGGCGAACGGCGTCTTGACCGTGGCCCTCGGCGATCCGCTCAACACCGCCGTGCTCGAGGACGTGGCCTTCGCGACGGGCCTCGAGATCCGCCCGGTGCTGGCCGAACAACGCGCTCTGCTGGCCGCGATCCAGGCCAGCTACGGGGCCGAGCCGAGCCCCGAGGCCCTGGCCAAGGCCGCCGAGGGCCTGAGCTCCGACCCCAGCGAGGCGGCGGCTTCGACGCCGGTCGTTCGCCTGCTCAATTCGATCTTGAACCGCGCCGTGCGCGACCACGCCAGCGACGTGCACTTCGAGGTCTTCCACGACCGCTTCCGGATCCGCTTCCGGGTCGACGGGGCGCTCTACGAGGTCGATTCGCCGCCGCGCCACCTGGCCAGCGCCCTGGTCAGCCGCATCAAGGTGATGAGCGACCTGGACATCGCCGAGACCAAGCTGCCCCAGGACGGGCGCATCCAGCTCAGCATCGACGGCCGCCCGGTCGACCTGCGCGTGGCGACCTTGCCGGGCATCTCGGGCGAATCCTGCGTGCTGCGCGTGCTCGATCGGTCAGCGGTCAGCCTGGATCTGGCCCAGCTCGGGTTCGACGAGCGCGAGCGTCGCCTGCTGCGAGCGGTCACCAAGCTGCCGTCCGGGATCGTGCTGGTGACCGGGCCCACGGGGTCGGGCAAGACCACCACTCTGTACGCCCTGCTCAACGAGATCAACGATCCCGGCGTCAAGGTGATCACGGTCGAGGACCCGGTCGAATACGACATCGAAGGCGTGGTGCAGATCCCGATCCACGACGACATCGGAGTCACCTACGCGGCTGTGCTGCGCACGGTCCTGCGCCAGGACCCCGACAAAATCCTGGTGGGGGAGGTGCGCGATGGCGAGACGGCTTCGGTGGCCATCGAAGCCAGCCTCACGGGCCACACGGTGTTCGCCACGGTGCACACCAACGACGCGCCCAGCGCGGTCACCCGGCTCCTGGACATGGGCCTCGAGCCCTACCTGCTCTCGGCCACCCTGGAGGTCGTGCTGGCCCAGCGCCTCGTGCGCCGCGTGTGCAGCGCCTGCAAGCAGACCTTCGAGCCCGACGAGGAGCTGCTGCGCGAGCTCGGGCCGGATGCGGGCCGGGTGCGCGGCCGGCTGCTGTCCTACGGCAAGGGCTGCGAGGCCTGCTTCCGCACCGGCTATCGCGGGCGCATGGTGATCGCCGAGATCCTGCTGATGGACGAGACGCTGCGGCGCGCCATCCTGGAGGGCGAGTCGACCGGCGAGCTGCGCCGCCGGGCGCGCTCGGCCGGCATGCGCAGCCTGCGCGACAGCGGCCTGGACGCGGCCCTGGCCGGGGCCACGACCCTCGACGAGGTGCTGCGCGAGACCGGAGCTTATTGACCGGAGCCCATCGTCCGGAGCCCATCGTCCGGGGCCCATCGACCGGGGCCCATCGACCGGGGCCCATCGACCGGGGCCCATGGAGCGGCGCCCTTGCGGCCGCCCCGCCCGCTAGACTCTTTGCGACCCATGGCCAAGAAGCTCAACCGCAACGTCAGCGCCGCACGGCCGGCTCCGCGCTCCTCCTCGCCGGGCCCCGAGCGTGGCGCGGGCCGGCCCAAGCGCGGCCGACGGGTCTCCGCACAGCTCCTGACCGACTGGACCGTGCAGATGGCCACGCTTTCGGAGGCCGGCATCCCCGTGGTGCGGGCGCTCAAGATCCTGGAGGGCCAGGCCCGTCCGGGGCCTTTCAAGGCCGTGCAGGGGGAACTGGTCGAGGACGTCTCGGGCGGCGCGCCCCTCTCCGAGGCCATGACCCGGCACGGACGGATCTTCGACGGCCTGTACACCGCCATGGTGCGCGCCGGCGAGACCGGCGGCGTCTTGGACGTGGTGCTCTCGCGCCTGGCCTATTTCCGCGAGCGCGCCGCGGCGGTGCGCTCCAAGGTGGTGGGGGCGCTGATCTATCCGGCGATCGTGCTGTTCGTGGCCCTGGTGGTGGTGACCGTGGTGATGCTGTTCATCATCCCGCGCTTCCGCGAGGTCTTCGATTCCTTCGGCATCGAGATGCCGCGCCCCACGCAGATCCTCCTGGGAGCCTCGAACTTCGCCACCACCTATTGGTACCTGGTGGTCGGCGTGCCGGTCGGAGCGCTGGTCCTGCACGGCTTCTTGATGGCCCGCCGGGGCGGCTATCGGCACCGCGTGCACGGTCTGCTGCTGCGCCTCCCGTACCTCGGCACCGTGCTGCGCCGCTCGGGCACGGCCCAGTTCGCGCGCACCTTCGGGACCCTCGTGCAGGCCGGCGTGCCGCACCTCGACGCCCTGGCGATCACGCGCGACACGACCTCCAACGCGGTGCTGCTCGACGCGATCGAATCGATCCGCGCCGGCGTGCGCGAAGGCGAAGCCATCTCGCGGCCGATGCAAGAATCCGGCAGCTTCGACGACCTGGTCACCAACATGGTCGAGGTCGGCGAGCAGACCGGCGAGCTCGACAAGATGCTGCTCAAGGTGGCCAACGCCTACGAGTCGGAGACCGAGCGCAAGATCGACGCCCTGTTCAAGATCCTCGAGCCCCTGCTGCTCGTGTTCCTGGCGGTCTTCGTGGGCTTCATCGTGGTGTCCCTGTTCCTGCCGATGTTGCGCATCATGTCGGCCGGCGGCATCTCCTGAGACCATGCCGGCGGGCCAGCCCAGCGCCGCAGGCGGCGAGCCGGCATTCGGCCGCGCAGGGCCTCCTCGGCCCGCTGGAGCCGCGGCCACCGGTGACGAGACCGTCGCCGCTTGGGGAGCTGGGGCGGAGGCGGGATCCCGCGCCGGGACCACGGGCGGCCGAGCCGCCGGGGCCCCTCCCCAGGGCTCCGCGGCCTCGGGCCCGCTGCCGGGGGGCGCGGCGCCGGGCGTGGCCCCTTCGGCCCGCCTGGCGCTCTCGGCGCGGGCGCTGCTGCTCCTGTTCCTGGTCAACCTGCTGGGCTTCTCCGCTGCGGGGGCGCTGCTCGTGCGCGAGATCGGGGCCCAGCAGGAGGCCCAAGCGCTCGGGCTCTACAGCGACTTCTTGCGCACGCTGCGGGCCACGATCCGCCCGGAGCGCGAACTCAACGTGGCCAGCATCCTGACCTGGCCCGGCTGGACCGAGGTCGAGGACGCCCTGCTGGTCGATCGCAACCTGATCCCCGGGCCGAGCGGCGTGCCGATCCCGCAGGGCATCGTGCTGAATCCGGTGGGCCGGGTACGCCGGCCGCTGGGGGACGGCGATCGAGAGATCCTGCCGGCCTTGGCCCGTTCGATCGAGATCGGGCAGGAGAACGAGGTGGCCGGCGGGTGGGTCGTGCCGATCCCGATCGAGGGCCGGAACTGGGGCGCCTGCTGGTTCCGGCTGCCGGAACAAGATCGCATCCTGCCGCTGGTGCAGAACCTGTTGCCGGGTTTCCTGGTGTCGACGCTGCTGCTCAGCGCGGCCACGTTCCTGGCCCTGCGACGCCTGGTGCTCGAGCCGGTGGCGGAGCTGCACCGCGCCGCCCAGGGGCTCGAGCGCGGCCAGCTCTCGGCGCGGGTCCCGCTGTCGAGCGGCGCCGGCGAGCTGTCCGAATTGGGCGCGACGTTCAATCGCATGGCCGAGCGCATGGAGGGCTTCAGTCGCGAGCTCGAGCGGCAGGTCGAGCTGGCCACGGAGCAGGCGCGCATGGCGGAACGGGCGGCGCTGACCCAGCGGCGGCTGGCGGCCATGGGCGAACTCGCGGCGGGCATCGCCCATGAGATCAACAACCCCTTGGGCGGCCTCACCAATGCGGTGCGGGCGCTCGAGACCAAGCAGCTGGACCCGGAGCGGCGCGCGCGTTATCTGGCGCTCTTGAGCGAGGGGCTCGAGCGCATCCGCGCGATCGTGATGCGCGTGCTCAGCACCGCGCCGCGCCCCAGCGAGCCGCGGCCCGTGGTGCTGCTGGAGGTGGCTCGCGATGCGCTCTTGCTGGTGGCTCACCGCGCCCGGCAGCAGGGTGTCGAGCTGGCCCTGCGCTTCGGTCCCCGGGAGCTCGAGCCGGAGGGAGCCTTGGACGGGCAGGACCGCGCCGCGACGCGCCTGCTGGGGGCCCACAATGAGCTCGCCCAGGCGGTCTTGAACCTCGTGGCCAATGCTCTCGATGCCCTGGAGGGCGGGGTCGGGGAACGGCTCAGCGGGCCCCCCCGGGTCGTGCTGGCACTCGAGCAGCAGGGGGGCGAGCTGTGGCTCTCCGTGCGCGACAACGGCCCGGGGGCGCCGGCCGAAGCCCTGGCCCGCGCCCGGGACCTGTTCTTCACCACCAAGGAGGTTGGCCGCGGGACCGGCCTCGGGCTCTCGATCGTGCATGCCATCGCCGAGGCCCACGGGGGCCGCCTGCTGCTCGAGAGCGAGGCCGGGGCGGGCTTCTGTGCCACACTGATCCTGCCGTGCGGCGCCCCGCCGCCGGCCTGATCGCGCCTTCGCCCCGCTCCGAGCTCCCGTCCCCCCCATGCCCGAGGCTCCCGTCTGGCTGATCGCGGTGCTGTCCGCATCGCTGCTGATCTCGGGCGCCTGCAGCTCCTCCGAGGCCGCCCTGTTCAGCCTCAAACCGCGCGAGCGTCAGCTGGCCGGAAAGGCCGCCCGCGACCTGCTGGCGCGCCCCAGCGACCTCTTGGTCACGATCCTGCTGGTCAACCTGCTGGCCAACGTGACCTTCTTCTCGCTTTCGGACCGCCTGTTCCCCGAGCGCGATGCGAGCGCCAGCGCCTGGGACGATCTGCTGACCCTGTTCGGCGCGCTGGTGATGGTGCTGGTCTTCGGCGAGATCTTCCCCAAGACGATCGGGCTGCGCGCGCGGCTACCCCTGGCGCGCCTGGCGGCGCCGATCTGGCTGGTGCTGATCCGCCTGCTCGGGCCCCTGCGGTACCTCTTGGTGCGGCTGCTCGACCAGATCGGCAAGCGGCTCGACCGCGGCGGAGACGAGCGCGCCCTGGAGGCCCACGAGCTGGCCGACATGCTCGAGGACAGCGCCCAGCAGGGCGGCCTGCTGGACCACGAGGCCGATCTGCTGGCCGAGCTGGTCGAGCTCAAGAGCCTCAAGGTGCGCGAGATCATGACCCCGCGGGTCGATGGGTTGTTTCTCGAACTGGACGGCAGCGACCGGGGGCCCGTGGTGGCCGAGGCGCTGGCGCGCCGCATGAGCTGGCTGCCGGTGGTCGAGGGCAACGCGGATCTGGTGCGCGGGATGGTGCGCGTGCGGGACCTGCTGCGCGAACCGACCCGCCCGATCGACCAGCTGGTCATGCCGGCTCTGTTCGTGCCCGAGGTGGCCAGCTGCTTGGATCTGCTGCGCACCTTCAAGGAGCGCCGCACGGCCGAGGCCATCTGCGTGGACGAATGGGGCGGGACCGCGGGCTACGTCACCATCGAGGAGCTGTTCGAGGAGATCGTCGGTGACCTGCGCGTCGAAGGCGAGGCCCGGCAACAGGCGGTCGTGCCCCTGGGTGAAGGCGTGTTCCAGGTGCCCGGATCGCTGTCCGTGCGCGACTGGAGCGAGCGCTTCGGTCTGGATGTGGAGGCGGTGCAATTCGAGACCGTGGGCGGGCTGGTCACGGCGCTGCTGGGTCGCATCCCGAGGAGCGGCGACCAGGTCCTGCTGCAGGGACTCGAGCTCGAGGTCGGCGAGGTGCGCGGCCGCCGCGTGCTCTCGGTGCGCATGCGCGCCACCGAGAAGGCCCTGCCGCCGGTGCGGGTCTCCCTGCCTCGGCGGTCGCGCTCTATGGCCGAGGAGGGCGAGCGGCGATGACCCTGCTGCTGACCCTGCTCGGGTTGCTGCTTTGTTACCTGGCCTCGGCCATGTTCTCCGGGTCGGAGACCGCCTTCTACGCGCTCTCCAAGGCGCGGCTCGAGGCCGACCTGCGCTTCGGGCGCCGGATGGCCTTCTTGGTGCGCTGGCTGATCCGGGACGAGCGCGCCTTCCTGATCGCGATCCTGATCGGCAACAACCTGGTGCTCGAGCTGGCGACCAGCCAGATGCAGGGTCTGCTGGCCCTGTTCGTGGACGCGCCCTTGGCGGCCCGCGAACTGCTCCTGACCCTGATCCTGACCCCGACCCTGTTCCTATTCGGCGAGCTCTTGCCCAAGGATGTCTATCGCCGCAGGCCCCACACCCTGCTGGGCTGGAGCTCGCCGCTGGTGGCCTTTGCGCGGCTCCTGTTCCTGCCCCTGGCGCTGCCCCTGCGCTGGCTCAGCCAAGCGGTCGAGGCCATCTTCCGCCTGGAGCGCAGCGAGGTCGAGGTGACCCTGGGACGCGATTGGGTGATCGAGCTGGTCGAAGAAAGCGCCCGCGCCGGATCCCTGCCCAGCGGCCTCAAGCCGATGGTCGACAACGTGCTGCGCCTGCGCTCGATCCCGCTCAGCGAGGTCATGGTGCCTTTTTCCGAGGTCTGGCGCCTCGAGCTGGCCGCGGCCCCCGGGGAAACCCAGCGGCGCCTGGCGGAGGCGCCCCACACGCGCCTGCCGCTGGTCGAGGCCGACGGTCGCGTCGAGCGCTACGTGCACCAGCTCGAGGCCCTGGCGGCGCTCCAAACGCCGCTCCCCGAGCTGGCCCGGCCGCTTTTGGCCCTCGATCCCGAGATGCCCGTGGACCGCGCCTTGGCGCGCCTGCGCCTGGCCGGTCAGCGCTGTGCCCTGGTCGGCACCAGCCAAGCGCCGCGCGGCCTGGTGACCCTCAAGGACCTGGTGGAGACGATCAGCGGCGACCTGGCCGGTTTTTGAGCCGCACGGGTTCCGGGCGCGCCCAAGCCGGCCCGGGCGGGCGCGGTCGGCGGGGCACCGGGACCGAGCTGCCGGTCCGGCGCAGGCGAGGGGATTGGCGCCGACCGAGCCTCGGCCGGGGCCTCGAGCCACGGCGCCCGGCCCTGAAATCTGGGCCCGAGGCGCTTCCCAGCGGTAGAGCGCCGCAAGCTGCCTCGATAGGATGTCTGCAGACGGCGACCCGGCCGTCGACCGATGATTCCGCCCCTCGCCCCTCCGCTCCGTCCCGAGCTCCAGCCCCGCCCGGCGACCGCCTGGCCGGGATCTACCTGGCTTCACTCCGGCTGGCTGCTGGTGGCGGGCCTCGGCCTGGCCGCCTTGGGCGTGGCCCTGCCGCCCCAGACCGGCGGTCCGACCACCGGAGGCCAGGCCCCGGGAACCGGCTTGCCGAACGTGCCCTTCCTGCCGACCTTCGGCACGGCCGACTCGGACGGCCGCATGATCGCGGTCACGGGCCCCGACGTGACCGGCGGCGGCGTGCTCTACCTGATCGACACCGAGACCCGCCGGCTGGCTTGCTATCAGGCCGTGGGCGGCACCGGCAGCCAATCCGGGATCCGCCTGGTGGGCGCGCGCCGCGTCGATCTGGATCTGCAGCTGATCGGCTTCAACGACCGCAGCAAACACTCCTATTCCGACCTGGAGAAGCTGTTTCAAGCCAACCAGACCGAGGTCAAGTGAGCGGCCCAGCCGGCCTCGCCGCCCCCGCGGCCCGGCCCGATCTGCAGGGCCCAGCTCGCTGCTCCGCACCCCCCGCCCCACCGAGCTCCACCTCCCGATGAGCGATCCGAAAGAATTCCTGAACTTCGAAGACGCCCTGCGGCACCTGCGGCTCAAGGAAGAGGAGCTCAAGCGCCTGGTGTCCGAAGGCGAGATCCGCGCCTTCCGCGAAGGGGAGACCATGAAGCTGCGCCGCCAGGATGTCGAGCACCTGGCCCGCGAGCTGCTGGGCGGGGAGGAGATCGAGCTCGGCGACAAGGCCGAGGACCTGCTGTTCGAGGACGACGCCGACCTGGAGGCGGTCGACGCGGGCATGGCCACCCAGGAGCTTTCCGCGGCAGACACGCTGCTGGCCGCGGATGACCTCCTGGAAGCCGAACTCGAAGAGCAGAGCGAGGAGGACGCCGAAGAGGAGGAAGGCGAGCTGGCACCGGTCGGTGCCGGGGAGGCCGAGGAGGCCGAGGAAGACTGGACCCCGCTGTCCTTTGCCCTGGTGCTGCTGACCAGCCTGGTCCTGCTCCTGACCGGGCCGGTGCTGATCTCGCTCAGCTCGGACCATGCTTCCGACATGGCCAAGGCCATCGGCGGCATGTTCGTGTCCTTCGACGAAGCCCAGGGCGGCTGATCGCCCTCGGCCCCGCGCCGGGCCCTCGTCCGGGCCCCTCGTCCGGGCCCTGCGTCGGAAGGCTTCGATCGGTCGCTCTGTGAACCGTTTCCGCCGAGGCCAGACCTTGGGATCGCTCCACCACGGGGCGTCCCGTGGCGCCGTTTGGGTTGCCGCGTCGAACGGCGGGCTCCCAGCCGGCCCGGGCGGGCAGACAAGCAATCGACTCGAGCTGCGCCCGAGCGATCCCCGCCGTCCGTGGGATGCCTTCGGGCCCCCAACTGCCGGCTGCAGAGCCTCTCCGCTCATGGCGGAGCGCCGGTCCGGGCCTCGGACCGTTGGGCTGTCCAGGGGCCTTGAGGGCACCACCGCCGCGGGCCGGGTCTGCGCTGGCCCAGGGCGGGCGAACTCGGCGCGCACCGCACCCGGCCGACGGCCGATCGACCGACGACGGGCTGCATCGATCCAACGGGGCTGCAGCGATTAATCTGCGCAACGCATTAAGCTGCGCAACGCTCCGAGCCGCGGCCGGAGCCCCGATCCGCAACCGCACCCAACGCCGCGCGCATGGGTGCCCACCCGACCGGCGCGTCCGGCCGGCGCATCAACCCGAGCCCCCGCTCCCATGCTCCTGCAAACCCGCAAACTGTCCCTCCGGGCCGCTCGCCGCGGCCTCCACCTGGCCCTCGGCCTGTGCGCCGCTGGGTTCGTGTCCGGCTGTGTCAGCGCCCAGAAGTACGACGAGATGGCCGAGATGGCCCGGCTCTACCAGGATTCGACCCACGATCTCGAGGCCTACGTGGCCCAGCTCGAGGCCGAACGGGACCGCTGGCAAGCCAGCCAGACCCAGGAGGCCAGCGCTCCGGCGCCGACCGAGCCCAACGAGGTCGACCGCGAGCTCGAAGATCGCATGAAGGAGCTGGCGGACATCGCCAGCCGGCTCGGCAACGCGCCGGGAGATGTGGAGTCGGTGCGGGTCGAAGGCGGCTACGGCTTTGCCCTGAAAGACTCGATCCTGTTCGACTCCGGCTCGACCGCGATCAAACCCGAGGGTCGCGAGGTGCTGCTGCGCGTGGCGGCGGATATCGCCTCCAAGCCGTACCAGACGATCTGGGTTCGAGGTCATACCGACTCGGATCCGGTCAGCCGGCCGGAGACCATCCAGCGCTTCCCCAACGGCAACCTCGAGCTTTCGGCCGCGCGCGCCATCGAGGTCGGCGCCCTGCTGGTCAAGGAAGGCCGCTTGATGTCGAGCAAGCTCAACGTCGCCGGCCTGGGCCCGAACCGCCCGGTGGCCGAGAACACCAGCGCCGAGGGCAAGCGCCGCAACCGCCGCGTCGAGATCTTCGTGCTGGAAGAAGATCCCGAGATCCAGGCCAAGGCCGAAAACGGCGGCTGAGCCCCGTTGGGCGCGTTCAGGGCGCAGATCCGTCGCCGGCCTGGCCGCGACAGCGGGGGCAGCGATTCGGGCGCAGGAAGGCGCTGGGATTCGCGGCGCCCCGCGCCCCAAGACCGCGTACCGCGTCGCGCCGGGCCCGACTTCTGCGGGTCGCCGGCCCGTTCGCGGGCGCGATCCCCGGGCCCAGGCCTCGGGACGGCGCAGGCCGGCGCTGGCCCAGCCCTCGGGCGGTTGCGCGCCATGACGTTTGGGTTGCTGGCGCTGCTCGCGATCCCCGGCTGTTCTCTCGAGGATCCGGAGGGCGAGCAGGCCCTCTCGGAACTGGAGCGACTGTGTTTCGTGGCTGCGGGCAGCGCGCGCCTGCAGGGCAACATCGAGGTCGGGCTGGCGGAGCCGCTGCTGGCCGGTCGCTTCGAGGTCACCCGGGCGGAGTGGCGCGAGGTCTTTGGGAGCTTCCCTGAAGCGCCCGGGTTCGTCAGCGACGTGGCCCAGACCTTGCCCGAGCGCGCCGACTGGCCCGCCTTCTGCACCTACGACCAGGCCTTGCGCTACGCAGCCGCGGTCGGCATGCGGCTGCCGACTCAACCGGAATGGCTGTACCTCGCGGCCGGCCCCTCGGCGGCCGTGTTTCCCTGGGGTCGCCGCGCCCGTCTGGGCCTCGCGAATACCCTCGAATTGCGTCTCGGGCGGCCGACTCCCGTGGGCACTTTCGAGGGCGGACGCGCGAATTCGGGCTGTTATGACCTGTTCGGCAACGTCGCCGAGTGGGTGCAGCGCCCTCAGCCCGGGGAACGCCTGCTGGGATCGGCGCTCGAGAGCGCCGGGGACACCTGGGTGATGGGCGGCGGCTACCTGAGCAGTCTTTGGCCGCTGCATGAAGTCGACCTGTCCCGCCCGGGGGGGCTGCGCCTCAACCAGACGGTCGCGGACGGATCCCGGCTGGCGCCCGACATGGGCCTGCGCTTGGTGGCACCGGCCAGGGCCTGGCTCGCGGAGCGCGCCGCGCTCCTGGCGCGAGCCCGCAGCGCCCGCCTGCGCCTGGACCGCATCGGCGCCGACTTCGGCAGCCTGGCGCAGCCGCTGCTGAGCGAGCTGGTGGCGGAGCATCCGGGCGAGCCCGCCCTGCGCTGGCTGCTCGCGGGGGCACGCCGTTGAGTGCCCTTCCCCGACCGCCCTGGAGCCAGATCCAGACGCGCCTCAGCGAACTCGGTTTCGCCCCGGCCAAGCAGCGCGGGCAGAACTTCCTGGTCGACGAAGGCGACGTGCGCGCCATCGCCGCCTGGGCGGCCCCCGAACCCGGCGAGACCGTGCTGGAGGTGGGCGTGGGGCTCGGGTTCTTGACGCGCCATCTGGTGGCGGCGGGCGCGCGGGTGGTGGGGGTCGAGATCGACCCCCGCTTGATCGCCCTGGCGCGTGCCTTGTTCCCCGAACTGGAGTCGGTGCGTTTCGTCGAGTGCGATGCGCTTTCCGGCAAGCACGCCCTGGCGCCAGCGCTGCTCGAGCAGGTGCCGCGCCAGGGCCCCTGGATGGTGTGCGCCAACCTGCCCTACAACATCGCCTCGCCGCTGCTGGCGCTGCTCAGCGATCTCGAGCCGCCGCCGCGGGCCATGACCGTGCTGGTGCAGGCGGAGGTCGCCGAGCGCCTGGCCGCGGCGCCGGGGCAACCGGCCTGGGGCGCGCTGGGGGCGCGCCTGTCGGCGACCTACCGGGCGCGCATCGTGCGCCGGGTGCCCGCGGCCCATTTCCGGCCGCGTCCGCGGGTCGAGAGCGCGGTCGTGCGGCTCGAGGCGCGCCAGCCGGGCGCCCCGTCGCCGGGGCCCGAATTCGGCCGTCTGCTGGCGGCCCTGTTCTCGCAGCGGCGCAAGACCCTCAAGCACCCGCTGGCGGCCTATCTCGAAGGGCGCGTGGCCCCGGGAGAGGAGCGCGGCCGGGCCCTCGCCCTGCTGGCGCAGGCGGGGATCGACGCGGGCCAGCGCGTGGAAGCGGTGCCGGTGGACGGCCTGCTGGCCCTGTGCCGCGCGCTGCCGCCCGCGCCGCTGCGCTGACGCACGCTGCCTTTGGCCCGGCCCGCACCATTTCGAGGGGCCCGCGGGCGGGTCCCGGGGCTGGGGCTGATAGACTGCGGCGCTCCAGGGGACCGATGATCGATCCGGAATATCGCCGCTTCGTCGAGCGCGTCAAACAGGCGGCCTCGATCGAGGATGTGGTCATGGCGCGCGTCCACGGGATGCGCCAGGCCGGAGCGCTCTACAAGGCCTGCTGCCCGTTCCACGACGAGCGCACTCCATCTTTCGTCGTCACGCCCGCGCGTGGCACCTGGCATTGTTTCGGGGCCTGCGGCGAAGGCGGCGACGTGATCCGTTTCCTCGAAAAGCTCGACGGGTTGACCTTTCGGGAGGCGGTCGAAGAGCTGGCCCGCCAGCATGGCATCGAGATCCCGAGCTCCTCGCGGGCCTCGCGTCAGCAGAGCGCCCGCGAACTGGCCGCACTGGAGGTGCTCGAGCGCGCCCAGCGCCTCTATCAGCGCAAGCTGAAGAGCCCCCAGGCGGCCGAGGCCCAGCGTTATCTGGCCGGCCGCGACCTGCGCCCCGAGACGCTCGAGGTCTTCGGGGTCGGCTTCGCGCCCGGCGGCAACGTGCTGGTGGGCGAAGCCCGCAAGTCCGGTGTCTCCGACCAGGCCCTGGTCGACGCGGGCCTCGCCCGCCGCCGCGACGACGGGCGCCTGCAGGACTTCTTCTACGCCCGCATCACGATCCCGATCCGCAACAGCGACGGGCGTACGCTCGGCTTCGGAGCGCGCCTCCTGCCCGGCGTCGAAGGACCCAAATACGTCAATTCGCCGGATTCGCCCCTGTTCCACAAGGGCCGCTTGATCTTCGGGCTGGACCAGGCCCGCGAGGCCGTGCGGCGCGAGAAGCGCATCCTCCTGATGGAGGGCTACACCGACGTGATGGCCTGCCATCAGGTCGGCTTGCGCACCGCGGTGGCCGTGCTCGGAACCGCCACCACCGACGAGCACGGCAAGCTCGTGCGGCGCAGCGGCGCCAAGCAGGCCACGCTGGTCTTCGACGGCGACGCGGCCGGGCGCAAAGCCGTGTATCGGGCCCTGCAGGGCCTGGTCGCGATCGAGGGGCTGCGCATCGATGTGGCCTTGCCGCCCGAGGGTCTAGATCCGGCGGACGTCTGCCAGAAGGATCCGGACAGCCTGCGGCGCGCCTTGGAGCGGCCCACGCCCTGGTTCGATTTCCTGCTCGAAGGCGTGGCGGAGCTGGAGCGCGATCAGCGCCCTGCAGCCGTGCGCGAGCTCTTGACGGTGTTGCGCCGGCTGCCGAGCCCGGTCGAGCGCGAGAACCTGATCGGCGCGGCGAGCCAGCGTCTCGGTCTGTCCCAGGAGGCCCTGCTGGCGGAAGGCCAACGGCTCGACCGCGGGGGCCGCGATGCCCGCGCCGCCAAGCCCTCCGATGAGCGCGCGGCCCCGCAGTCCAGCCCCGTGAACGAGCGGCGTGGGGAGGCCCGCCGGCCGGTCGCCCGCCCGCGGGCCGCCGAGGTGCGACCCGGCCAGCGCGAGGCGCGCGCCTGGGGCGAGCTCCTGGCGGCGCTCTTGCTCGACAACGCCCTGATCGAGGTGCGTCGCAGCGAGGTGCGGCTGGCCTTCGAGGGGCCGGTCTACGAGCCGCCCGTTCCCGGGGGGGCGCCGGCCGTGGAGGGCGAGGCGTCCCAGGCGGCACCGCAGGGCTGGCCGAGGGGCGGACCGAGGGGCGGACCGAGGGGCGAGCCGTCCCCCGGCGATCGGCCGCCTGGATCGGGGCCCGTCGCGGGCCCCGCTGCCGCTGCCCGCCTGCCCGTGGACTTCGTCCCCGCTGACGGCGCCACCGGGGCGCTTCCCACCGGGTCCAGCGGACCCAGCCTGGGCCAGCTCGGAGCGAGTTCGGGCGGTACGGCCCCGGCCGCCCCAGGGGATTCCTCAGGACGGCCGCCGCCCCCCGATGCCGAAGGCCGCTGGGGCGCCCCGGACGCCCGCCTGCGGCTGCTGTTTCAGACCCTGCTGGAGCTCTACGACGACCCCGCTTACGCGGATCGGACCATCGACGCGGGCCTGCTCCTCGGGGCGGTCGAGGACGCGCCTGCCCGGGAGCTGCTGACCCGCCTGGACGCCGCCAACCAGTTCGCCGAGAGCCCGCGCGCCCTGGCCGACCAGGTTCTCGAGACCCTGGGCAAGGTCTGGCGCCGTCGGCGCGAGGCCCTGCTCCTGGCGCGTCCCTCGGACACGCCGGGCGCCGAATCGGAGGACGAGCTCCTGCGGCGGGTCAACCAGCTGGTGCTCGAGCGGCGCCAGAGCCGCGGCCTGGAGGCGACCATGCCTCCGCAGGCGCTCGCAGGTCCCCCGCTGCCCCAGCCTGCCGCCGCAGCCGGCCTGTCCCCGGCGCCGCCTCCGCCCGCGCCGATCCCCAAACGCCCCGCCAGCCGGCCGGCGGCCGAGCCCCGTGAAGCGGGCGCCCGGGAGAGCGCAGCCCGGGAAGGCGACTCGGATGTCCTCGAGTGGGGGGATCTGGGGCTGCTGTAGGGCGCCCGAGCCTCCGGGGGACCGATCGATCCTTCGATCTCCAGGGGCCCGGACCCGGGCCGGCGTGGGAGAGGTGTTGGGGCCGCGAGTCCAAACCCAAGCCTGGGCGAAGCGGAGTTCGCCGTTCCGCGCGGGGCTTCTCGCTGGTCGGACTCGCCCGCGTCCGGTGGCGGTCCAAGGACGAGGTTCCCTGCTCACTGCCCCGCTGCTCGCGAGCCGCGCGGCTCCGACCGGTCAGAAAAAAGCGACCAGGGCCTGGAAATGCCTGCGCTCCATGGGCGAAATGCCTGTTTATCCCGCGTGCCCCCCGGATTCGTGGAACGTGGCACCGCCGAGGAGCTTCTCATCCTGAAGGCCAACGTCGTTTTCCTTTCGGTGCGGCTCTCGACCCTGCCCAGATCCGGGCCGCTTCGTTGTGGGGGACCGGCCCCAGTGCGGCTTTCCCTTGGCAAAGCGGCTCCGCAGACATCCCCATGAGGAGC